>CAZSXX010000174.1:0-9166 GCA_964611245.1 uncultured Verrucomicrobiota bacterium | reverse complement strand
GCGGTGCCGTCGTCGTTGAGGGTGATGACCTCCTTCACCTTACCTTTGGCGCCGGGCATCATTTCCAGCTCGGCGAAATAGGTGATCGCTTTGCGGGCCGGGTCATAAGTCCCCTCCATGAACATGATCATGGTGCCCATGTTGTCGACCCAGGATGAGACAAATTTTTTCTTGATGTTGTCGTAGCCGTCGGTGCTCATGCCCTTGAAATCGAAGTCGGTCAGGTTTCCGTCGGGCCCGGGAATTTGCATTTTGCCGGAGACTTCGGTGAGAAAAAAACGGCCGCCGAGAATCTCCTTGGTTACTGAAATGCCAGTGGATTCACTGGGAGGCGCGGCGGGATCGGGATTCATCCAAAACCTCACGGTGTAGGACCAGGTTCCAACGCCTTGTCCGAGGAGTTTGTGGTTCTCGCCGGGTTTGGCCAACTCCATCATCAGAGCCATGGGATCCTGCTCAGCGGCGGGTTTGGCGTCATTTTTGGGGGCATCCTTTTCCTGGGCGGAAGCGCCCAGGCAAATGAAGGCGGCGGCGACAAGGGCTTTGGCACTGTGGAGTTTGAGGCGAAGTTTCATGCGCGGTATCCCATTGGATCATTGTTGAACGGAACGGCGGCGAAAAGGCGGAGGGAGGACGGCTCCGAGCGCCCATGAATTGGGAATACCCGGCGGGGTTGGCCAAGGCAAGAGAATATTGGCGGCCGGGCGAGCCCGAGGGTGGCTAGGCGGGGGGAGCCTGTTTGCTCCATTCCGCCATGGCGGCGGCGCATTCCTCCGGGGAGACTTCTTTGATATGGGTCCCGACGCCCCAGAGGTGGCCGAAGGGGTCCAGGAATTTGCCCATGCGGTCGCCCCAGAACATGTCCGCGGCGGGCATGATGAGTTTGGCGCCGCAAGCGAGGGCTTTTTCGATGGTGGCGTCGACGGAATCGACGTAGAGCATGGTGCTGGAGGCCGGCAGCGGGCCGTCGGGAGGGGGAGCGCACATGCCCATCTCGGGGGCTTCGTCGCCGAACATGAAGACGTGGCCGCGAATGGTGAGTTCGACGTGGGCGATCTTGCCGCTGGGACAGTCCAAGCGCATCTGCATTTGGGCGCCAAACACGTCCTGGTAGAACTGGATGGCTTGGGCGGCGCCGCGGACGATGAAGGATGGGATAAGGCGGTCGTATTGATCAGGGATGGGCTTGGTGGTCATGAGGGAAATAAAGTCCCTTCCCGAGTGGGCGTCAACACCGGAGATAGGCTTTGGCGGGAAGGGAAGCGGCGGATGGGGGAGAGAATTCAATTGACCGGGCCCGGAGAACGGGGGCTTATTGACAACGTAAGAAACCTATTTCACTGGAGGAATCGAATGAACGCGATGACCCCGCAGATGCAGGCACGCTGGAGGAAGATGGCCGGAGCGGCGCTCTTATGGGCGGCGCTGGCGGCGTTGGTCAGCACGGGCTCACATGAGGGAGCCCGGGCGACGATGATTGCGCTGTTTGGATTTGTTTCGTTCGCACTCGGGCTGGCTCTCTTTGCGGATGGACTGAAGAGGGAGATCGTCGCGGAGGTCCGGCAAAAGGAACTGGGAGGGTAGGAGAAGGCGCGGAACCGATCAGTCGGCCGCGAGGAGGTTTTGGGCCAGGACACCAGTGAAGATTTGCCGGCCCGCCGCGTTTAGGTGAGTGGGGCTGGCGAAGAGGTGGTCGGGCATGGTGGTAGGGAGGTTGGTGAGGGCCCGGTCGGCGCGGAGGACGGAAGCCCACTGGGCAAGGATCGCGGCGACGGTTTGGGAATGGTTCGGCTGGACGAAGGAAGCTGGGGCGGGGGTGACGCCGACGACCAACTGGACGCCGTCCGGGATGGCGGAGCGGAAGCGTTCGCTGGTCCGGCGGGCGTGATCGGAGAGGCGATACTCGGCATTGCCTTGGGCGGCAAGCGGATCGAATTGGCGGGGATCGTGGAGGGAGCCTTGGTTGGCGGAGAGGATGCGCTGGAGGTCGTCGGTGAAACCGAAAGTGTGGCCATTCTCGCCGGGGAGGGCGATGGGGAAAAGGCGGCTGAGGAGGCGGGCGCGTGCGATGTTGACGCCGAGGGCGCAGAGAACGCGGGAGGCGCTGGGTTCGCAGTGGTCCGTGGCGGAATAGAAATGGCGGAGCGCATCGGAATAAAATGGTTCGGGAGCGCCGAGGCGGAGGGCTTCCGGGTGCATGAGGAGGAGGACGGTTTTGACTGAGGTGGGTCGCGCGGCGAGGCGTTTCTTGAGGAGTAGGGCGTAACCGTCGAGGTCCATGTAGCTTAGGGTCCCCAAATTCAGGGCGGGCGGATTCGGGAGCTTGGAAGAGAGTGCGCGGGCGTCGACGTCCATGAGGCAGGAGGAATCGCCGACGAGGAGAAGGGTGGCGTTTGTGTCGGTGGCGGCGGCTTGCGCTTGATGAAGGAGAATGGCGCGGTCCATGTCGAGGGCGGGGAATGGCGGGGGAAGGAGCTGGAGGGAAGCGGCGAGGCGAATTCCCAAGGCGAAGAGGAGGACCGGGAGCAAGGGCAGGCCGATTGTTTTGAGGAGCGGACGAAAAGGAATTGGGCAGGTGTGGCTTTTCATCGGGGGATCAGAATTGGAAGTAGATGAAGGGGGTTTTCAATTTTTCCCAGAAGATGAGGATGCAGATCAGGCAAAGACCATTCAGGGAAGCAAATGCCCAGGAAGGGAGGGCAAGCGGCGCGAGAAGGTTGGACCTGGACCGCTGCCAAAGCTCCATGGCGAGAAGAGGCAGGGACAGGAGGCCAAGGCTGACGCAGTAGGTGGGGAACCAAACGGGGATTTGCCATTGGCCAAATTGGGCGAGGAGGAGGCCCACGTGGCGGAGGGAATCGGCGCGGAAGAGGAGCCATCCAAACAGGACGAAGGCGACCGTGATCAGCCAACCCGAGAAGGACCATGGGGAGTCCGCGCGGGGACTCGGAAATCGGAGCCGCCAGAGGCGATGGACGACCAAGCCGAGGCCGTGCCAGGCGCCCCAAAGGAGAAAGGTCCATTTGGCGCCGTGCCAGAAGCCGCCGAGGACCATGGTGATGAAAAGGTTGAGGCAGGTGCGGGAGAGGCCGAGGCGGCCGCCGCCGAGAGGAATGTAAAGGTAATCGCGGAGCCAGGTCGAGAGGCTGATGTGCCAGCGGCGCCAGAATTCGCGCAGGCTGGAGGCGGAATAGGGGATGTCGAAATTGACCATGAGGTCGAAGCCGAGGAGTTTGGCGGAGCCGCGGGCGATGTCGGAGTAGCCGGAGAAATCGCAGTAGATTTGGAGGGCGAAGGCGACGGTGCCAAGGACGACGAGGGGGCCGCCCGGAGCCGGATGGGTGTAGGCCATTTCGACGAGGGGGGCGAGGTTGTCCGCGAGGACGACCTTTTTGAACATGCCCCAGACGCCGAGCCAAAGGCCCTCCCGGAGCATGGGGAGGGTGATTTGGAGGGTGCGGCTGAATTGGGGGAGCAGGTGCCCCGCCCTTTCGATGGGGCCGGCGACGAGTTGGGGAAAGAAGGAAACGTAGGCGAGGAAATTGACCAGGTTTTCGGCGGGGGCGGTTTGACGGCGGTAAATGTCGATGGTGTAGCCCATCGTTTGGAAGGTGTAAAAGGAGATGCCGACGGGGAGGATGACGCCGAGAGTTTGCGTCTTAAATGGAAGGCCAAGCTGGAGGAACAGGTCGCCGAGGGAGGAGGCGAAGAAGTCGAAGTATTTGAAAAAGCCGAGGAGGCCGAGGTTGAAAAACAGGCTTAGGGCGAGGAGCGCTTTCCGGGGCCCCTGGGCGGAAAGGCGATGCAGCGCGCGCCCGGCGAAAAAGTCGACGAGGCTCGACAAGACAAGGAGGCTGAGGAACCGAAAATCCCAGGCGGCATAGAAGGCGTAGCTGGCGGCGACGATGAGGAGGTTGCGGGCGGGGAGGGAGTTTCGGACGACCCAATAAAGGAGCAGGAAGGCGACGAAGAACTGGAGGAAGAGGGATGAATTAAACAGCATGCGGATCGAGGGAAGGCGACCCAAGAGCGGGAGGGAAACGGCAGGCTTTCATTTGACCGTCGAGAAAGATTGGGTACGCTGGATGCTTAATCGGGGGCGAGGGTAACTGGAATGACGAAAAGCCGAAAGGACAAAGGGTTCACCCTGATCGAACTGTTGGTTGTCATCGCGATCATCGCCATTCTCGCGGGGATGCTGTTGCCGGCGCTCGGACGGAGCAAGGCGGCGGCGCAGAAAACGCATTGCCTGAACAACCTGAAGCAGCTTGGAATTTCGACGCTGATCTACGCGCAGGACCATGAGGGGACGCTGCAGATCGACTTTCCGTTTGACCGGAGCAAATCGTGGGGAAGCCTTTTGAGCACGAACCAACGGCTGCCGGGGGAGCTGTTCGTCTGCCCAACCTACTCACCGAAGCGCTTCACGAACTGGGTGAAGATCTATGGGGTTCGGCAGGACCCGCCGACGGAGTGCGTGAGGGGGAATTTCGATGAACTGCTGAAGGTGGAGTGCATCCCGAAGCCGGGCGAATACTTGCACGTGGCGGACACGACGAGCCGGGGACGGGGCGGGGTGGGCGGCGAGCAGTATTATTTTTTCCGGGCGGCGTCGGAAAAGGAGGTGCATGGGAGGCACTCGCGGCAGGCGAATGGGCTGTTCCTGGACGGGCATGTGGAAGCGTGCGGGCAGCGGCGGCTCGAGGCGCTGGGAATCACCGGGCTGTTCGAGAACGACAACATCCCGCCGTATTTTTGATCGATGGCGAGACCGGCAAAGAAGGCGAAGGTGATCGCGGGGCTGGGCGGGGCGGCGCTGGGCCTGCTGGCGCTCTGGATCGTGACCGCGGGGGGAAAGGAAAAGCCGCTGACGCTGCGGGAATTGGCGGCGCGGGAATTGGCGGCGGAGCTCCAGCGGGCGGCGCACCCAAAAGCGGTGCTGCTGGTGTCCAACCCATTTTCCGAGCTGCCGGGGAGGCCGGCGGAGATTTACCAATTCCAAAGCGCGGGGGAAGCGGGGGCGCGGCGCGGGCTGGCGGCGGGGACTGAGATGGTCATCGGATTCCCCAAACTCAGGCCGGAAGCCATCCGGGATCCGGGTTCGGTTTACATCGACCCGACGAGCGCGACCCCGTTGAGTTTTTTGATGGAGGACGGGGCATTCCAGGATTTGATGGGGAGGCACCCACAATGCGATGGAATCATCAGTTTGGTCGGGCTTCCGGTCGGGGTGAGGCGGGCGGCTTTCTGGACGGAGCCAGGGCCTCCCATATTCGCTTTGCTGACGCCGGATTTCCGGATGATTGGCGACGCGCAGGCGGTGCGCCACACGTTCAGATCAGGCAAGCTCGCGGCAGCGGTGATACCAAGGCCGGGGGCGCCCGGGGGCGGAACCAGGTTGGGAGGCGACGCGAGGGCGGAGTTTGAGAAACGATTTGTGGTGGTGACGGGCAGGAATGTGGACGAGTGGATCGGGGTGATGCTGCGGTAGGCGGCGCGTCAGGGCGCCATCAACTTGACACGGAAAAAAGCGTTGCCCTCGCAGCAGTCGGGGATGACAGCCTCACGGAGGGTCGAGGGTTCTGTGACGGGCTCAAAACTGGACGGATCAAGCACATCGGACCGTTCGATGACATACCAGTGGACCGGAGTGGAGGCGCCCGTTGTCACATTCAGGAGGGTGGAGGAGGGGCCATCCCAAGTGAGGTGGACACCGTCGGGCTTGCGCTGAACCGAGCGAATTTTCGGAAGTGGGCGAAAACCGATCACGCCGCGAACGGCCAAGCCCGCCTCCCATGCCGCGGACGACCATGAGGCGATGCTGCGGTCGCCGCTGGCCCAACTGGTGCGGTAGCGGACGGCGCGCAGGTCGGTGTCGGAGACGTAACCGTAGGCGAGCATGGCGTGGACGAAGGGATTGCCGCCGGAAAACCCCGGCAGGTTGCGGCTGAAAGCTCCCGGGTTCTGGAGGAAAAGCAGGACCGGATAGCCGGCGTCGATTTCAGCCTTGAGGTCTTCGAAGGTGAATCCGGAACCGGGCGGGACGTGGGGGTTGAAATCGGCCAATTGCGAGAACGTGTTGGCTTGGGAGCCGTGCGCCTCGGCCCATTTGATCCAGCCCGATTGGATGTCGGGGATGGGGGCGCCGGAGGGGCCGGCTGGGAAATAATTTTCGCGGCGGCCGCCGTCCTGTTGCCAGTAGTTGAAGGCGAAGGCGTTGATGTTGCCGCGGCATTCGCCGTTGAGGTCGCCCCATTTGTTCTGGCTGGCGCCGATGAAATCGCCGACACAATCGGGGGCGTGCTCCGCGCGTCCGGCGAGGAGGTGGGGATCGGTGGCGCCGCTTTCGTAGGTGCCCATGCCGTCCGAGCCGAAATTCTCCCAGTAGTCGTCCAGATGGCCGGGTTGATCGAGGGGACGGCCATCCAAACCCGCGCGTGAGGCCCAAAGGGAACGAATGCCGGCGTTCGCGCCCGCGCTGTTCAAGGGGGCCACGCCGCCCGCCGTTGGCCCACGATAAAAATCGGGGAAGCCATGGCGGTCCCAATAACCCATGAGATTTCCGGAGGCGGTGCCGAAGCAGCCTGCGAACCATGAGTAGTCGGGCACGTCCGCCAACCGGATGTCTTCGAAGGCGCGGAGAGGCAGGGTAAAAAGTGGGCCGACGGCGGCCAAAACCAAAAGAAATGTCCTGGAAAGCAAATTCATGGGCCTGAAAGCAAGGGCACTGTACGTCATGAATGAAAAAACGCCAAATGCAGGAGGTCGACTCGACTCAGATTATGAAAGTAAATCCATCCGGGCGGAGGGTAAAAAAAGCGAAGCCCCCTCCCCGCGAGGGGGAGAGGGCACGCATGACAATTCGACTGGTTTAGAACTTCAGCCGGTAGAACTTGTTGCCCGAGGTGGGCGTGACCGTCCGAGGAGAGGTGGCGCCGGTGACGTCGGCGTAGGGTCCCTCGACCGTGGCGGATTCCTGAAGGACGCCGCCGTCCCAAGTGAGGGTGATGGATTCGCCCGACTTTGAAACGCCCAACTGGCCGGCGATGAAGGTCAGGTTGTTGACGGCGCCCGCGACGTAAATCGAGGCGACTTCAAGCGGGGAGAGGGCCCGGCGCCAAACGCCTAGGTCATCGATGTTCCCGCTGCCGGTTTCCGGGTAGAGCCCGGTCGGGTCCTGTCCGATCACCGCGGCCGCGCCGGTGTCGATGTTCTTGGCGGCGGCGGTGGTGGTGCCGGAGATTTTGAACGATTTGGCCAAGCGACCGTTGAGGTAGGTGACGACCTGTTCGTCCCGATCAAAGACGTAGGCCAGATGGTGCCAACCACCATCGTTGATGCTGCCGACCTCGCCGTAGACGCGGGCGCCGTTGGCGGATCCAGCATCATAGAGCGAGACGCCCCATCCGCCGTAGTTCAGCGGGGCGGGATCGGGCGCATTGCCACTGCCGTTGCCGTATCCGTAGGCCGGGGAAAGAACGATGCCCTGGCCGCCGAGGGAACCGGTGGTAGTGGTGAAGAAGGGCAAGTCGCCCCCGATGAAGTTGTCCTCAAGCTTGACCCAAAAGGCGATGGTGAAATCGACATCGGTTCCGAACTGGAGGTCAGGCCGCACCCCCAACGAAACATAGCTGGTGTTCGTGGTGGTGGTGGCGCCGGGGAGGCCCGGAGGCCCGAAGTCGGACGCGTAGCGCACGGCCCGGCCGATGGGCCCATCGACAAACGCGGCGGCCACGACGTTGCTGCTGGTCTGGGTCTGGGCGATGGCCACGCCATCGTTGCCGCGGCCGGTGGAGTCGATGAGCGTGTCGTCGAAGGGAAGGTGGACGACCAGGCCGGGAATGGCGGGGGTGGTTGTTGGGGCGGGCAGGACGACCAATGGAACGGACACACTGTTGGTGTTGCCAGCCGAGTTGACGATGGACACGGAGTAATCCCCCGCGTGGAGGGCAGTGAGGGAATCAATGGTAAGGCTGGGACCGACCTCGCCATCAATGGGGGTCCCATTCTTTTTCCATTGATAGGTCAAGGGAATGGTTCCGAACGCGCTGACGGAGAAGGTGGCCGGGAGGGACACGTAATTCGTCACGGCTTTTGGCTGAACGCCGATGCGGGGCGACGTATTGGGCCCGTAGGCGGTGCCGTATTGGGCCTGGATGGCCTCCTCTGTCAGAGCGACGTTGTAAATGGCGACTTCGTCGATGACGCCCTCGAAAGTCCCGTCGTGGATGGGCGCGTTCCCAAGGCGTTTTGAGCCGATGGAAACGTTGGAAGTTGAGGCGCGGACGCCGTTGTTGGAACGCGGGCGGCCCGGGCCGCTGCCGGAGAATTCGCCGTTGACGTAGATGCGCATTTCCGGGGCCTCGGGATTGGATTGGTCATAGACGCCGACAACATGCTGCCATGTGCCGTCGGGGCCGACGGCGGCCTCGGCGGAGTAGATGACGTTGTTGTTGCCGCGGGTGAGGAATCGATAATGGCCAAAAGCGATGTCGATGGCGAACTGCTCGTTTCCGGTGGTGCCCTCGGAGCCGGTGCCCTTGGCGATGAGTGTGGATTCATCCGGTTGATCCGGTTCGCCTTTCGCCCACATCTCGATGGAGAAGTTGACGTTGGAGCCTTCAAAATTGATGGCGGAACCCGGGATGAGGCCGATGTAGCTGTTGTCGCCGGCGAAGGCGATGGCGCGGTTGGCGTCGATAATGGAATACCCATCCTGGGCCAATGCGGCGTTGAAGATGGTGCCGTTGGCGGCGCCAATGTAGTCGAAGGCAGTGGAGCCTGAGGATTCACCCAAACGCCAATAAGCAATGGGCGAATTCGCGAGGACCGAGGCGCTGTAGCCCGAGGCCGGCGGAAGCACACTGACAGTGGCGGGTGCGCTGGGAGTGGTGCCCGCTTCGTTGCTGGCGACGAGGGTGAAGGCGACCCCGTTGAGGGCCTCGGAGGCGACGCCATTGTAAGTGAGGGAGGTGGCGCCATCGATGTTCACGCCATTGGTCTGCCACTGGTAGGTCTGTGGGGTGCTGCCGCCGGTTACGGCGGTGAAGCTGAAGGGCGACCCCGACACGCGCGCGAGGGAGACGGGATTTTGAATGAAGGTTGGGGGGGCAGCCACGACGTTGAGCGCGACTGAATTGGTGACTGAGCCGAAAGGATTGGTGAC
>CAZSXX010000173.1:0-9209 GCA_964611245.1 uncultured Verrucomicrobiota bacterium | reverse complement strand
GCCCTTTTCACCACCCCGATTTCCAAGAACCAATCCCAACTCGCTTCCCCGCAAACACTTACAACGCGCAACGCCCGTGCAACAAATGCGCAACAACGCGCAACAAGTGCGCAACATCACGGAACAAACGTGCAACAACGCGCAACAAACCCCCAACCCCTCGCAACATCCTGCCGATCCCCGTGAACCCCCGGCGCCACCGCCATAAACCCCCAACCACGCCCAATGTGCCTCCAGAGCTCCCGCCACTACTCATTGCTCATTGCTCATTGCGCGCCCGCCCATCGCCGCCGAATGCCCTTGCCGCCGATCCCGACCCGTGCCTACATTGATCGCCGCTGGCACGGTTGAAGCACGCGGATGGCGCGCGCCGCCGGACAGGCTGGAAACGGCGGAAAAAACGTCTCCAAAGCCCTGTGGAACCGCCACGGCAAATGTCAGAAAGTAACATGGCTGGAAGGGTGGCTGAGTGGTTTAAGGCACCTGACTCGAAATCAGGCGTAGGGGCAACCCTACCGGGGGTTCGACTCCCTCCCCTTCCGCCAACTTTTTGATCCCCATGCCCCGCCCAAAATCCCAGCCCGCCCGCGCCTTCGCCATCGCCGCCCACCCCGACGACATCGAGTTCTTGATGGCCGGAACACTTCTCCTGCTCAAGGAAGCCGGCTTGCAAACCCATTACATGACCCTCTCCAGCGGCAACTGTGGCAGCATGCGCCTCTCCCCCAACCGCACCCGCGTCGTTCGCCGCCGCGAGTCCCAAAACGCCGCCAACTTGCTCGGCGCCCAATTCCACAAATCCATCTGCGACGACCTAGAGATCCTTTACTCGGTCCCGCTCCTGCGCAAGCTCGCTGCCGTGATCCGCGAAGTCGGTCCGTCCATCCTCCTGATTCCCTCCCCGCAGGACTACATGGAGGACCACATCAACACCGCCCGCCTCGCCGCCACAGCCGCGTTCGCCCGGGGCATACCCAATTTCCTCACCACTCCGCGCCGCAAGCATGTCGCGGGCGACGTCACCGTGTATCACGCGATGCCCCATGGGCTGCGCGGGCCGTTGAACGAACCCATTGCGCCCGATTACTTCATCAACACCGCTTCAACCCACGCCCAAAAACGCCTCGCGTTGGCCGCGCACACCTCCCAAAAATCATGGCTTGATGCCACTCAAGGCATGGACTCGTACTTGGGTGTCCTCGACGAAATGTCACTGGAGCTGGGGAAAATGTCCGGCCAATTTCAGCACGCCGAAGGTTGGCGCCGCCGCAACCACCTCGGCTATTGCCCGGCCGGCGCCGATCCTTTGCGGGAGGCGCTTGCGCCCTATGTCCATCTCAATCCATACTCCGGCCAACCCTGACCGTCTATGCCCCGCAAACTGAGCTCCATCGCCCCCGACTGGTGGGATTACACCACACTTGATTCGTCCCTCCTCGCCGACGTCGCCAAGCTCACCCTCCGCGACGTCGAGCAGCTTTCCCGCCCAGGCTTCCGCGTCGTTTTCTACGACACCCTCGAAGATTTCTACCTCGCCGAGGCCCTCGAATACATCCACGCCTGGCGCGCCTCGACTCCGGACAACCCCACCGGGATTTGCGGCCCCATTGGCCCCACTGAACAGCTCCCCCTCGTCGCCCGGCTCGTCAACGACCTCGGCCTGGACCTCAAACACGCTCACTTCTGGGGCATGGACGAATGGGTTGAAAATGGCCGTCCTGTCAGTCCCGACCATCCGCTCTCTTTTGAACGCGCCGACCGCGAGCTCTGTTTCAACCGCATCCAGCCCGGCCTGCGCATCCCCGATTCCCACCTCCATTTCCCCAGCACCAGCGGCTCCGAATACCGCGGGTCTTGGGAGGATGTCCGGTGCCTCGTCATGCAGGGCGGCCAAGGCGAAATAAAGCATTGGGCGTTCAACGATCCACCCCGGCGCGAGGGCGCTTACAAGGACGCCCCCCCCAGCCCCAGCGAATATCGGCAACTCCGGACTCGCGTGGTCGATCTGCACCCCGTCACCCTCGTCCAGAACGCTAGAACCTCCGGCGGCGGCAACCTTGCCGGAGTCCCCAAACAAGCCGTCAGCGTCGGCCCCTACGAGACTTGGAAAGCCGACAAAGTTTCAATCTGGCACGCCGGAAACCACGACAACCCCTTCGGCCAGCGCCTCACCGCCTTCATGATCTCAAAAGGACTCCCTGACTCCGCCGTCCCCATGTCCCTCCTCGCCGACCATCCCAACGTCCAATTCAATTACTACCGCAAGGGCTTGGGAACCTGCGAAGTCGAAATGCACTGACACCACTTCACGCGATCGCGCATAAATGGACCTTGTGCTTCGCGCACAGGCCCTTCACCTCGTCTTCATTCAGAAGGATGGTTCGCCCCGCTTCGAAACCCAGGACCGCGATCCCGGCTTTTGCGCAGGTCTGAATCGTCCGGTCGCCAACGCACGGAAGGTCAAACCGGAGATCGTGGTCGGGCTTGGAGACTTTGACCGCCACCGCCCCACCGTTCGATCCGGCGAGTTCGCCACCGCGTTGCAGGCACCGGTCCGTCCCCTCAAATCCTTCCACCGCCAGGACAGTCCCGTTCTTGACCACCACCGTTTGGCCAATTTCGAGGCGTGACACCTCCTTCGCGATTCGAAATCCATAGGCCAGATCCGCCTCCTGCTCCGGCGTCATCTGGCCAATCCGAAATCCAGCCTTCGGCATTTGCGAAGTGAGCCATGGCATCGCCGAAATCAATTCGATGCCCTCCTTCCGCAATTCATCCGCGATCGCCCCGAAAATGGTGTGCGCGTTTTTCTCCTTGAGCCGAAAGAGCATTCCCATCGCGCGCAAATCCGGACGAAGGTTGAACAGGTTGCCGGGCGCGATCTGGCCAACCATCACGCATTGGGAAATCCTCCGACTCGCAAACGCATCAATCAACTTGCCAAGCTGTCCGACCTTCATCCACACCATCTCATCGACCAACTTTTCCAGCTCAGGAGAAGTTTCGCCCTCGAATCCCACCGCCACCAACCGCCCGATCCCGGCCGCGCGCGCCTCTCGAGCCATCGCGAAAGGCAGCGACCGGTTCCCGGCAATGATTCCTAGCGCTTCGGGCGTCATCCGGCTTTCATACGCAAGCCCCGTCCATGAAGCAATCCAAACACGGGATCAGGGATTGCCTGATGAGCAAACCATTTTTTGCCTGATTGGCTACAGTCGAAAAAGCGTTCACTCTCACACCACTTTGAGGTGCGGCGGCGGCCTAGTTCACCGAACAGTAGTCAAGGAGGTCGGAATTATTGCCTTTAGCGATCAGTGGATGCGGACGCCGCCGACCCTCTTTTAGACCTCTTCAGTCGGAGCGCATTTCCGATCACGATCAAATCCGATACGCCCATCGCAGCCGCCGAAAGCATCGGGCTGAAAAACCCGAACGCCGCCAGCGGCACTCCTGCGGCATTGTAAAAGAATGCCCAGAACAAATTCTGCTTGATCGTGCGCAGCGTGGCTTTCGCAATCCCCAGCGCCTCAGGCACTGCCTCCAGCCCAGCCCGCAACAAAACAACGTCCGCCGCCTGCCGCGCCGCGTCAGCCCCCGACCCCAGCGCGATTCCCAAGTCGGCGATGGCCAGCGCCGGCGCATCATTGATCCCGTCTCCCACGAACGCCACCCGCTTTCCTTTCGCCTGCAATCCCTGAATGATTTCCGCTTTTTTCTCCGGCGCAACTTCGGCGAACACCGACTCCTCGCCAAGCCCGAGCTTCCGCCCTATCGAAATCGCCGTCACCCGCAGATCCCCCGTCACCATTGTGACCTCCTTCCCCTGGGCCCGCAGCGACTCGACCACATCCCGCGCGTTGGGCTTCACGGAATCCATCAACGCAATCGCGGCCGCCAGGCGAGTCCCTACCGACAGCAACAGCACGGACGCGCCCTGTCCGGCCCACTTTTGAATGAATTCCTTCGCATCCGCCGAATCCACTCCCTCGGATTGATTCCATTTCACCGAGCCGAGCCGGACTGGCTGCCCTTCATGCGTCGCGGATATTCCGCTGCCCCGAATCTCCCGCCAGTTTTCGAGGTTCCCGGCCTCCTCCGTGGCGATGGCCCGGCTCAGGGGATGCCGCGACGGAAACGCGAGCGCGCCCGCCAACTCGCGCGCCTGGGGGACCGCTCCGAAATCCTCGAACGCCACCAGTTTCAACTTTCCCTCAGTCAGTGTTCCGGTTTTGTCGAAGAGGATCGTCGAAATTGTCCCCGACTTCTCCAGCGCCCGGCCGTCCCGGATGAGGATGCCCCGTTTCGCCGCCACATTTGCGCCCGCCATGATCGCCACCGGAGTGGCCAACCCCATGGCGCAGGGGCAGGCGATGATCAACACAGCCGCCGCGTGGAAGACCGCCCCTGCCGCCCTCCCGCCCTCCAAGTGCGGATGCCAGAGGTACGCGCTCAGGAAGTTGGCCGTCGCGCGCGCGTGGTCGGGCGCCAAAAACCACCACGCCGCCGTGGCCGCCGCGATGCCGATCACAATGGGCACAAAGATTGAACTGACGCGGTCCCCCAACTCCTGAATTTTGGCCCGGCTGCTCTGCGCCCGGCGCACCACCTCGATGATCTTCGCCAGCGCCGTTTCCTCGCCGAGCGCCGTCACCCGGACGGTCATCCGGCCGTCATGATTCACTGATCCCGCAAATACTTTCGACCCCGCCTCTTTGTCGACCGGCAAGGATTCTCCCGTCAGCATCGATTCATCTACGGCCGCCCTCCCTTCGATCACCATTCCATCCGTCGGCACATGGTCGCCCGGCCGCAGATTGATCGCGTCGTCCGGCCGCAGTTGATTCACCGCCACTTCCTCCTCCACGCCGTCCCGCACCCGCCTCGCCGTGTCCGGCGCCAAATCCAACAGGCTCCTCAACGCGTGCTCCGCCCTCGCCGAGACCTTTGTTTCCAGCCAATGTCCGACGCTGATCAATGTGATGATGGCGGCGGAATCCATGAAATAGACGTGCCCATGCGCGCCGCGCAGAAGCTGGACAACACTGAAGAGGTATGCCGTCGTCGACCCCAACGCCACCAAAGTGTCCATGTTCGAGCCGCCGGATTTCGCCTGCCGCCAGGCTCCGCGGTAAAACCGCGCCCCGGCGACAAACTGCACCGGCGTGGCCAGCGCAAACGCCAGCCAGTGGTACCATCGCTCCATCCCAAGCCCGAACGCCCATTCGCTGATGATCATCGGAATGGTGGCGATGGATCCCAACGCCACGTTGAACTGCCACCCCCGCAGCGGCCCCCGTTTCGTGGCCTCATTTTCCTTGGCCAACTCGGCCTCGTATCCCGCCTTCTTCACCGCCTCCACAAGCGAATCCACGTCCTCCCCAGCGCCCCCCCGCCACCGGACGACCGCATGATTTTTTTCAAGGTCAACCGTGGCGCTGGCCACCCCCGGCGTTTCCCGCAGCGCCTCGGTCACATGCCGCGCACAGTTGCCGCAAGTCATTCCCCCGATGGACAGTTCGGTCGTCGACTTTTCCATCCGCCAACGCTCGCCCACCAATCTTTGAACGCAACCAAAAATCGTCCCGATCCGGATTGCCTCCGCGCCCGCCCATCGTCATACTCCGTGCCCAACTGTGAGAGCTCTCGGGTGGATGTTTTTGGCCCTCCTCTGGGCCGCGCCAGTTCGCAGTGACGCGGACCCCGCGCAGTTGGCCTTTTTTGAAATGCGCATCCGCCCTCTCCTCCATGATCGCTGCTTTGAATGCCATGCCGCCACCTCCCGCAAAGTCCGCGGCGGTTTGCTGCTCGATTCAAAAGCCTCGGTCCTCAAGGGCGGAGCCTCCGGCCCGGCCATCATTCCGGGCGACGCCGCAAACAGCCTCCTGATCAAAGCCGTGCGCCGCCTCGACGAAGACAGCGCAATGCCCCCCAAAAAAGCGCTTTCATCCGATGAGGTCTCCGATCTGGAAAAATGGGTGGCCATGGGCGCCCCGGATCCACGCGGCGAGGACGCCTCCACGCCCGTCGAAAAAGTCGATTCGTCCAAAGCCCGCTCTTGGTGGTCTTTCCAGCCGGTCACCGACGCCGCCCCTCCCGTTGCCAGGCTCAAGCGCTGGCCCAGGAACGACATCGACCGGTTCATCCTTGCCCGAATCGAAAAGGCGGACCTGACTCCGTCGCTCGAAGCCGACCGCCGCGTCCTAATCCGGCGCGCGACGTTCGATCTCACTGGGCTCCCGCCCACTCCAGCCGAGATCGACGCATTCCTGGCCGATTCCAGCCCCGATGCGTTTGCCAAAGTTGTGGACCGCCTCCTCTCCTCGCCGCGCTATGGCGAACGGTGGGGCCGACATTGGCTCGATGTGGTCCGCTATGCCGACACGGCCGGCGACAATTCTGATTTCCCAATTCCCCAAATTCACAAGTACCGAGACTGGGTCATTAATGCCTTCAACCGTGACCTTCCCTACGACGACTTCGTGCGTCACCAACTGGCGGGCGATCTCCTGCCGGCGGCGGGCAAGGAGGCGGCGCGCGAACAAATCATCGCCACGGGCTACATCGCCAATGCCCGGCGCTTTGGCTCCCGTGTGGACGACTATCCGCAGCACCTCACCATCGAGGACACCATCGACAATGTCGGGCGCGCTTTTCTGGGACTCACCGTCAGTTGCGCCCGCTGCCATGACCACAAGTTCGACCCGATCAGCGCGGAGGATTACTACGGCCTCTATGGCATTTTCCACAGCACGCGCTATCCATGGCCCGGCATCGAGTTGGATCAAAGGCAGCGGGATTTCGTCCCGCTCGCCGAATCGACGGTCGTTGAATCCGCGCTGAAGGCGCGGCGGGAGAAGCAATCCGAACTGGAGGCGGAGGTGAAGCGTCTTGAAGCCGAAGTCAAATCCGCCGCAAGCCCCGCCAAGGGAAAGGCCGAGAAAGCGCTAGCCGGCGCCAAAAAAGCCCTCGATCACCACAAAGCGTCTCCGCCCCCGTTCGAGCAAGCCTACGCGGTTGCTGAAGCGAAAAAGATCGAGGATGTCCGCGTCCAACTGAAAGGCGACCCCGCCAAGCCGGGCCCGCTGGTTCGCCGCCATTTCCTCCGCGCCCTCTCCGGCAAAGACCTGCCCGAGGACGAAAAATCGAGCGGTCGCCTGCGCCTCGCGGATTGGATTGTCGATGGCCAAAATCCGCTGGCGGCCCGGGTGATGGTCAACCGCATCTGGCTTCAACATTTCGGGCGCGGCCTGGTCCCCACTCCCAATGATTTCGGCAAACAGGGCAAGCCGCCCACGCATCCGGAACTGCTGGATTTCCTCGCCTTCCGATTTGTCGAATCCGATTGGTCCGTCAAATCGATGCATCGGCTCATCATGCTTTCTGCGACCTATCAACTCGCCAGCGCCCGTTCCTCCAGGGCGCTGGAGCAAGATCCTGCCAATGAACTTCTTTCCAGCTTTCCACGGCGCCGGCTCGATGCTGAGTCCATCCGCGACACCTTGCTCGCCCTCGGGGGAGAGCTGGACCTCCGCGCCCCCGGCCCCCATCCTTTCCCGCCAATGTCCGAGTTCAAGTTCACGCAGCACAACCCGTTCAAGGCCCATTATCCGACCGACCGACGGAGCGTTTACCTGATGACCCAGCGCATCCAACGCGATCCCTACCTGGCCATTTTTGACGGAGCCGACCCCTCGGCCAGCACTGCGTTCCGCACCGCCAGCACCACTCCCTTGCAGGCCCTGTTCCTGCTGAATGACGCATTCGTCCACCAACAGGCCAGGCGCTTCGCGAAACGCATCCTCCAGGAACCGCCGGCCACCCGCGTCGAGCGCGCCTGCCAGTTCGCCTTGGCGCGCAAGCCGACCCATTCGGAAATCGAAGCCAGCGCCCGGTTTTTCGAAAGGATCCGCGCCGGGCTTGCCGCAAAGAGAAAAGATCCAGCCGCGTTGGACCTTGAATCTTGGCAGGCGTATTCCCGGTCACTTTTTCGGCTCAATGAATTCGTTTACCTCGATTGACATGCATTCTTGATGAAACATCCCCCCCAACTGTTTCGCCGCCGCGACGCCATCCGCAGCCTGGTGGGCGGGTCCCTCCTTTTGCCGGGCATCGTCTCAAGCCTGCTCGCTGAATCGGGATCGGATCCCCTGTCCCCGAAAGCCCCGCATTTTGCCCCGCGGGCCAAGCGCGTCATTTTCATTTTCTCCAATGGCGGCGTTTCGCACATGGACACATTTGATTTCAAGCCGAAACTCTTTGCCGCCGACGGCAAGACCACAGGCGCGGGCGGCGGGTTGTCCAACCAGCAAAAAACACTCCTCAAGCCTGGCTGGCAGTTCAAGCCCGGCGGGAAATGCGGCACGCTGGTGAGCGACTTGTTTCCGTTCCTCCGCTCCCGCATGGATGACATTTGCCTGGTCAAGTCGATGAACTCGAATGACAACGAGCATTACCAGGCGACTCTCGGCATCCACACCGGCTCGTTCTTCTTCTCCCGTCCAAGCATCGGATCCTGGGTCAGCTACGGCCTCGGAACGATGAACAAGAACCTGCCGTCTTTCATGGTCCTGGCGCCGCAAATGCCCTACGCCGGAACCCAGATTTTCAACAACGATTTTCTTCCCGCCTACCATCAGGGCGTCCGTGTCATCCCCGGCAAGGAGCCCATCGCCAACTTGGACCGCCGCACAGAATCCACTGAAGTGCAGGAGCTCGAGCTCGGCCTGGCCGAGGCCTTCAACCGCCAGCATTTGCATGCGCGGGCCAATGACCATGAACTGGCCGCTCGCATCCGCACGTTCGAGACCGCTTTCCACATGCAGACAGAAGCGCGCGAAGTGTTTGACCTTGCCCGCGAATCCGAGGAGACGCTGGCCCTTTACGGGATGAAGCGTGGCCAGACGGACGGCTTCGGGTGGCAATGCCTGGTCGCGCGCCGCCTTGCCGAACGCGGCGTCCGGTTTATCGAGTTGGTCGATGGCAGCTCCAGCAACAATTGGGACCAGCACGGCGACATGGCGGAACACGCCAAGCATGCCAAGGGCATTGACCAACCCATCGCTGGGTTGCTCCGCGACCTGAAGCAGCGGGGCATGCTGGAGGAGACGCTGGTGGTGTGGACCACGGAGTTTGGACGCACTCCCGGAATCGACGGCGCCAAGGGCCGCGGGCACCACAGCGCCTGCTACTCCTCATGGCTCGCCGGCGGC
>CAZSXX010000172.1:0-9276 GCA_964611245.1 uncultured Verrucomicrobiota bacterium | reverse complement strand
CCGCGGCCTTCGCAAGTCAAATGCTAAATGCGATGATTTGACCCCCATGTGCTACGCACCGTTTGCGCCGGGACCGGGGCCGGGGCCGCTGGAGCCAGGGCGGCGTTTGGGCGCCGTCGTCTTTGCCGCCACGTGGCCAAGGTCGAATAGCTCAGCCCGGTGACTTCGCAAAATTGCGGCGCGGACATCCCGCTTCTCTCGAACTCGGCCAACAGTTGCTCCCGCCGCTGCGCCGTGTGGCGCACGCGGCCCCTGCGATCGGTTTTGAGAATCTCTGAAGGGCTCCTGATTCAGTCATGGCAGACATGCTACGACCGCCAACGAATTCTACGAGAGGCGCCTGCTGTGACGCTTACGATAAGACCGCCGCGGCCTTCGCAAGTCAAATGCTAAATGCGATGATTTGACCCCCATGTGCTACTAAGAGGTTCATTCGACAGAATCTGATCCGAATCTCGAATAGACTCCGGTATAACGGTTGCCCAATCTGGCTCGAAGCACAGAATGACAGCTTCTAATAGGCGCTGAAGAATTGAAATGGATAGCACTCTTTCAATTGCGCTTCCTTCATCCGGCAAAACGATGACACAGCTATTCCAGATATGCGGGTTCCCGGCATGCCCTCCGCAATGCACTCTTAACACCACATCTCCGCCTCCTCGCCCGCCGTTCCAGGCACTCAACCGGAAACCGAGATCTGAAATAACTGTCCCATCCGTATCCGTGCGATTTCGCCCTTGAAGGAGGAGAGACCGAAGAGTTAAGACGTCGATAGAGAGTTCGTTCTCAAGGGCACGCTGGCGAGACGTTCCACTTTGGTACCAACCCGCGAAACTTGGATCGCAGCTTGCGACCATTGTGAAAAAGCGGTGCAGGCGCTCGGCACATGCGTCCGAAGACTCTTTTCGATCCCACCAGTACGCACCGAGGTAATAGCGTTCTATCATATTACGGCATTGGGCTGTGAATAGGAGAGGAGGCGAAGCCTGAAGCGAGCGGCCAGTTCCCCGAGCAACTCAACGAAATGGGCGCGGTCGCGGTCGTCCTTAAAGATCGGACGCCGCTCCACGCCGCGGGCGGTGATGTGATACCAGACGCCGAGGCGGACCAAGCGCAAAGAACGAGCCATGCCCGGGATAAGACCGCTGCGGCCTTCGCATGTCAAATGCTAAATGCGATGATTTGACCCCCATGTGGACCCACTCAAAAGCGGCCGCCGAACAACCCGCTTGACCCGCCGCGGAACGGCATTGGTTTGTTGACGGCGGCTGGGGAATCGAAACACGAGGCCTTTTGCACAGGACGCTTTTGGCGTCAACATCGCAGCCCCGGCTGCGCCGCTTTGTTGGAGGGGGCACAAAGTGTGGGGGTGGCTTGATGTGGAGGGGGTTTGGGGTGATGGTTGGGGAGGTCCGGGAGGGGGCGGCGGGAATTTGGAGGGGGGTGTGGGCAAATTTTCGCTGACAAGGGGGCGGCGGTCGTTTAGAAGAACCGGGCCGGTGACGGTTTGTCCGATGGTGTAATGGTAGCACATGGCCCTTTGGAGGCTATTGTCATGGTTCGAATCCATGTCGGACAGCCAACTTTCCTGATTCCGTTTCGCGGCAGGGTCGATAAAATGAACTGCGCCCGATGAAAACGTTGCCTTCCCACTTTGGCATTCGCTTGTTGCTCGTCGGATGCGCAATCCACGCCGCAAGCGGGCAGGGCACGCACAGCTTCAGCTTCAACGGCCGGGTGACCCAAATCAACTGGAACGGCGACGTCCCGTCCCCGGCATTTCCCGGGACAGAGGTGGGCTCGGTTTTTTCCGGACAATTCACAATCGACTCCTTGGCGGTTGACCAGAACGCCAGCACCAGAAACGGGACGTATTCATCCCCCAATTTCCTGTACAGCGGAATGATCGCCGGCAATCCGTTTTCCATTTCCCCGCGGGCGGACAATGCCTTCAGTGTCAACTTGGGCATAGCCCCGGGTTCACCGCATTCTGTGGTGATGGGCGGGTTCGGATCCCCGTTTATAGGCTCCCAAAGACTGACATTTTTTGACGCGTCAGGCTTTACGTTGAGCGGCGACACAATTCCGACGAGCGCGTCGATTTACAATCATTTTCAAACTCTGAGCTGGTTTTCTTTCGATGTGGGAAACATCACCGCCCAGGTCACGTTCACCCTTGTGCCTGAACCTCCGCCGTTGACGCTGTTGTGCTTAGGAGTGTTCGCGATGATTGGACTTCATCGAAGGCGACGCAATGTGGCGTGCCGCTAATTTGTCCCCGTTTTTTTTCGCGCTTGGCCCGCCGCCTGAGCCACGATTTGTGCGCCGCTCCCTCAGCGGCGAGCGTTCAGGTTCCGCACATGACCGTATGGAGGCGTTTGTCATGGTTCGAATCCATGTCGGACAGCCAATTTTTCCGCCGGTTTCCCCGAAGGTTCCCAGGAGCGGGCGCGCAATGTTGAGCTTGAGCGGGATGGGGCGTGGCTTAGAGTAGCGGGCATGTTGCCGATGCTGCTGGCCAAGGGCGGGTTGATGATGTGGCTGTTGCTGGCCACCAGCGCCGTCGCGATCGCGATTTTTGTGGAACGGGTGCTGCATTACCACCGGGCGCAGATCAATTCCGCGGAGTTCATCGCGGGGGTGAGGACGGTGTTGAAGCGGGACAATGTGGTGGAGGCGCTGTCGATTTGCGACGCGACGCCGGGGCCGGTGGCGCGGCTGGTGAAGACGGCGATTTTGAACCGGGAGCGGGGGCGGGAGGGGGTGCGGGAGGCGCTGGAGGAGGCCGGGCTGGTGGAGGTGCCGCGGCTGGAGGAGAAGTTGAATGTGCTGGCGACGATCGCGCAGATCGCGCCGTTGATGGGTTTCCTGGGGGCGATTTTGGGTTACATGCGGATTTTCGCGCGGCTGCAGCAGGCGGGGTTGTACGCGCATGTGGGGCAGCTTTCGGAGGGGATTTGGGAGGGGCTGATTTGCACGGCGGTGGGGCTGGCGATTTCGATCCCGGGGTACGCGGGCTACAATTATTTGGTGAGCCGGGTGAATTCGATCGTGCTGGACATGGAGAAGGTGTCGGCGGAGATCCTGAATTTGGTGTCGGAGATCCGGCCGGGGAAGAATGGATGAAATTCCCGCGCAACACCCGGATTTTTCGCGGCCAGCTTGATGTGGCGCCGGTGGCGTGCTTTTTTTTCACGACGGCGATCCTGTTGTTTTTGCATTCGCAGATTGTTTTTGTGCCGGGGGTGCGGCTGGATTTGCATCCGAGCGCGGACACGAACCGGCCGTCGTTGTACATCGACGGGGAGGGGTTGTTCCATTTTGGGGACGCGAGCAACGGGGTTTCGAGGATGAGCCAGCAGGGTTTTGTGAAGCGGATCCGGGCGGAGGCGGCGAAGGCGAAGGGGCCGGCGGCGCTGCGGATCCAGACGGAGCCGACGACGCCGCCGGAGGCGATCATGGCGGTGCGGGCGTTGGCGGCGGAGTTGTCGATCGGCCTTGAGTCGCCGGGGACGCGGATTGAGCTGCCGGTTTCGCCGGACCAGCCGGGGTCGAAATCGCCGTCGTTGGTGGTGGCGGTGAACCTGAGCGGGCAGTTGTTTTACGAGAACCAGTTGGTGGACGAGAAGGACTTGCAGCCGAAGTTGGCGCGGGCGGCGGCGCAGGCGCGGGAGCCGTTGACGCTGATTTTGAGGTTGGACCGCGCGACGGCGGTGGAGACGTTCGTGCGGCTGAGCGAGATGGCGCGGAAGGCGGGTTTCCGGGATGTGATCCTGGGGACGCGCCCGCCGTTGAAGCCGGTGGACCCGGAGGCGCCATGAGGTGGACGCGGCAACGGATTTGGGCGGTGTCGGGGGCGCTTTTCGCGGCGCATCTCCTGGCGATTTTCGCGTTCCACACGCGGGAGCCGATTTTGGCGCGGATCGCGCATGCGGAGGCGCCGCGGCCGGCGGCGGCGCGCCCGGGGTCGGGAGGGGCGCAGGTCACGCTGGATTTGACGGACCCGCTGGTGTTCGCGTCGGCGCATCCGCATGGGTTTTCGGCGCCGGCGTGGCTGACGCGGCCGGAGGCGATCCACACGCTGACGAACCCGGCTTCGCCGCCGCGTTTCCTGGCTTACACCCGGACGCCGATGGCGCTGGACCCGGGGGCGGAGTTTGTCCGTCCGGCGGCGCGGTTGCCGTTCCTCAAGTTTTCGATCCCGCCGCCGGCGCGGCGGTCGCTGCTTGAGATTTATGGGCCGATTGCGGGTCGGGCGCCGTCGAAATTGCCGGAGCTTCCGATCCAGCGCGCGGGGGATGTGCTGAGCAACACGGTGGTGCAGGTGGGGATTGAGGCGGAGGGGTTTCCGTTGAGCGCGAGGGTGTTGGCGGGGAGCGGGTCCCGGGCGGCGGACTTGGAGGCGTTGGGGATCGCGGATTCGATGCGGTTTGTGGCGTTGCCATTCCGGGCGGTGGGGGAGCGGGACACGATGGAATGGGGACAGTTGGTGTTCCAATGGTTCACGGACGCGCCGGCCGGGACGAACGCGGTGGCGGCAGCGGCGGCAGGCAAAAAATGAGCCCTGACCTGATCATTTTGGCGTACTTGATCGGTTTGCTTTTGACTCTCGGGTTTCTGGTCCTATATTCCGAACTTCGCCGGAAACGGTTTGAGCCGGAGCCGAGCGAGGACCACATTTTCCGGTGCGGAAAATGTGCGTTCGTCTACACTGACGACCCGGATGTGGACCGTTCGCGCTGCCCGCAATGCGGGTGCATGAATGAGGTCATCACTTTTTAGCCAGCAGCGACCTTTAACAGAGAGAATTGAATTATGGGAATGTGGATTGGCCGCAATCGAAAAGCCCGCGTGACGTATGGCTTCGACGAGATCGCGCTTGTGCCGGGGGAGATCACGATCAACCCGGCGGAGGTGGACACGAGCTTTGAGATCCCCTGCCCTGACGGGAACGCGATCAAGCTCAAGTTCCCGATCATGGCGAGCGCGATGGATGGGGTGACGGATGTCCCATTCTGCATTGAGATGGGGAAGTTGGGGGCGCTGGGGGTGATCAATTTGGAGGGGGTGCAGACGCGGTATGAAAACCCGAAGGAGATTCTTGACCAGATTCTGAAGGCGGACAAGGACGAGGTGACGACGCTGATCCAGAAGTTTTACCTGGAGCCGATCAAGGAGGATTTGATCGCGCGGCGGGTGGAGGAGCTGAAGAAAGCGGGGGTGTTGGCGGCGGTGAGCTCGATTCCGCAGAAGGCGGACCGGTTCGCGGCGATCGCGCAGGAGGCGGGGGCGGACCTGTTTGTGGTGCAGTCGACGGTCTCGACGGTGCGGCACATTTCGACGCAGTACAAATCCCTGGAGCTCGCGAATTTTGTGAAGGGGCTGAAGATTCCCGTGATCATCGGGAACGCGGTGACTTACAAGGTGACGCTGGAATTGATGGAGACGGGGATCGCGGGGGTGCTGATCGGGGTGGGGCCGGGGGCGGCTTGCACGAGCCGGGGGGTGTTGGGGCTGGGGGTGCCGCAGGTGACGGCGACGGTGGATTGCGCGGCGGCGCGGGATTACCACCACAAGAAGACCGGGAAGTACATCCCGATCATCACCGACGGGGGGATGAGCAAGGGGGGCGACGTGTGCAAGGCGCTGGCCTGCGGATCGGACGCGGTGATGGTGGGGAGCGCGTTCGCCCGGGCGGAGGAGGCGCCGGGGCGCGGGTACCATTGGGGGATGGCGACGCCGCACGCGAACCTTCCGAGGGGGACGCGGATCCGGGTTGGGATCAGCGGGTCGCTGCGGCAGATTTTGTTCGGCCCGGCGACGGTGGATGACGGGTCGCAAAATTTGGTTGGGGCGATCACGACGTGCATGGGGAATGTGGGGGCGGCGAACATCCGCCAGTTCCAGGAGACTGAGATCATCATCGCGCCGTCGATCAAGACGGAGGGGAAACTGTTCCAAACGGTGCAGTCGGTGGGCATGGGGACGCGCTGATCGGCCGGCTGGGGGTGGGTCCGCCCGCCGAAATCAGCCTTTTCAATGGGCGGCGGGATTTGTTTTACTCCAGCGGTGTTGCAACAACAAACTTTGGGAGGGACGGCCAGCTACTCCGGCATTGGGCTGCACAGCGGGAACCGGGTCAACATGACGTTCCTTCCGGCGGCGCCCAACACGGGGATCCGATTCCGGAGGGTGGACCTTGAGGGGAGGCCGGAGATCGAGGCGCGGGTGGAGAACATTTTCGAGACGAACCGTTCCACGACGCTCGCCAAGGGCAATGTGAAGGTCCACACGGTGGAGCATGTGCTTTCGACGTTCGCGGGGCTGGGGATTGACAACGCGATTGTGGAGCTGGACTCCAATGAGCCGCCGATCGCGGATGGGAGCTCGCGTGAGTATGTGAAGCTGGTCGCGGCGGCGGGGATCCTTCCGCAGGCGGACCGGCGGGAGGCGTTGAAGGTGACGGTCCCGATCGAGATCAAGGCAGGGGAGACGATGATGTCGGTCTTTCCGCACGAGGGATTCAAGATCACCTGCACGAGCGCGGACGCCGGGGGTCGGTTCACCCAGTTTTTCAGCCTTGAGGTCACCCCGGAAACGTACGAGAAGGAACTCTCCGCCGCGCGGACGTTTTGTTTTTTTGAGGAGATCGAATTCCAGATCAAGAACGGACTGATCCAAGGGGGGAGCCTGGAGAACGCGGTGGTGATCCGGGATGACGCGGTGCTGACGAATGAGCCGCTGCGGTATGCGGAGGAATTTGTCCGGCACAAGATGCTGGATATCGTGGGCGACCTCGCGCTCCTTGGCCGGCCGCTGCATGGGCATGTGGTGGCGGTGAAGCCGAGCCACACTTCCAACTGCGAGCTGGCGCGAAAAATAGAGGCCCAGGACCGGAAGCCGCTTGTGGCCACAAAGGCCTTCACCCCGCCCCCGGCCGCCGCCGAGGCGCCCGCGCAGGCGGGAAAAAGTGCGGGCGCGGCCGAGCCGACCGCGATGGACGTGATTCAAATCATGAAGGTGCTGCCGCACCGGCCGCCGTTCCTGATGGTGGACCGGGTGCTGAAGATCGAAGGGAACCGGATCGTCGCGTCCAAGAACATCACGATCAACGAGAATTATTTCCAGGGCCATTTTCCGGGCCATCCGATCATGCCGGGGGTGCTGCAACTGGAGGCGATCGCGCAGGTGGCCGGGATACTGATGCTCAAGAAACTGGAGAACATGGGGAAAATCGCCTATTTCATGTCGGCGGAAAGCGTGAAATGGAGGCAGCCGGTGCATCCGGGGGACACGCTGGTGATCGACGTGGAGCTGACGAAGGTGAGGGGGAAGCTGGGGAAGGCGAAGGGGGTTTGTTCGGTGAACGGGCAAAATGTGAGCGAGGCTGAGGTCGCGTTCGTTTTGATGGACGCGTAATCATGATTCATCCCACAGCGATCATCCATCCCGGCGCGACGATTGGCGCCGACTGCCAGATCGGGCCTTATTGCGTGGTGGGCGAGCACGCCATCCTTGGGGAACGGTGCATCCTGCATTCCCACGTTGTGGTGGATGGGCACACGCGGCTCGGGAGCGGCAACGAGATTTTTCCTTTCGCGGCGATTGGCCTCAAGACGCAGGACTTGAAATGGAAGGGGGGGGTGACGCGGACCGAAATTGGGGACGGCAACACGTTCCGCGAATATGTGACCATCCACAGCGCCACGTCGGACGGAGAGGTCACGCGGGTTGGATCGCGAAACCACATTCTCGCGTATTGCCACATCGCGCACAATGTGGAGCTGGGCAACCATGTCATCATGTCGAACGTCGCGACGTTGGCGGGGCATGTAACGGTCGAGGACCATGCGATCATCGGCGGATTGGCGGCGATCCACCAATTCTGCCGGATTGGGGCCTACTCGATTGTGGGGGGATGCTCGAAAGTGGTGCAGGATGTGCCGCCGTACATGCTGGCCGACGGGAACCCGGCCGTGACGCGGACAATCAATAAAGTGGGCCTGGACCGGAATCAATTCCCGGAGGAAACGCAATCGGCGCTGAAGCAGGCTTACAAGATCCTATTTCGAGAGAAGCTGACCATCCCCAACGCGTTGGCCCGGATCGAGACGGAGCTTCCGCCGCTTCCGGAAGTCCAGCAACTGACCGCGTTCATCCGCAAAAGCGAGCGGGGAATCAGCAAGTAAGGAGCCGGGCGACATGGCCGGCGGCCCGCTGGCTGGCGCCCACTTCGCCGAGGGTGGCGATGACCCCGTCGAGCTTCCTCCGAATCTCCGCGCGGCGGTCGGGGCTGCGCAAGAGCTCACCGGCGGCCCGCGCCAAATTCCCGGCGCTGGCCTGGTCCTGGATGAACTCCGGGTAAATTTCCTCGTCGGCGAGGAGGTTGGGCATGGCGAGGAATTGCACCTTGATGAAGCGGCGGCCGAGCGCGTGGGTGCTCCAGGAGGTTTTGTAGAGGACGACGGTGGGAACGCGGAAGAAGGCGCATTCCATGGTCACGGTGCCGGAGGAGGCGATGGCGACGGAGGCGCGACCGAGGGCGTCGGCGAGGCCGCCGACCTGGAGTTCGATGCCGTTTTGGCGGACGGCCGCGGCGGCCATGTCGCGGAGGGACTCCGAGGGGAGGACCATGCGGCAGGGGGGGGCGCCGGCGGTTTGGACGGCCCGGGCCGCCTCCACCATCACGGGCAGGTGCTTGCGAAGCTCCCGTTCCCGCGAGCCGGGGAGGAGGAGGAGTTCGTGGCCTTCCCCGGGTGGTTTCCTGAAGTCCGCGTGCCGGCCAATGAGCGGATGGCCGACGAATTCGACACGCAAGTTAGGGGCCCGCCGCTCGTACCAACCTTTTTCAAATGGAAAAATCACGAGCATCAGGTCGATGTCCCGCGCGATTTGAACGTCGCGCGACTCATGCCAGGCCCAGATTTGGGGCGAGACGTAATAGACGAGTTTTGGGCGCCAGCCGACGCGGGCGGCCCGCACCCGAAGCTCCCTGGCGAACCGCAGGTTGAAGCCGGGGAAATCGATCAGGATGATGGCATCGGGCCTGCGTTCCAGGGCCAGGCCGAGGAGTTGCTCAAAGAAGCGCTTGAATTTGCGGTAGTTTTTGAGGACCTCCCAGATTCCGACGACGGCGTGGGCGGCGAGGTCGAGGTTTTGCTCCATGCCCGCGGAGGCCAAGCGTGGGCCGCCGGCCCCGAAAAACTGCGGAGCGGAAAGGGCGGGCTCGGCGCGCAGCGCCTTCACCAACTCGGCGCCGAGCGTGTCGCCGCTCGG
>CAZSXX010000171.1:5148-9303 GCA_964611245.1 uncultured Verrucomicrobiota bacterium | reverse complement strand
TCCTCCTCATCCTCCCCGCCCAGGCCCATCACGACATGCGCCACCGACTTGCGGAACAGGTGGTACTCCGCCTCGCTCCGCTCCTTCAGCGCCCGCAGCTTCTCCACACCCTGCGCCTCCAGCAAACTCGCTTTCTCCCGCAGCCTCTTCGCCTTGGCGTGGTACAGCGGCCGCATGTACGCCTCCGTCACCGACGCCGCCGCCCGCAGGATGCTCTTCTCGCCACAGCCCGCGCACGCCCCGTCGCCCGAAACCAGCGCCTCATAATTCCGCCGCACCATCAAATGGTTCCGCAGCGCCGCCTCCCGCGAATCCGTCGGCGTGGCGTCGTTGTACAAGCCCAGGAATTTCTGGCTCGTGTCCGGCAGCAGCCGCGAAAAAATCTGCGCGCTGGTCAGGTTCGCGTTCAGCTCCTCCGTCTCCCGCGTCATCCGCAGCGCGTCATGGTCCCCGCAAACCTGCACGCATTCCCCGCAGCCCTTGCACAAATCCGAGACAAAAATCGAAAATAGCCCGCCGCTCCCCGGCGATTTTTTTTCCACGCTCCGGAAGATCGCCGGCACATTGCTGTACGCCAGCGGCAGCATGTCGATGATTCCCGTGAACTGCTCCTTGGCCTCCGCCGAAATCGATGCCAACGCCTCGATTTCCCCGCGCACGATGTCCTTGAACGGAACCTTTTCCCGCTTCTCCACCGCCGCCACCATCCGCGCACGCGCCCGCTCCTCGATCCCCTTCAACTCCCCGACCAGCTTCTTTTGTTCAACCAGGTCCTTGACGTAAAAAATCGCCGCCGTTTTGAGGACTGTCCCGACCTCCTGCGACAAATTGGGCAGCGCCGTGTCCGGGCAGGCCGTGATGCACTCCATGCACTGCGTGCAATTCTCCGCGATATAGACCGGCGTTTCCCGCCGCGCCACATACTTCGACTGCGTCGCCCCCGATCCGGCCCCCATCACGCCCAGCGACGCGAGCGCCCCCGCCGGTTGGTGGTAACCCAAGCCGCAACGGAACTCCGAATCGAATTTCGCCAGCGTCTGGAACGGCGCCCGCGAATTTTGCCCCACCGGAAAGCTGAACCCGCTCACCGCCCCCACGCCCGCCGTCGGATTGATCGGCGGCGCGTTGATTGGCCGCAGCGGTGGGTTGCGCATGCTCGACCGGTCCTCCGCCTCCACCGGCCCATACTTCACCTCCTGCACCATCGAGAATCCATCCATCATCACCTTCATGTTCGACGTCACCACGGCGTCCCCGAACCGTCCGAACTTTTTCTCGTACTGCTTTTTCACCACCCCATGGAACGTCTCCTCATCAATCCCGTTGTCCTTCAAGAACGGCGACACCCGGAAAAACGCCCCGAGGAACGAGTTCCCCTGCATCCTCAATTGCAATTCCGTCCGGTCCGTCGCCTCGCGCGCGATTCGGAAGCCGGGCAAAATATAGATCCGGATATGATTGTCCCGGATGAACTGCCGGTGCTTTTCAGGAATCCGCTCCCACGCCGCCTCCGGCGTTTCGCTCGACTCCCAAACCAGGCAACCCCCCTTGTTGATCCCCTCCAGCGGGTTCGTGTGCGTGAACGCCTTCGGATCGCAGCACAGCACGACATCCACATGGTTCAGTTCGCAGTTGACCCGAATCCGGTCCGGCGCCACCACCAAATAATAATTCGTCGGCGCCCCCTTCTTTTCCGACCCATACTTCGGGTTCGCCATCACATGCAGCTTCGGCAACGGCCGCCCATACTCGTCGGTGATCGGCGCCTGCTCCCACAGCAAATTGCCGAAATCGCCGATGATCATCCCCAAGTTTTTTCCCGTCGTGATCATCCCCCAGCCGCCGATCGAATGGAAACGCACCGCGATCGCCTTGTTCGGCAGCAGCGACGGCCGGTCCTTCGACACCACCGCGTACGGATGGTCCACCCCCAGCACAAAATACGTCGTCCCATCCGCCGCGCTCCGGCCGTCCTTGCGCACCGTTTGGCCCACCACAAATTCGTAGGCCCCCAACGTGTGTTCCGGCCGGAAATCCCGCGAGCCGATGCCATAGGCGCCCCGGAAAATCCGCGGGGTTTGTTCCGGCGTCAACGCCGGCAGTTCGCCGCCATACCGCGCGACCTCCAGGGCCTTGCCCAGGGCGGCGCGGATGTCCCGCGCCAGCGGGTTGTCCCCCGCCATCCCCTCATCCGTCCGCTCCAGGATGATGACATTCTTCTTCCCCCGCAGCGCCGTGATCACCGCCGCCTCCGGAAACGGGCGGATCACATTGATGTGGATCGACCCCACCGAAGCCCCGCGATGCTCCCGCAAATAATCGACCGCCTCCTCGATGTTCTCCGCCGCGCAGCCCAGCGAAACAAATACCGTCTCCGCGTCGGTCGCGCGGTATTCGCACAGCAATCCGTAATATCTGCCCGTCAGGTTCCCAAATTCCTCGTAGCCACGGATGAGGAAATTCAGGATCGGCTCGTTGAAATTGTTCCGGCGCGCCACCACCCCGTTCATGTGGTGCTCCTGGTTCTGCACCGGCCCCAGCAGGATGGGATTCTTCAAATCCATCATCTCCGGCACGCGCCGCCGTTTCGGCCCAAACAGCTCGCGCTGCGCCTCCGTCGGGCAATCGATCGTGTCATCCGGCGCGCCCAAATACTCGCGCAGCAGCTCCGCCTCCGGCGCCAGGTACGTCCGCTCAGAATGCGTCGTCAGCATCCCATCCTGGATGTTCATCCCCGGATTCAGCGTCAACTCGCACACTTTCCGCAGGATGATCGCCTGGTCCGCCGCCTGTTGCGCGTCCCGCGCCATCAGCATCGTCCAGCCCGTGTCCAGCGCGGCGTAAAAATCGTCATGCCCGCAGTGCACATTCAGCGCATGCTTCGTCAGCGCCCTTGCCCCGACCTCCAGGACCATGGTCGAAAACTTCCCCGGCGCGTGGTAATACTGCTCCATCGCGTACACGATCCCCTGCCCCGAGGTGAAATTCACCGCCCGCTTTCCCGCCACCGCGAACGCCGTCGCCCCTCCCTGCGCGGCGTGCTCCCCCTCGCATTCGATCGCGATTTTCGAACCGCCAAACACGTTCAACTCCCCTTGCGCGTACGATCCCTGGTAAATCTCCCCGCCTTCGGTCGACGGAGTGATCGGGTAGAATATCCCCCCATCTGTCACCCGCGTCTCCACGTATTGCGCCACCAGTTGGTTCCCGTTGCACGTCACGGGCACGCCGGGAAATTTTGGTTTGGGACGCTCGGCGCCGCTGCCATTGTCTTCGCCGGTGGATGCTTTTGCCTTCAGCTCAACGTTCGATGGTTCAATCGCGTTCGACATATCAGGGTCCTAAATGGGATATTTGGAACCTTACACCTCCCTCCGCCCGGCGAAACAACAAAATTTGCCCCCTCCTTCCCGTTTTCTGTTTTGCCCGGGGTTCCTTCCAAGGGACCCGCCCCAACCCCTCAGGCCGATTTCAAGAATGGACGGCACCGCTCCACCAAATCCACCGGCATCCGCTTTGGCTTCTCGTGGATGCTCGTGCAGACGTGGTCCGTCTCGGCTTCCACAAATATCCGCCCGTCAACCCCGCAAATCCGGCCGCAAACCGTCAACCTCAACCGCGTCAATTCCGTCAGCCAAAGCTCCACCACCAACTCATCATCGTAGCGGGCGGGGGCGAGGAACTTCATCCGCAGCGAGATCACTGGGAAAATGAAATCCTGCTCTTGTAGCTTGAGGACTGGATGCCCAAGGAAGCGCATGAATTCGCCCCGCGCCCCTTCCAGCATGTCGAGATACCTCGAATGGTACACATGGTTGCCAATCGTGCACTGGGCGTAAATGACCCGCTGGCGATGCCTGAAAACCTCGCCGCCCATGCGCCCTCAATGCCGCGGCCGCAACAAAATCGCCTTCTTGTCCGTCCCCTCCACCTCGACGCTGTGCGTCTCGATCCCCGGGTCGTCGCGCAGCGCGTTGTGGATGATCCGCCGGTCAAACGCGTTCAGCGGCTCCAACTCCACAATGTCGCCCCACCGCCGCACCTTCTCCGCCGCCTCCATCGCCTTCTTCACCAGCGCCTCCCGCGCCTGGCTCCGGTAATTCCCCACATCCACCGTCACCTTCGGCAAGCTCGGGTCCAGCCGGAAAATGATCC
>CAZSXX010000171.1:0-5138 GCA_964611245.1 uncultured Verrucomicrobiota bacterium | reverse complement strand
CCGGTTGGTGATGTACTGCAACTCGCTCAGCGTCTGCCCCTGCCGCCCAATCAACCGCCCCGGATCGTCCGTTTCCACCTCCAAAACGCTGCCGCCCTTGTCCTCCAATTCATGTTGGATCACGGTGGCCTCAAACCCAAGGTGGGTCAGCAGTTCTTCCAGGACTTCTTTGGGGTCAGCAGGCATATGAATCTCAACCTTGGCGTCGCGCCGCCGCCGCGGGCAAAGCCGGCCCAGCCTTCGCGGGCTTGTCCGGTTTGTCCTGCGTCATCTTCATTTGCAAGATCGATAGCAGGTTCTGCACCGTCCAGTAAAGCGTCAATCCCGACGCTTGGTTGTAAATGAACGGCACAATGATCAGCGGCATGTACCGCATCATTTTCTGCTGCATCGGGTCGATCCCCGGCGATGGCGGCGTCATGTGCGACTGCCACATCATCGTCACCACCATCAGGATCGCAAAGCCGTTCACTGGAATCTGCAGCCCGGGAATCACAAACAGCGTGTCCGGCGCCGAAAGGTCGCACGCCCAAAGATAACCGGCTCCCCGCAGCTCGATCGCGCTGTAGAGCATCTTCCAGAAACCCGCGAAGACAGGGATCGTCAACAGGAGCGGCAGGCAGCTTCCCAGCGGGTTGATCTTGTGCTCCTTCATGAACTCCTGGAGCTTCTTGTTCATCTTGGCCGGGTCGTCCTTGTACTTTTCCTGCAGGGCCTTCATCTGCGGCTGCAGCGTCGACATCCGCTTCATTGACCGCATGCTCGCCGCGGTCAACGGATAAAAGGCGATTTTCAGGATGACCGTGATCAGCACAATGGCCCACCCGTACGACGCCCCAAAACCCGCCAGTCCATTCATCGCCAGCAGCAGCATCTTCGCGAACCAACCCCAGAAACCCTCCAGGTTCATCACCAGGTCCACGTCCTTGCTCAGCCTCGAAAGCGTCTTGTACTCCTTCGGCCCCGCATACAAATGGAAATCCTCCACGAAGCTCTGCCCGGCGGGAATCTCCACCTCCGGATACCCGAACGACCCCACCACTCCGGACGGCTTCACCACCGTGCGGGCCTCCCCCACAATCTCCTCCGCCAGCGGCGGCGGCAACGAAACCGGCCGCCCAAAAACGCGCGGCGCCGGGAACTGCGGCGTCACGATCGCCGTGAAAAACTGGTTGTGGGCCGCCGCCCAGATCACATTGCTCGCCCCTCCCGAATACTCCAGCTTCGCCGGCCGGTTGTAGAAAAACAGGAAGCTCGCCGGCTCAAAAAATGTCCGGTCCGTCCGGTGCGCGCTCTTCCCGTCGAACCAATCCACCCCCAGCGTCCGCAATTCGTCGAATGCCCCCATCGGCGTCGCGGTCGCGAACGCCACCTCGCGCTGCGGCAATTTCACCGCCTCCTCCCCGCGGTTCTCCCAACGCACGTTCACCTTCACCTGGTAATTGCTCAGGACCTGGAACTCCTTCACCAGCGTCAAGCCGTTCGCCAGCGATTTCTCCGCCCGCACCGTCTGCCCGCGCGAGGAAAGGCGGAACACATTGTCGCCCAAAAACTCCTGCGGACCGTGGATCGTGAACATCGGCGCCGGCGCCATCTTGTTCAGCGTCGCCGGGGGGTTCGTCGCCGCCTTGTCCGCCTTGCACCCCACATACGCCTTGAAATCCTTCAACTCCACCAGCTTGATCCCCCCGCCCACCGACGAGAACTGGTAGGTCGCCCATTCGTTCTCGATCTTGAGGTTCTCCTCCCTGCCCACCGGCGACGCGGGAGGCCTCCCGCCCAACGACGTCATGGTCGGCCCTCCCGCCGGCGCCGCGCTGAGGGTCGCGTTGGTGATGGATGAAATCACCCCTCCAGCCGGCGCGTTCGTCGGCTGCGCCGGAGCGGGAATGGGGGGGAATATCTTGTTGACCAGCGGGGTCCACGTGAGAAACAAACCCACCGTGACCACCAGGATGATTATCGACTTGCGATCCATGAAAATCTTTTTGACTCAGCAGCAACTGCGGGCCTCGCGCCCTCCGCGCCCGCCCCCTGCGGTTTTCAATTCCTTGCGCGGCACCGGGTCCGGCCCAAACGCCCCCCAAGGGTGGCACCTCGCCAACCGCCGGACCGCCAGCCAGCCACCCCGCCACGCCCCATGCACCCGCAATGCCTCCAAGGCATACCCCGAGCACGACGGCTCAAAGCGGCACCGGCTCCCCGGCCCCAGCAGCGCGAACTTGATCGGCGACAGAACCATCCGATAAAACAACACCCCGCCCATCAGCGCCCATTTCGGAGCCTCGGCCACCCACCGAATTGGCTCGAACCGCGCTCCACTCATTGCGGCGCGGCCAGCCTCGCCTGGCGAATCAAGTTCAAATAGTCCCGTTCCACAGCGGCGAAACCCTTCCCGACAATCGACGGCCGCGCAACCAAAACCAGCGTCAGCGGCCGCTTCAACGTTCCTTGGTTCACCCGGAAACACTCCCGCAGGAGCCGCCGCGCCCGCGTCCGGGCCACCGCCCCGCCGATGCTTTTGGGAGTCACAACTCCCAGCCGGATCGGCTCCCCGTCCCGCCCCGCCTGCTCCACCCAGTTGCATATCAGGCAGCCCTTCACCGCCCGCTTGCCCTCCTCCTTGATGCGCGCGAATTCCGCGCTCCACCTCACCCTCTTTTGGCGGCCCAAACCCAACCTGCCCGGATTTTGCATCCTTTCGGGGCTCAGCGCCTGAAAAAGAATCCCGCCTTTCCCACGCGAGCCTGCGCCTTCGCGGCGGTCACACCGGGGTCAACCGCTTCCGTCCCACCCGGCGGCGGTTCGCCAAGGTGGCTTTGCCGCTCTTGGTGGAATTCCGGTTCAGAAAACCGTGCTGCCGCTTGCGGCGGATCTTCGAAGGCTGATACTGGCGTTTCATAAAATTAAAAACTCCGCCTTAAGCGGAGCGGGCCACCTTATCAGCAGACCTCTGCCTGTCAAGCGTTCGACCACCAATTTTTTCTCCCGCCGCGGCTTCGCAACCCGTTGATCCAGCAGCCGCTCCAGTCCCCCAAGCCGCCCATCCTCTCCATTACTTCCCCGCGGCCAACGCTAGGATCTGATGCACCCGCCTCAAAAGCTCCTCCGCGGTGTAGGGCTTTTGGATGAAGTCGAACTCCGCCAATGTGGACCCGTTCTCCACCACCACCGAACGGCTGTATCCGCTCGTGAAAAGCGCCGGAACCGACGGATACAACTGCAGCAACCGCCTCGCCATCTCCGGCCCGCTCATTCCAGGCATGATCACGTCCGTGAAAATCAGGCTCAGCATCGGCCTGTTCTCCTCGCAAAAATCCAGCGCCTCCTGGCCCCCGCTTGCCTCGATGACCTGGAATCCAGCCCGCCGCAGCACCACCCGCGCGAACTCCCGCAACGGCCCCTCGTCGTCCACCACCAAAATCGTCCCCCGCGCCCCGCTCGGGGCCGCGATCACCGGGATTCGCGGCAGGTAAATCCGGAAAATGGATCCCGCCCCATCCTGGCTCTGGTAGCTGATGTGCCCCCCGTGCTGCTTCACCGTCGCGTACACCGTCGCCAGCGCCAGCCCGCTCCCGGACCTCGCGTTGGTCCCGCCAAAAAATGGCTCAAACACGTGCCCCTGCGCCTCCAAGGGAATCCCCGCGCCATTGTCCGCCACCAACAGGCAAATGAAATCCCCGGACCTCAGCTCCGTGATCGGCAGGCTTCGCTTGTCCTCGACGGTCAGGTTCCGCGTCTGGAACACCAACCGGCCCCCGTTTGGCATGATGTCCCGCGCGCGCACCGCCAGGTTCATCAGCAGGTTCTCCATCTGCGGCGTGTCCCCATGGATCAGCGACAAATCGGGAGCCAAGTTCGTCTGGATCTCTATCTTCTCCCCCACCACCCTCGACAGCATGCCCTGGCACTTCACCAGCAACGCGTTCATGTTCATGGGCGTCGGCCGGATGGCCTGTTTCCGGCTCAACGCCGTCAGCTCCTGGGTCAGCGCGTACGCGCGGTCCGCGCTCCGTGTGATCTGCGCCACATCCTCCTGCAGCCGGTCATCCGCCGGCAGGCCGGACTGCACCAAGCCCGCGTATCCCGTGATCACCGCCAGCAAATTGTTGAAGTCATTCGCCACCCCCCCGGCCAGCCTCCCGATCGCCTCCATCCGGTCACGGTGGTTCATCTGCTCCTCCATGAACTTCCGCGCGGTGATGTCCCGGCAAATGATCTGCACCGCTTGCTCCCGGTGGTACGTGATCGCGCTGGAGATCATCTCCACCACCACCGCCGGACCCTCCCGACGCCCCAGCCGCAGCTCCAACAACGCCCCTTCCGCCCCCAATTCCGTCTGGCGCAGATGCTCCCCAACCAACTCCCGGCAATTCTCCTCCACCAGCTCCACAAACGGTTTTCCCACCAACTCCACGGGGGATCCCGCTCCGAGCAACCTGACTCCAGCGGGATTCACATAAACAAGGTGCCCGGCCGCGCAAATGCACGTCGTTTCCGGCGATGATTCGACCAATCGCCGGTACCGTTCCTCGCTCTCCCGGAGCGCCTGGTCCGCCTGCCGCCGCTGCCGCCTCAACCCAGCCTCCCTCAATTCGCGGTCGATCGCGGGCCCAAGCCGAGTCAACCGGTCCTTCAACAGATAATCGTGCGCCCCCGCCTTCAGGGCCTCCACCGCCACCTCCTCCCCAATCTTGCCCGACACAATGATGAACGGGATGTCCATCCCTTTTTCGCGCACGACCTTCAGCGCCTCCAGCCCACTGAAGCTCGGCAGCACATAATCCGAGATGATCAAATCCCAGTGGTCCTGCGTCAGGGCGGCCTCCATCTCCACTTCCGTCTCCACCCGCCGGGCGGTCGGCTTGTAGCCAGCCCGCGCCAATGCGTGCAGCAACAACTCGGCGTCGTTCTCGCTGTCCTCCACGACCAACACTTTCAACGGGGCGCTCATCTAACAGTCACTATTTCTTCTGATGCTGTCCTAAACCCTCCGTCCGCATGAATGGCGCCAACCGCCGCTTTATTTTTCCCGCCCCATCCCCAGTCCGGAAACTGCGCAAAGGTGTCCCGTCCGGATACAGGCTCCGGCGCGGATTCCCCAGCCCACCTCGCCAGTTTTGAGAATTGCGAATTGG
>CAZSXX010000170.1:0-9344 GCA_964611245.1 uncultured Verrucomicrobiota bacterium | reverse complement strand
CGGCCCCAGCCACATCGACCTCTGGGACATGAAGCCCGACGCCCCCAGTGAAATTCGCGGCCCCTTCAAGCCCATCTCCACCAAGTCCGACTCCTTCCAAATCTCCGAGCTGCTCCCCCTCCACGCCAAAATCGCCGACAAATTTTCCCTCGTCCGCTCCTGCCATCACGACGGCGCCGCCGTCCACGACGCGGGCTGGCAGATGATGCAGACCGGCCGGCGGTTCAGCGGCGGCATCCAAACCCCGCACGCGGGCTCCGTCGCCTCCTACCTGATGGGCCGGAAGACAGACCTGCCTCCCTTCGTCGTCCTGCCCCAATTGATGGGCCGCGGGGGCGGCAACCTCCCCAGCGGACAGGCCGGCGGCTTTCTTGGCAAAGCCCACGATCCCTTCGCCCTCATGGCCGACCCCTCGAAAAAGGATTTCCGCGCCCCCGACCTACTGCCCCCCGACCAAATTGGCGCGCATCGCCTCGAACGCCGCCGCAAAATGCGCGACATCGTCGAACAGGCCGTCGCCGACTTCGAGGCCAGCGAGGACGCCCGCCTGCTCGACGAAAATTTCCAGGCCGCCTTTCGCATGATGACCAGCGAGCAGGCGCGGTCCGCCTTCGACCTTGCGAAGGAGCCGACCGCGGTGCGCGAACGCTACGGCATGAACCGCTTTGGCCAATGCTGCCTGCTCGCCCGCCGCCTCGTTGAATCCGGCGTCCGCTTTGTCACCATCAACACCTTTCTCACCGTCTTTGACGAAATCACCTGGGACATCCACGGCTCCAAGCCATTCACCTCCATCGAGGGGATGAAGGACATCGTCTGCCCGATGTATGACCAGGCCTACACGGCGTTGATTGAGGACCTGTCCCAGCGCGGCCTGCTCGACACCACCCTCGTCGCCAACCTGTCCGAATTCGGCCGCACGCCCAAAGTCAACCCCGCCGGCGGGCGCGACCATTGGCCCGGATGCTTCACCACCTATTTCGCGGGCGGCGGAGTGCAAGGCGGCCGGGTCGTCGGCGCCAGCGACCCCATCGGCGGTTTTCCCGCCGAGCGTCCCGTCAAGCCCGGCGATGTTGTCGCCACCATTTTCCACAGCCTTGGCTTCAACCACGCCTCGCACCTGCCCGGCCCCGGCGGCCGCCCCTTCACCCTCACCGACCTCGGCACCGAACCCATCAAGGAGCTCTTCGCGTGAAGTCAGTCCTTCGCTCAATTCTCTGCGCATTCGCCATCGCGGGCCTCCAAGCGGCCCCGGACCCCATCTCCTTTCGCCACGACGTCCTGCCCGCCCTCTCAAAGGCGGGTTGCAACAGCGGCGGCTGCCATGGCGCCCTCGCGGGCAAGGGCGGCTTCAAACTTTCCCTGTTTGGTTACAATCCCGAGGCCGACCACCTTTCGATCACCCGCGAATCCCGGGGCCGCCGCATCGAACTCTCCGATCCCGGCGCCAGCCTGATCCTCCTGAAGCCCACCGCCACCGTCCGCCACAAAGGCGGCAAGCGGATCGATGTCAACGCCGACGACTACCACATCCTCGCCCAATGGATCGCCCAAGGCGCCCCCGGCCCCAAGCCCTCCGATCCGCAGTTGGCCAGCCTCGAAGCATCCCCTGCCGAATTTGATGCGTCGGTCGGCCAGACGTTCAATTTCGCCGTCCGGGCCATCTTCAACGACGGCACGCAACGCGACGTCACCCGCTGGGCCAAATTCACCTCCACCGACGAAACCGTCGCGTCCGTGGATCCCAGCGGCAATGTCACGGTCATCGGCCCCGGCGAAGGCGCCATCACCGCCTGGTACTCCTCCCGCGTCGTCATCGCCCGCGTTTCCTCCCCGTACTCGAACAGCATCCCCGCGAACGTGTTCGCCCAGGCCCCGCGCGCCAATGTCATCGACGACCTCGTCCTTTCGCAGTTGCGCCGCCTCCATCTGAAACCGTCGCCGCCGGCCACCGACGCGTCATTTATTCGCCGCGCGCATCTCGACACCATTGGCCGCCTTCCCACCCCCGCCGAAGTGGACGCTTTCGTGAAGGACGAAGCCCCCGGCAAATACGCGCGCCTTGCGGATTCCCTGCTCGCCGCGCCGGAGTTCGTCGATTATTGGGCCTACAAATGGTCCGACGTCCTGCTGGTCACCGGCGCCAAATTGCGCCCCGCCTCAGTCAAGGCCTACTATTCCTGGATTCGCGGCCGGGTCGCCGACAACACCCCGTGGGACCAGTTTGTCCGCGAGGTCGTCACCGCCCGCGGCTCCACCCTCGAGAATGGCGAATCCAATTTCTACGCCGTCCACCAGGACCCCGAATCGATGGCCGAAAATGTCAGCCAGGCCTTCCTCTCCCTCTCCATCGGCTGCGCCCGCTGCCACAATCATCCGCTGGAAAAATGGACCAACGACCAATATTACCAGTTCGCCAACCTCTTCTCCCGCGTCCAGGCCAAAGGCTGGGGCGGCGATGCCCGCAGCGGCGACGGCAAGCGCACCCTCTACGTCAACCCGCATGGTGACCTCATCCAACCCCGCACCGGAAAGCCCCAGCCCCCTGCCCCGCTGGATGCACCGCCCATTTCCGCCGAGGATCCCCGCGACCGCCGCGAAATCCTCGCCGACTGGCTCACGGCCCCCGAAAACCCCTACTTTGCCCGCGCCATCGCCAACCGCGTTTGGGCCAACTTCATGGGCGTCGGCTTGGTTGAGCCGGTCGATGACCTGCGCGCCTCCAACCCCGCCAGCAATGAAAAGCTGCTCGCCGCCCTGGCCGCCTACACGGTGGACCAGCGCTTCAACCTGCGCCAGCTCATGCGCCTCATCCTCACCTCGGAAACTTACCGCCGCTCCAGCGAAGTCCTCCCGGAGAACCGCGACGACCGCCGCCATTATTCCCGTTTCTTCCCCAGACGCCTCGCCGCCGAAGTCCTCAGCGACGCCATCGCCGACGTCACCCAGGTCCGCGACAAATATTCCGAGATCGCCATGAACGACGGCTCGACCGAGAAAACATCCTTCTACACAAACAGCGCCCGCGCCCTCCAGTTGTACGACTCCACCGTCAACTCCTATTTTCTGAAAACGTTCGGCCGGAACCAGCGCGAAATCACCTGCGAGTGCGAGCGCTCCAACCAACCCAGCCTTGTCCAGGCCCTCCACCTTTCCAACGGGACGGCCATCAACGACAAACTGGCCGCAAAGGACGGCCGCGTCTCCAGCCTCTTGGCCGAAAACCATCCCCCCGAAAAGCTGGTCCAGCAGGCGTGGATGCTCGCGTTGGGCCGCCAGCCCTCGTCCTCCGAGCAAAGCCAATTTGTGCAGATGCTTTCGGAGGCTGATCCCGCCGAAAAACGGGCCGTGGCCGAGGATCTCTTCTGGTCCCTCCTCACCTCCCGCGAATTCCTTTTCCAGCGCTGATCCCATGCGAAACCCTTTTTCGACGACCCTCGCCCTCCTCGCGCTCTCCGGATTCCCGCTCCTTTCGCGCGCGGAGATCGTTTACGAACGCGACATCGCCCCCATTCTCCGGACCTATTGCGCCGGCTGCCACAACGACGCGGAAAATGAAAACGGATTCTCCGTCGAGACATTCGCGGGCCTCCGCAAAGGGGGGGATGAGAAGGGCTCCCCTGTCCGTCCAGGCCACCCGGACGACTCTTTCCTCATAAAATCCCTCGAGCACAATGTCCGCCCGCACATGCCGCCCAAGGACGAGCCGCAGGTGCCTACCTCCGAAATCGCCTTGCTCAAAAAATGGATCGCCCTCGGCGCCAACGGCCCCAAAAAAGATTCATCCATCCTCCAAAACCTCGTCGTCCCAAAAATTCTAGGCGCGAATGGCCAACCCCCAGTCGCCGCCGCCGCCTGGTCGCCCGACGGCAAACATCTCGCCCTGGCCATCGCCGACAAAATAGAGCTCCGCGGTTCCCTTCGCGGCAAGGCCCGCCGAACCCTGCCCGCCCTCCCCGGCAAAACCACGGCACTCCACTTCTCGCCCGACGGCTCCCTCCTCGTCGCCGCCGGCGGCATCACCGGCCTCAACGGCCTCGCCCGCCTCTGGAATCTCGGCGCCGGCCTTCCCACCCGCGATTTCGGCGGCCACACCGACACCCTTTACGACGCCGAGTTTTCCCCCGATGGCCAACTGCTCGCCACCGCCGGTTACGACCGTGTGATTCGCCTGTGGCAGGTCCAGGACGCCAAGCTCCTCCGGATGATTCCCGGCCACAATGGCGCCATTTTTGACCTCGCGTTCGATCCCTCCGGCGCGGTCCTCGCCTCCGCCAGCGCCGATCAAACGGTCAAGCTTTGGCGCGTCTCCGACGGCCTCCGTCTCGACACGCTCAGCCAACCCCAGGGAGAATTGGCGGCTGTCGCCTTCTCGCCCAACGGCCAGCACATCATCGCCGCCGGCGCCGACAAGCGCATCCACCTCTGGCAGTTCCTCTCCCGCGCCGCCCCAGCGTTGAACCCTCCGGTCCACTCCCGTTTCGCGCATGAGGCGGGCATCACCGCCTTCGCCATCACCGCCGACGGCCTCAGCCTCATCACCGCCGCCGCCGACCGCACGCTCAAGTCCTGGAGCCTGCCCGCCCTCGTGGAGCAAACCGCTTTCGGGACCCAGCCTGATCTCGTGGCCGCACTCGCCCCCCATCCACGCCGCAACGCGTTTGTCGCCGCCAGAATGGATGGCTCCATCCAGTCATTCTCCCTGAAAACGCCGCGTCCAAAAAAGGCGCCCGCCGAGGCGAAACCCGTGGTCCAAGCCTCCGCCTCCACCGCCTCGACCAACCTTGCGTCGTTCACCGAAACCGAGCCCAACCACACTCCCGCCCAGGCCTCCCTGGTCACCCTTCCCGCCGAAATTCGCGGCGCCATCTCGGAGCCCGGTGACGTCGATCTTTTCCGCTTCCGCGCCCGGGCCGGTGAGGAATTGACCGCCTTGGTCACCGCCGCGCAAGCCGGGTCCGCGTTGGACAGCCGCATCGAAATCCTGACCGCCTCCGGCCAGCCCATCGAGCAAGTGGTCCTCCAGGCCGTGCGCGATTCCTGGTTCACCTTTCGTGGCAAGGACTCTGACACCGCCGACGATTTTCGCCTCCACAACTGGGCCGAAATGGAGCTCAACGAATACCTCTACGCCAATGGCGAAGTCTCCAAACTCTGGCTCTACCCGCGCGGCCCCGACTCCGGGTTCAAGGTCTATCCTGGCGAATCCAAACGCCAGACCGCGTTCTTCACCACCGCCATCACGCACGCCCTCAATGAGCCCTGTTACATCGTCGCCGCCTTCCCCGCCGGCAGCCAGCCGCCCCCCAATGGCCTTCCCATCTTCCGCCTCAATTTCGAGAACGACGACGACCCCAGCCGCCGTGCCGGGGCCGATTCCCTCCTCCATTTCAAGGCCCCCGCCGCCGCCGAGTACCTCGTCCGCGTCACCGACGTGCGCGGCTTCGGCGGAACGAACTTCCCCTACACGCTCACCCTCCGCGAAACCCGCCCCGATTTCTCCGTTACCCTCGACGGCTCAATCCCGGCCGTCAGCCCCGGGAGCGGACGCGAGATTCGTTTTCTGGCGAAGCGTTTCGAAGGCTTCGATGGCCCCATCCAAATCGACATCACCGGCCTTCCCACCGGCTTCTCCGCCAGTTCTCCGATTGAGATTGAGGCCGGCCAGATGGCGGCCGTCGCGGCCATTTACGCGTCCTCGAACGCCCCCGCTCCCGCCACCAACGCCCTCGCTGGCCTGCGCATCACCGCCCGCGCCACCATCGGCGGCCGCGGATTCTCTCACCCCATCACACCCGCCGGCGAACTCAAACTCGCCAAGGCCCCCCGCGTTACGGTCGAAATTTTGCCGGGCTCCGACCGCGCGTCGGTGCGTGAAATCCCCGGGCAACCGCTCGAGTTCACCATCCGCCCCGGCCAGACCATCTCCGCCCGCGTCCGCGCCGCCCGCCTCGATTTCAAGGAGCGCATCGAGCTCGGCAACGAGGACTCCGGCCGCAACTTGCCCCACGGCGTTTATGTCGACAACATCGGCCTCAACGGGCTCCTGATCGTCGAGGGCGAAACGGAGCGCGATTTTTTCATCACCGCCTCCAAAATCGCCGCCCCCGGCGTCCGGACCTTCCATCTCCGCGCCAAGGGCGACGGTGGCCAGGCCTCCCTCCCGGCCCTCCTCCGCGTTCTGCCGTCGGTCACCCGGGTCAGCTCCAAATAGCGCTCCTGCCGCCCCGCCACGGCAGATTGATTCTCGTTTTTGGGAATGGCGGGCTCCCTGCTCTCCCATTCCGTCCGCTTGAACCGGCGGCCCACTGAACTTATGCGCCTGACCCTCCTCGCCATCCTCGTTTTCTGGACGACCCTTCCGGCGCGCCCGGCCCAAATCCTCCCGCATCCCATCCTGTTCGTCACCCAAACGCCTCAACCCGCCGACTTCGCCACCATCGGCTCGCTGTTCGGCAACCATCGCGGCTCCATGGAAAGCGTCCCCCGCGGCGGCGACCTCTGGATTCGCTACGGGGATGGGACCCTCCGCAACCTCACCCGCGCCGCCGGGTTCGGGCTCGACTCGCTCCAGCACACCAACGGCATTGCCGTCCGCGAGCCCTGCGTCCATTGGGACGGCGCCAAAGCCCTCTTCAGCATGGTCGTCGGCGCCCCAAAAAAACAATACGACTACCAAACATACTTTTTCCAAATTTACGAAATCACCAACTTCGCCTCCAACCAGGTCCCGGTCATCACCAAAGTCGCCAACCAGCCCGCCTACTACAACAACGTCTCCCCCATCTACGGCTCGGACGACCAAATCATCTTCACCTCCGACCGCCCCCGCGACGGCCAGCGCCATCTATATCCCCAACTCGACGAGTATGAGGAGGCCCCCGTCGTCTCCGGCCTCTGGTCGCTCGACCCCGCCACTGGCGCCCTCTTCATGCTCAACCATTCCCCCTCCGGCTCATTCTCTCCGAGCATCGACAGCTTTGGCCGCGTCATCTTCAGCCGGTGGGACCATCTCCAGCGCGACCAGCAGGCCGACACTGACAACAAAAGCGGCAGCAGCGCCTACGGCACCTTCAATTACTCCAGCGAAGCCCCCGACGCCCTCATCCTCACCAACAATCGCACCGAAATTTTCCCCGAGCCCCGCGCCGCCAATGGCGCCACCAACGCCCACACCTTCAACCATTTCTTCCCCTGGCAGATCAACCAGGACGGCACCGAGGAGGAGACCCTCAACCACATTGGCCGACAGGAGCTCGGCGGCAGCTACCGCAGCGCCGCGTTCAACGACGACCCCAACGTCCGCGAGCTTTACTATTTTGGGAACAAGCCCAACACCAACGTCATCAACAATTTCATCCATCCCCGCGAATCCGCCGTCCAGCCCGGCCTCTTTTACGGCATCGACGCCCCGGAGTTCAGCACCCACTCCGCCGGCCAGATCGTCTCCCTGGAGGGCGCCCCCTCCATCAATCCGGATTTGATGAAGCTTTCCTACGTCACCCACCGCGACACCGCCGGTTACACCGACAACCCCGCCCCCACCCACTCCGGCCTTTACCGCAATCCGCTCCCGTTGGCCGATGGTCGCCTCGCCGCCATCCACACCCCCGAAACCCGCTACGACCAAAACGAGGGCACAAGCTCCGCCCCGGCCTCCCGCTATGGCTTCCGCCTCACACTTCTCAAGCAGGAGAACGGCCACTGGCGCGCGGACGCCCCGCTCACTCCCGGCATCCCCGCCAGCCTCACTTGGTGGCAGCCCGACCGCCTCATCACCTACAACGGCAACCTCTGGGAGCTCGACCCCGTCGAAGTCCGCCCCCGCCCCCGGCCCCCGCAATTGACTCCCGCTCTGGATCACCCCGAGGCGCAAGTCTTCCAGCAGGAGGGCGTCGATCCCAACGCGTTCAAAAGCTATCTTCGCCAGCGCGACCTCGCCCTCATCGTCAGCCGCGATGTCACCGGACGGGACAAGGGCGATTTCCAGCAGCCCTTCAACCTCCGCGTCCCCGGCGGTGCCCAAACCATCGGCAAGCCCGGCAAAATCTACGACATCCAATACCTCCAGCTCTTCCAGGCTGACCTCATCCGCGGCATAGGGATGCGCGCCGCCAACTCCACGCCCAGCCCGGGCCGCCGCGTTCTGGCCCAAGAGCTCCACGACCCCCTCGCTGACAATCCCTCGCCCGGCAATCCCAACGCCCCCGCCGCCAGCGTTCGCATCGCCGCGGACGGCTCGGTCGCCGCATTTGTCCCCGCCCGCCGCGCGGTCACTTGGCAAACCGCCTCCCCGTCCGGCGAGCCCGTCGTCCGCGAGCGTTACTGGCTCACCTTCCAGCCCGGCGAGATCCGCGCCTGCGCCAATTGCCACGGCGTGAACCGCAAGAACCAGGCCGATCAGCCCGCCTCCACCAACCCTCCCGAAGCCCTCCGCGCCCTGCTGCGCCATTGGAAAACCAACAACCAATCGATCGTCGCCCGGGCCACCATCGACGGCGCGCCGGTCACCACATTCACTTTCAAGCGCCAATCCGCCGCCGCCTCCCTCAAGCAGCGCGTCGAGTATTCCTCCGACCTCGCAGCCTGGCTTCCCGCCAGCGAGTACTCCGCCGCGGGAGCCACCCATTCCGGCCCGCTCCAGGAAATCGAGCGCCTCCCCGGCCCCTTTGAAACAATAACTCTGCGCGACGCCACCCCCGACCCAGCCGTCCGTTTCTACCGAGTCCTCACCGAAAAGCCGTAGCCCCCGCGGCCGGGGCCTCCCGCCAAAAAAAGTCGGCTCCGCCAGTCTTTGCTCTGGCGCGGCTTCTCCGGTTGGCATACAAGTGAATGACCACCGAAAGATGCCATGAAAAACCATTTGTCCCGCCGTTCATTCGTCCGCCGGTCAGCGCTCGCCGCCGGTGTTTTCGCCGCAGCCCCCTTCAACATCCTCACCGCCGCCAACGCCGGGAACAAAGTCCGCTTCGTCCAGATCGGCTGCGGCGGCCGCGGCATGGCCCACCTCGCCGCCGCCGTCAATGAACATTGCGCCGCCTTGGTCGAGGTCAACGGCGCCCGCCCCGCCGCCGTCAAAAAATGGCTCGGCGAAAAAGGCGGCAACGCCGAGGGCCTGCAGGTCTTCACCGATTACCGCCGGATGTTCGACAAGATTTCCAAGGAGATCGACGCCGTCTTCATCGCCACGCCCAACCACCAGCACGCGCTCCCCGCCCTGATTGCCATGCAGCTCGGCAAGGGCGTCTATTGCGAGAAGCCCGTTTGCCACGACATCGGCGAGGCCCGCGCCATGCGCGCAATGGCCGCCAAAAGCAAGGTCGCCACCCAAATGGGCAACCAGG
>CAZSXX010000169.1:0-9347 GCA_964611245.1 uncultured Verrucomicrobiota bacterium | reverse complement strand
GAATTCGTGACAGTTCGCAGCCGTCGCCGCCGCGATCAACTCTTGCTCGCTCGCGTCCAGACGGCCATAGAGAATGTTCTCGCGCACGGTGCCGTTGAACAGGAACGCCTCCTGGCTGACCAGGCTGACTTGGGAACGCAGGGTCTCCAGCGGCATCTCGCGGATGTCGTGGCCGTCGATCGTGATGCGCCCGGAAGTCAGTTCGTAAAAGGCGGGCAGGAGATTGACGATGGTGGATTTGCCGGCGCCGGTCGGCCCGACGAGCGCGACCATTTCGCCGGGACGGGCATGGAGGCTGATGTTCTTCAGGACAACTTTTTGCGGGTCGTATTGGAATGCTACCTGGTCGTAAACAACCTCCCCGCCAAAACGAACGGGCCATTCGCGCCGCACATCCTGCGCCGCCTGGGCAGCCCGCTCGACGGGCGCGTCCAAGATGTCGAATACCCGCTCCGCCGCCGCGCGCGCCGCCTGGAGCATTTGGTTGAGCCCATGCAGCTTGCCGATTGGGTCATAAAAGAGCTGGAGATACAGGATGAAGGTCAACAATTCGCCATGGGACATCTTCCCGGCCAGGACATGGCGCCCGCCAACCCATAGGACGCACGCGAACCCAAGGTACGCGGCAAAATTCATGGCCGGGCTGTAGACCGCCCAGACCTTCATGACGCCCAGGGTTCCCTGTCGTAGGGCATCGGCCCGGTCCGCGAACCGGCCGTCCTCATGGGGTTCGCGGCCGAAAATCTTGATCTGCCGAACCCCCTGCAAATTGTCCATGAGCAGGGAGTTCATGGCGCTGGACGCTTCCCGTTGGGCGCGGTACCGGCGGTGCGCGGTGGTGGTGTACCAAAGGGCGCCGCCCGCCAGCAGGGGCAAGGGAGCCAAGGCCACCCATGCCAGCGCCGCGTTTTGGGAGAAGAGGATCGCCAGCACTCCCACGATGCTCAGCAAGGCAATGGTCCCCTGCTCGGTGCCGTCGATCAGGAGCCGCTCGACTGAATTGACGTCCTCAATGACGCGCGTCATCAAATCGCCGGAGGCCCGCTGGTCGAAATAACCGACCGGCAGCCGCTGGATCTTGCCATAAACCTCGCGCCGCATGTCGAACATGACGTTCTGCTCAAACATGTTGTTGATGCGGATGCGGAGGCTGTTGAAGAGGTCCCTCAGGAAAAAAACCCCGATGAGGCCGAGCGCGACGGGGGTGAGGATTTCCGCGCGCGTGCGAGTCATGACCTCGTCCACCATCACCCCAATCAATTTGGGAAAGGCGAAGGCGAAACCCAGCGAGAGGATCGCGCAGGCCATGGTGGCCGCGAACATGCCCTTGTAGGGGCGCAAATAAACACTGACGCGCCCGATGACCTCAAGGGTTGGGCGCGACCTCGACTGCAGGGGATTGTCCTGGGAAAGCTGAGTATGCCGCGACATTTCCGGGCTTACTCTGCCAGACGCCGCCGATCTAGCAACTAAACGGAAACGGGAGCCTGCCGGCGGAAGGCCCTCCACGCGAGAGTGCCCACGACGGCGGCAATAAGGATCAGGGCGGCGACCGGAGCCATGATGGCCGCCACCGCCGCGAACACGGAGCCACCCAGTTCAACCGTGGCCAGCAGGGGATTGCCAATCCCCCCCGTTGTGGCGGTGGAAACCGCGCGGGCCAGGACGGTCGTCCCCTGCACGGCCCCCGCCACTCCGCCGCCAGCGATCACCGCCAAGGTCCAGCGCAGGAATGGGCTGACATCCGTCACCATTGAGGCCGTGACGATGGTGCCGGCGATCACCGCCGCCGGGGTGGCCACACTGTCGAGGAAATGATCCACCCAAGGGATGTAATAACCGGCGATCTCAAGCGCCGTGGCGCAGGCCAGGGTGACCAGAGCCGGGGCGCTCCCGATCCAGTCAAATCCCGGCGAGACCGCGAGGTGCCCGCCGTGAACGGCGATGCTCATGACAAGCAGGGGGACAAAGACGCGAAAACCACAAGCGGCGCTCAGGCCGAGCCCAGCGCAAACAGCGAGCAATGTTTCCATATTCATGACTACCCACGGGATGGCCCCCGGGTTGCAGGAAAAATAGCACAAAGTCGCGCCCGCCGACACAGAATCTTGACCACGGCCTTGGGGGCCGGATCACGCGCCGATATTGTAGGCCTTGATCTTGTTGTACAAGGTCTGGCGGCCGATCCCCAGGCGTTTGGCCGTCTCAAGCTTGTTGCCATTCGTCTCCTTCAGCATTTGGACGATGGTGTTGCGCTCCATGCCTTCGAGCAGCGTCAGATCAGTCTCTTCCGGTGCGGCTTCGCCGGTGGCGGCGTCCTGGATCGACAGGTCGCCCACGTCAATGATCTGGTTGTCCGTCATGAGGAGAGCTCGCTGAATTTCGTTTTGGAGCTGCCGCACGTTGCCGGGCCAGTCAAACCGCTTGATTTTCTCCTGCGCCGCCGGGCTGAAGCCCGTGATGGTCCGGCCAGCCTGGGCCGCAAACCGTTTCAGGAAGCTGGTCGCCAAGGGAACGATGTCTTCGCGGCGGTCCCGCAGCGGCGGCAAATGCAGGGTGATGGCGCTGATGCGGTAATACAAATCCTCGCGCAGCTTGCCGGCGCGGATGGCGACTTCGACTTCGATGTTGGTCGAGGCCACGATCCGAACATTGGTCTTGAAGCTGGTCCGCCCGCCGACAGGCCGAACTTCCTTTTCCTGCAGCACCCGCAGCAGCTTGGTTTGCGTGTCCACCGGCATTTCCGCCAACTCATCCAGCAACAGCGTCCCGCCTTCGGCCTGCCGGAAAAGGCCCTCGCGGTCCGCCTGTGCACCGGTGAACGCGCCTTTGACCGACCCAAACAATTCGCTTTCGATCAATTCCCGGGGCAATGCGGCGCAGTTCACCTTGATGAACGGCCCTTTGGCCCGGGGGCTGAGCGTGTGGATCAGGTCGGCGATCACTTCCTTGCCGGATCCGCTCTCGCCGGTGATCAGGACGGAAACATCCGATGGGGCGACTCGCTCCACCGTCCGGATGACGGTCTTCATCGAGGGGCTTTGGAAGATTGGGGAAGTGCCCCCGCTCATGGCCGCAAGGGCCTGGCGGAGCGAACTGGTCTGCTCGGTCAGTTGCTTGTGTTCGAGCGCGCGCTCCACCGCCAGCAAAAGCGATTTGTGGTCGAATGGCTTTTTCTGAAAATCGTAGGCACCCAGTTTCGTCGCCATCACCGCCGCGTCGATCGTCGCAAAGCCGGTCAAAATGATGACTTCCGCGGAGGGGAACGCCTTTTTCACCAGGGGCAGCAGCTCCAGGCCTTCCGCGTCCGGCAGCTTGAGGTCGAGCAGGATGACATCGGGCGAACTGGAGCCAAACTTCTCCCGCAGCGTTGCGGCCTCCGCGAACTCCGTGACTTCATACCCCTCTTTCTGCAGGACAGTGGCCAACAGGGAGCGAATCGGGGCCTCGTCGTCGACCACCCAAACGTGGGCGCTCATGAGGGGCCTTTCCGGTGAACCGCGCTGGCCGCGGTGAAACTGCGGAATAAATCCAGAAATTCCGGGTGGCGCCAGATCAGGCGTTCCGGGTGAAATTGCACTCCGAGGAAATAGGGCAGCAGCGGTTGACATAGCTCGATGGCTTCCACCACTCCATCGTCAGAACGGGCCACCACCTTAAGGCCCGGCGCCAATTTGCCGATGGCCTGATGATGCGTGCTGTTCACGCCCACGGTGTCTTTGCCAAGGATGCTCCGCAACATTGTCCCCTCTTCGATCCAAATTGGATGCACCGCTTTGTCCTTCAAGTCCATGCGGGCGTGCGCGATTCCACTGGGCGCCTCGGTGGGCAGGTCGACAATCAGCGTTCCGCCCAGGGCGATGTTCACCATTTGATGGCCGCGGCAAATGGCCAGAAGCGGCTTGCGCTGGCGGAAGGTCTCCTTGATCAACAAGGTCTCAAACAGGTCCCGCTTCGGATCGGGCTCGCTGCAGGTTTTGGCCAGCTTTTTGGGCACCGGATCCAGGTAGAGGCCCGCCGCGATGTCATCCCCGCCGCTCAGGAGAACGCCGTCCACGCGGCTGACCATTTCCGCCACGAGCTTTTCCCCGGGCGCGCAGGGCGCGACCATCGGGACGCCGCCCGCCTCGATCACCGCCCGCAGGTACGCGTCGGACAGGCTGACCGAGTAGTCAAAAAACTCCTCGCCGGCCTTCGCCGTGCTGGGAGCCATCAGGATGGTCGGCGCCGTCGTCATAGCTCGGCGTCGGGGTATTGCTCCTTGATCAAGGTGATCACCTCCTGCTCAGCCTCCGGGCGAATCAACCGCCGGCCCATGCGCCGTCGCACGCCGTCCAACAGTTCCATCCAATCATCCAATGGCGGCCGCTCGAGTGGTTTCCACTCGTCATAACGCTGTTCGCGCACGAAGAAACGCCAGCGGTTGCCCACATGCTTGGCGTAAACCTCGCGTTTCTCGCCCTCCTCGTTCTTGCGCTTCCAACTGACTTCAGCCCTGCCCATGTTCCTCCTCCGGAAGTTCCACACTTGCCACGGCCATCGCGGCAATTCCCTCTTCGCGCCCGATGAAGCCCAATGTTTCGTTTGTCGTTGCCTTCAATCCCACGCGCCCGGGCTTGATGCCGAGCGCCGCCGCGATATTTTCCTTCATTGCCTGCACATGCGGGCCAATTTTCGGCTGCTGGGCCACCAAGGTGGCATCAATATTGATGATTCTCCCATGCCGCAAGGTAACCTGCCGCGCGGCTTCGCGCAAAAATGTCGCGCTTGGAACGCCCCGCCAGCGTGGATCGGTGTTGGGAAAGAATGTCCCTATGTCCCGCTCGCCGATGGCGCCCAGCACCGCGTCACAAATGGCGTGCATCAGCGCGTCCGCATCGGAATGGCCATCCAAGCCGGTCCGGTGCGGGATTTCGACCCCCCCCAGCACCAACTTTCTCCCTTCGACCAACTGATGCACATCGTATCCGATGCCGACAAAATTCATCCGCGCGACAATAGCCGAGATGCCTTGGACGGGAAAGCAATTGGTTCAATCTCAAAGTCAGCAGGCGAAACCAGACCCATTATGGCCGCCCAAGTCAAAAACCGATTTTGTAAACACCCCCACAGTTGCCGCCAAAAATCCCTTCGCGCATTTCAGCGTCAAAATTCCGGGACCAACGGTCGATGATGTTGAAAACTTCCCCATAATTTGCCGCCAGCAAACAGACTGGCCAATCGGAGCCGAACATCAGGCGGTCGGGTCCAAACGCCTCCCCAACCACATCCAGATACGGCTGAAAATCGCCGTTGCTCCAGCCGTTCCAGTCCGCCTCGGTCACCATCCCGGAGACTTTGCACATCACATTCCGCGCCTTCGCCAGTTCAAAAACCTGCCCGCGCCATGGCTCCATTTGCCGCCCGCGAATCTCGGGCTTGGCGATATGGTCGAGGACGAACCGCTGCTCCGGGAACGCGTTCACCAGTTCGATCGCGGCCGGGAGCTGACGGGGAAAAATCAGGAGGTCGTAAGCAAGGTCAAACTGCCGCAGTTTCTCGATTCCACGCTGGAACTCCCGGCCGACCAAAAAACGGTCGTCGGGCTCATCTTGAACGACGTGGCGCACGCCGACGAACTTGGGGCGTTTCGCCAACTGCGCGAGGTCCTTTTCCACGTCGTCAGCCCGCAAATCAACCCAGCCGACCACGCCTTTGATCAAGGGGCATTGGTCCGCCAACTCCAAAAGCCATCGGCTTTCCTCAACGGTCTGGCGGGCTTGGACTGCGATGCAGCCGTCCAGCCCGACCTCATGAAGTTCGGGCGCCAGATCAGGCGGCAGAAAATCGCGGCGCAGCTCCGCCAATTTCTCGGTCATCCACGGATACTGCTCCGCATCGTATTTCCAAAAATGCTGGTGGGAATCCAATCTCATGGCGCCGGACTAGCTCACTGTAACCATCGCCTTGATGACCCCTGTTTCGGGTTTTGTGTAGGCAAGGAAATCGTCAATCAATTGGTCGAACTCGCTTCGGTGGGTGATCCATGGCCGCGTGTCGATCTGGCCGTCTTCGATCAGGCGGATGATCCGGGTGAAATCGGGCGGAAGCGCGTTCCGGCTGGCCAGGAGGGTCATTTCCCGGCGGTGCATCAGCGGATGGCCAAAACTCACCTCCTGCGTGGTGATGCCGACAAAGACCAACCGGCCGGCAAATCCGACATAGTTCAGGGCGTTGCCCATCGACTTGTTGCTGCCGGTCGCGTCGATCACCAGCGCGGCCAAGCCGCCGTTCGTGACCGTCTTCAGTTCTTCGGTTTCGTTGCCGTTCCCGGCCTGGATTGTGTGGTCAACCTTCATCACCTCGCGGCAGAACTTCAACCGCTGCTCGTTCAAATCGAGGACAATCGTTTTGGCCCCGGAGAGCTTCACAAACTCGATGACGGACAGGCCGATGGGGCCCGCGCCGATGACCAGCACAAATTCGCCTTGGGCCGCCGCGCCTCGATTCACCGCGTGACAGCCTATCGCCAGCGTCTCGACCAGAGCCAGTTGGTCGAGCGACAGCTTTGCGGACGCATGCAGCTTGCGCGCTGGGACAATGAAGGATGGGCGCATGCCACCATCGGTGTGCACGCCCAGCACCTGCAAATTCTCGCAACAATTGGTGTGCCCCCGCGCACAGGCGCCGCATGTTTGGCAATTGATGTACGGCTCAACGGAACAGCGATCCCCTGCCCTGACGTTTTCCACGCCTTCCCCAACGGCGGCCACTTCGACCCCCAGCTCGTGCCCAGGGATGCGCGGGTAGCTGAAAAACGGCATCTTGCCCAAATATCCGCTCAAGTCCGTTCCACAGATGCCAATGCGCCGCACGCTCACCAAGGCCTCGCCTGGCCCAGGTTGATTTGGCTCCGGAATTTCGATGCGGCGAAACTCCAGCGGCTTCTCCAACTGAATGGCTTTCATTTGTGGCGCCAGCCTACTGAATCAATCCAATGAAAAGCAATCCCGCCAGAAATGGCTGTTCCTCATCTCACCGCGGGCGGAAAATCCAGATTCGGGAGGAATTGGTTTTCAGTTCCAAAGCGCGTCGGCCGCTCGACCGTCGCGGCAAGCATCGTGCGCCCGTGGGCGGCCAGCGCGACGACGGCCCGGCTTTGAAAATACGCGGGGAAAACAGCCCGCCAGCTCTTTCCCAGATCCTCCGACGCAAAGAGCCCCGAGGCGCCAGTGGTGCCATAATAAATTGCGCTTCCCGAGCTGAAGAAGGTCCAACTCGGGGCGTCGGAGCTTATTCCGTCGGTGACGTGTCGCCATGATTTGCCAGCGTCCACGCTGCGGCGGATTCCCCCGGGATTGTTGCCGCCGAGCAGGACGTTGCCATCCGCGTGGATGGTCAACGGCGCGACATCTGTTCCGAGACGCCGCCATACGCCCGCGTCCAACTCATAAAACCCCTTGCTGTAAAGGGCGGCGAACAGGCGGCCTTTCCCGCCTCCCCGCAGATCAAAAATTTGCGACCGCTCCGGAAGGCCTGAGCTTATCGAGACCCAAGTTTTTCCCAAGTCCTCCGAGCCAAGCACTGTCCCATCGTCCGATCCGACCCAGAACGTTCCGCCGCTCCAAGTGGCCGCCCTCACACCGGCGATTGTGGCGGACTGTTCCCACGATGATCCACCATCCCCTGACCGCCATATTCCTGAGCGGTGGGTCCCCGCGACCAGATTGTCGCCATGGACCGCCACCGACAGTATTCGGGCGCGGCGCAGCGAAGGCGGCCCAACTTCAGTCCAGCCCGCCACGCCGTCCGAGGACACGAACAATCCGGCGTCGGCACCCGCCCAAAACCGGCCCCCCGCCGCCGCCAGCACGTTGATGCGATTGGTCTGGAACTTGTCGGTTGCCGCGGCCCAAGTCGCGCCGCCGTCGGTGGAGCGTGCCAATCCGAACGCCGCCGCCGCGCGCGATTCACCCAAGAAGACCAAGGCCACGAGGAGGAATCGGGTCAGTTTCACGCGCCAAGATTAGAGGTTCGAAGGCGCAAACACAAAAGCGTTTCGATGCGCGGCGCGGATGCCTTGACGGCGGGAAGCCCCGCTTCATAGGATGCGCCGATGTTGCGAAAGCCCCTCGGGTCCATTGTCCGGTTTTGATTGGCATTCATGAAACGCCCCTCCTTGTTGGTCATTTTCCTCACTGTTTTTATCGACCTGATCGGGTTTGGCATCGTCATGCCGCTTCTTCCCCTGTACACCAAAACGTTTGGGGCGCCGGGATATTTGATCGGGCTGATCATGGCGTCGTTCTCCGTGATGCAGTTCCTCTTCGCTCCAATTTGGGGCCGTTGGTCGGATAAAATCGGCCGCCGACCGGTCATTCTGATCAGCAATTTTGGATCGGCCCTGGCCTACGGCATGTTCGCCATGGCGTCCCAAATGGGCGGGCAAAGCGGGCTGCTGCTGATCCTAGTCTCGCGGATCTTCGCCGGGCTTTGCGGCGCCAATCTATCCGTCGCCTCGGCGTATATCGCGGATGTCACGCCACCGGAGAAGCGGTCCAAAGGCATGGCCCTGATCGGCGTCGCGTTTGGGCTGGGTTTCATTCTCGGGCCCGCGTTCGGCTCTTTCAGCTATGCCCAATGGGGCATCAGCGGCCCGGGTTGGGCGGCGGCGGCGATCTGCGCGGCCAACGTCATCTTTGGCTACATCGTCCTGGTCGAAAGCCGCCAACCGACCTCCGAAAGCGCGGCCAAGCGGCCCCGCCTCGGCCAATGGGCCCACACCTTGAGGCAGCCCACCGTCGGACTTCTGGTCCTAATCTACTTTGTCGCCATTTTCTGTTTCGCCTCGTTCGAAACCACGTTTGGTTTGATGGTCAAGCCCCTCGGCTACACCGAGGAGAAGGTTGGTTACTTGATCGCCTATTGCGGTTTTGTCACGGTCCTCATCCAGGGCGCCATCGGGCGGCTCGTCAAAATGTTTGGCGAACGGAAGCTCATTCCCATCAGCCTGGTGATCGCGGGTGTGGGATTGCTCATTCTGCCATTTGTCACGTCCAAGTTAGGGATTCTTGTGGGCTTGGCGGTTCTCGCCATCGGCTCCGGCATCAACCGCGCCCCGACCATGGGGCTCATCTCCATCCTGACGCCGCCGCAGGAACAGGGCGCCACGATGGGCGTCACGCAGGGGGCCGGAAGCCTCGCCCGCATTCTTGCGCCGATTTTCGCCGCCAGCTTTTTCGACAAATCGCCCGCCATCCCATATGTGGCGTGCGCGGCACTGGCCGCGGCGACCGCCCTACTGGCCGCCGTAAAACTCAGTCGCGTCGCCCCACCGGTTAAGGCATAATTCCGCATGCGCAAAAGTA
>CAZSXX010000168.1:0-9357 GCA_964611245.1 uncultured Verrucomicrobiota bacterium | reverse complement strand
GTTGTGGTCCCGGCCAACCTTTTCGCGGCCGGTGTCGTTTTGGAGGACGGGCAGGCGGCCCATTTCGCCGCCCCAATGGACCACCGTGGAGTCGAGCAGGCCGAGGGCTTTGAGATCCTTGACGAGGGCGGCGGCGGGTTTGTCCACGGCGCGGCAGGAGGCGGGGAGGGCTTTGATGAGGCCGCCGTGGTGGTCCCAGGATTGGCCGACGTTGATGACCTGGACGAAGCGGACGCCGCGCTGGACGAGCCGGCGGGCGATGAGGCAGCGGGTGCCGTAGTCGCGGGTTTCGTCGGCGTCGATGCCGTAAAGTTTTTTGGTGGCGGCGCTTTCGTTGGAGATGTCGAGGGCCTCCTTGGCGGCGACCTGCATGCGGGCGGCGAGTTCGTAGCTGGCGATGCGGGCCTCGAGGTCGTGCTCGCCGGGATGCTCCGCGAAATGGGCGCGGTTGATGGACTGGATGAAATCGAGCTGCTGGGCCTGGGCGGCGCCGTGGAGGTGCGCGGCGGGGTCGAGGTTGAGGATGCGGGGCTCCTTGGCGCGGACCTGGGTGCCTTGGTAAATGGAGGGGAGCCAACCGCTGGTCCAGTGCTGGCTGGCGAATTGGGGGAGGCCGCGGGGATCGGTCATGGCGACGTAGGCGGGGAGGTCGCGGGTTTCGGAGCCGAGGGCGTAGCAGAGCCAGCTTCCGAGGGCGGGGCGTCCGCCGCGGAACGTGCCGGAATTGAGGGCGAGGAGGGATTCGAGGTGGTTGTTGACGCCGGTTTTCATCGAGCGGATGAGCGTGATGTCGTCAACGATTTCGGCGAGGCCGGGGACGAGTTCGGAGAGCTCGATGCCGGATTGGCCGCGTTTCTCGAATTTGAAGGGGCTGGCGAAGACCTTGGAGGAGGCTTCGGCGGCGTTGTCGTATTTGATGTCGCCGGGGAAAGGCTGGCCGTCGTACTTGGCCATGGCGGGCTTGGGGTCGAAGAGGTCGATCTGGCTGGGGCCGCCCATCATGAAAAGGGAGATCATGGCCTTGGCTTTGGCGGGCTGGGGCGGGGTTTTGGGGGAGAGGTCGAAGCGCTGGGGGCCGATGGGGGGCTTGATGGGATCGGCGAGCAGTCCGTCCTCGCGGAGGAGGCAGGCGAGGGCGAGGGAGCTGAGGCTGAAGGAGCCGGCGCCGAGGAAATGGCGGCGGGAACAGAAGGCGGATTTATTCGACATAGAGGAAGCGGTTGGCGCTCATCAAGGCCTGGCAGAGGCTGGCGAGGGCGAGGGTTTGGGGGTCTTTTTGGGGCTTGTCCTTGACAGGGGAACCGAGGCGTTCGCGGATGCGCTCGGCTTGTTCGGCGAGGTAAATGAGGCTGGCGGTGACCTCTTTTTCCTGGGGCGGGAGGCTGTAGGCGAGGAGCCAGGCGCGCTTGATCTGGGCGCGGAGGTCGCCGGGGGATTCGGATTGGAGGCGCTCGGCGAAAAATTGGGACTGCTGGGCGACGAAGGAGTCGTTGAGCATGAGGAGGGCCTGCGGGGCGGCGGTGCTGGTTTCGCGCATGGCGCAGTTGGGGGACATGACGGGCCCGTCGAAGGCCTCGAGGACGGTGAGCGGGAGGGAGCGTTTGGCCTCGCTGTAAACGCTGCGGCGGAAGGCGCGGTCGCCGATGGGCTCGACGAGGACGGGGTCGCCGTTGCCGTTGGTCTTTTGCGCGCCGGTGACGACGCGGCCGGATTCGTCGCGGGCGATGGGGAGGGCTGGGCCGAAGCGCTCGGGGTTGAGCTTGCCGCTGACGGCGAGCATGGAGTCGCGCAGGGCCTCGGCGTCGGCGCGGCGGAGTTTCATGCGGCCATAGAGGCGGTTGTCGGGATCGGCGCGGAGGGAGGCGTCGTGGCGCGAGGATTGGCGGTAGGCGGCGGAGGACATGATGAGGCGGTGGAGGGGCTTCAGCTTCCAGCCGCCGGCGATGAATTCGGAGGCGAGGTGATCGAGGAGTTCGGGATGGGTGGGGCGCTCGCCCTGGGCGCCGAAATCGGCGGGGGAATTGACGAGGCCGCGGCCGAAATGATGGAGCCAAAATCGGTTGACCAGGACGCGGGCGGTGAGGGGATGATCCGCGCTGGCGACCCAGCGGGCGTAGGCGAGGCGGCGGCCCGAGCTTTGCAGGGAGGGGTCCTTGGCGAACTGGAGGCCCTTGGCGCGGGCGGCATTTTGGAGGATTTCGAGGTCGCCGGGAGGCAGTTTTTCCTTGGGCTGGTCGTGGTCGCCGCGTTTGAAGAGGAAGGTTTCGGGCAGGTGGCCCGCCTTTTCGGAGATGGCGAAGACGAAGGGCTCGGTGGGCTTTGTGGCGCGGATTTTGCCGGCCTCGCCTTGTTTCTCCGTCACTTTTTTGTTGGCCTCGGGATCGTACAGGTCGAGGGCGCCCTGGACGTCGGCACTGGGGTGTTTTTTGAGGAGGGCGACCTGTTCGGGGGTGCGTTTGCCGCGCTCGGTGTTGCGGGCCGTCTTGACCGTCTCGCGAATCTCGTCGGGGAGTTTGGCCAGCTCCTTTTCGAAGACCTTCTCGAGGAAATCCTTGCGCATCTGGTTGGCCTCCTTGTCGATTTTTTGGGCCTCAATTTCGATGGCGTCGGCTTTGGCGCGGTCCTCCTTGGTGTAAAGGGAGACGAGGCGCTGGGAAGGGGGGCGCCAATCCTTCCAGTCCATGGCGGGGTCGAAAATGGCGCGCAGGCGGTAATAGTCGGCCTGGGAAATGGGGTCGTACCGGTGGTCGTGGCACTGGGCGCAGCCGACGCTCAGGCCGAGGAGGGAGGTGGAGACGATTTTGAGGGTTTCGGCGACGGCCTGGTTGCGGGCGAGTTTTTGGTCGCCGACCTCGTCGCCGGTGCCGTCGGGGGCCATCTGCAAAAATCCGGTGGCGGCGAGGAGGGCGCGGACGCGGGGATCGGCCGCCTTCTCGACGGCGTTCTCGCGGGTGACGCCCGCCAGCTCATCGCCGGCGAGCTGCTCGGTGATGAAGTCGTTCCATGGCTTGTCCTCGTTGTGCGCGGCGATGACGTAATCGCGGTAGCGCCAGGCGTGGGGCCGGGCGCTGTCGGCCTCGGCGTAGCCGTTGGAGTCGGCGTAACCGGCGGCGTCGAGCCAGTGGCGGCCCCAACGCTCGCCATACGCGGGCGATTCGAGGGCGTGGTCGATGAGGCGCCCATAGGCGTCGGGGCGGGAGTCGGCCACGAATTCCGCGACGGCTTCCGGGGAGGGGGGCAGGCCCAAGAGATCAAAATAGACGCGGCGGATCAAGGTGACGCGGTCGGCCTCCGGCGCAAAATCGAGCTTTTGGGCGCGCAAATTGGGAAGGAGGAAGCGGTCGATGGCGTTGCAGGCGGCGCCGGAATTTTTCGACACCGGCGGCTGGGGGCGCTGGATGGGCTGGAAGGCCCAGAACTGGCGTTCCTGCTGGGTGATGAAGAAGCCCTGGCCGACTTCCTTGGGCTCCTCGCCCAACGTCGCGGCGCCGGAGGCGACCCAGGCTTCCAGGGTGGCCAGCTCTTTGGCGGACAATTTCTTCTCGCCTTTCGGCATTTCGCCGGCTTTGGCGAGCGTGACGAGGAGGCTGTCCTTGGGTTTGCCCGGGACGAGGACGTGGCCCCCGTCGGTTTTTTTCCCGGCCATGAAACGGCGGAGGCGAAGGTCCACCCCGCCTTTCAGTTTTTCGCCCTCGCCATGGCAATGAAAACAGTGGGTCTTGAGGATGGGCCGGACGTCGGCTTCGAAGGTGAGCTTGCCCGCGCGCGGCGCGAGGGCGGCGCCAAAGGCGACAACAACCGCAAGCAGACGAATCATCCGGACGGGCATCCCACGCATATTCGTTGAATTCCGCGGGCAAAGCAACCGCTTTGGCAGGGTCGGAGAGGACCACGGGAGCATCCAGTTTGGCGGCCGTTTTCAGAATCCGCGCGCCCGGCGTTGCGCCTCCCATTCCCGGGCACGCTGGGGTTCTCCGCGTCTCGCCAAAAAAGGGGCGCCTTTTGCTTAGAATAACTTATCTGTTTTACTTGAAATAACTGGGCGTTTCTGGCTGGCGGGGTGGGGGATGGCTTGGGTTTTGTTTTTGGGGGTGGCGTCGCGGGGCGAGTCTGCGCTCCAGCGCGAGTGGGTGCGGACTTATTCGTTGGCCTCGGGGATCACGAACCGGGGGCTCGCCATCGCGGTCGCGCCGGACGGGAATGTGGTCGTGGCCGGGACGTCTTACAACGAGGCGGGGAACGCGGATTATCTGGCCATCAAGTATTCTCCGGCGGGGGAGGCCCTGTGGACGGTGCGTTATGATGCGCCGGGGAGCGGGCATGATCTGTTCACGGGGATGGCGCTCGACCCGGCGGGAAATTTGTTCCTCACGGGGACGACCGAGACGCTGAAGATCAACCCTGCCGGGGTGATCGTGTGGGCGGCGGCGATCCGGGGGCGGGCGGTTGCGGCGAACGCGGATTACGTTTACGTGACGGGGACCTCGGACGTTGATTTCATGACGACGCAGCTTGAGAACAACGAGACGAACGGGCGCGACCTTTGGGTGCGGATTGAGGATGGGCCCGTGCAGGGGATCGATATTGCCCAGGCGATTGCGCTCGACGCGAGCGGGAATGTTTACGTGGCTGGACAGGAGACCATGTTTCGATCAAGCGACCCGAGGGTTTTCCCGAGGGTGCGTTACACGGTTTTCCGTTACACAGTTGAAGGAGTCCGGACGATGCACGCGAGATGTGTGGACGGCACAATATTCGGTTCTGCACGGGTAAATACTCTTCTGATCGCGCCTGATCAATCGATCTTTGTGTTTGGCGAGAGCGCCTCAAAAGGCTACTTATTCAAATTTGATTCCACCGGCACACAGGTCTGGCCGGGTGGCTATTCATGGTCTGGTGCGCAGTCAGGAACAAAGATGACTTTGGATTCGATCACCGGATACAGCTTTGTGACAGGACACGGAACGCGCAACCCAGATATTTCTGGACACATGTATCTTGCCAAAGTCCGACCAACCGGCGGGGAAGAGGAATGGCTCGCCACCCTCTCCGGAACAAGCCAAGGCCAGGCCGAAGGCAACGACGTGGCGTTGGATTCAGCGAGGAATGTCTATGTCACCGGTTATGCACCAAATGGACCGAACGATCACGATCTCTTCTTGAGCAAATACAATCAGGAAGGCGTCCGCATTGGCTTGGACCGGTATAACAGTCCGCACGGTGGCAGCGATTTTGGTCAAGCCATGGTCATCGACACGAACGGAAATGTCTATGTTACCGGTTACAGCGTTTTTGTCGGGGGAGCAAACAATGGCGGCTCGGAATTTCTCACGGTCAAATATTCGGCGGCTCCGAAGATCGAAATGAAAGTCAATGGCGCCATGCGGCTCCAATTCCACGCCGCCCCAGGCCAACGCTACGCCATCGAGGCGACGACCAACTTCATCAATTGGCAAAGCTTGATCACGAACACCGCGAACGCATCCGGAATCGTTCAATTTGACGACGAGGAAGCCCCAACCACGCCATTCCGTTTCTACCGAGGAAAATCCGCGCCGTAATCCCCGCTCCACCCAGAACGGATTTACTCGAGAACCACGCCACGATCAAAGAGTGGTGGAGAATCCGTGTCGCGCCCCCGTCGGCGCATGGATGGTCCAGCGCGGTTCCCGGCAGCGGCGCCATCTGGAAAGGGGCTGGGGAGGCCCAGCAATCCAGCAGCCGACCGGAGCCTCCTGATCCTGCGCGCCGGGCCGTTTTACAAGGGTATTTCCTCGACAAAACCCGGAATCTCCGTCAAAGTTACCGGATGATTGGGACGAGGTTGGAACCGCCGATCGCGCAAGGCTTGCCGGCCGCGACTGTCGGCCCAGCGCAAACCGCATCGCACTCGGTCGGAGCGGAGGCGGGCGACCCGGGGCAGCCATCCCCAGCCGCCAACCCCTCGCCGCTCGACAGTTCGAATGCCTTGGCTTGGATCGCTTTTGCCAAAGCCGCGAACCCCGGCGCGCGTCCCATGCAGGATTGGGAACGGCAGGACGCGGACGAATTCTTCTGGTCGCAGTTTGAATGATCGACCTCGAGGAAGCAGCCCTCAGAACCACCGTTGTCCCGCCCGAGAAGGTCGCGTCTCTCCTGGCCGCCTTAAGGAAGGTCCCAGAATTCGGGTGGCTTCTGACGCCTCCCAATCTCGGGGAAAAACGGCTTCAAGGGGACATTCACGCAGACTTCCCGGTCGCGGTGATTGCGCCGGGCGGGAAGGCCGTCTCGAAAAACCTGGCGGTCCTCATATTGAACAACACCTGCGACCTGCAGCCGAATCGGTCGGCCTTCGTGAATGTCGCGCCGGTCCTGGATTTCGAGCAGTTTTCCCGGGTCGAGATAGCCCGGCGAGGAGAGGATGGCGCCCGCTCGTATTTGCATGACATTCGGTCGAACCGCGTTTTTGAGCTGCTGTGGCTGCCCCCATTCGATGCGTTCAAGCAAGGCGGGATCGTCTTCCTGGACCGGCTCAGTTCCGCGTCCAGCAGCATTTACGAGCAGTCCCTGAACAACAATGCCCGCCTGGCGTCCTTCTCGCAGAACGGATTCTACTACTTCCTGATCAAGATCACCTCCCATCTGGCGCGAGCCGAGTCAGCAGAGACGGTGCGGAGCGATTTGCATTAGGCCGCCGACCTTGGACCCGGCTTGGTACGGGTCAGGCCACCGAAAAGCATCCCGCCATCCTGGGGCGCGAGTCGGACGTGCAGGAGGTTTTGGAGAATCCCGAAGAAATTCGGCGGAGCCGGGTGGATGCAAACGTGCTCCTCTTTTACCGCGAACACGGAACCCGCCGGTGGGTTTGCGCCGTCTGCAAACAAGCGGGGCTCGACGCCTTTCTCATCACCGCGTATCCTGCGGACGCGATCAAAGAAGGAGACCGACTATGGCCAATTTGAGAATATTCCACGATGTGGCGGGGCGAACCCTCACGGTGTGGTTCGCGCCGCCGGAAACCGAGGCCATCTGCGAGGAAACGGGCGACGAAATCATCCTCATGAAAAACAAGGAAGGCCGCGTCGTCGGGTTCGAAAAACTCAATTACACCGAAGCGGCCGACCCCCTTCAGATCGCCTACGAATCCTTGCAAACCGCCTGAGCCACAATTGGGGGGCGTCAGTCGCGGATGGTGACGCGGGTTTCGGCGGTGTTGCAGCGGATTTCGGGGACGTACATGGCGTGGCCGAGGGCGGGGAGGGCGTGGAATTCGCCGGGGATTTCGGCGCGGAATTCGGAGCGGATTTCCCAGAAGCCCTGGGGGAGGGTGTGGATGAAGGAGGCGATTTTGCGGTCGCGCATTTCCTGGTAAACCCAACGGCCGCCCGGGGCGTAGTCGTCGTCGGAGAGAACGCCGCCGCGCCGGGCGGCCGAAGCCTTGACGGGCCGGGCGGTGGCGCCCTCGCCGCTGCGGATTTGCACGGCCTCAAACCCGGCGGGCTTGAGGTCCTCGAGGAGGATGTATTCGAAGTTGTTCTTGGATTCGAGGAGGATGGAGGATTCGACGCGTTCGCCGGCCTTGATGGTCTCGCCGTTTTTGAGGGGGGCGCGCTCGAATTGGTTGCCCTTGAGGAGGGTTGGCCGGGGAATGAGGCGGAAGTAGCGGCGCTGGGCGAAGAGTTCGTTGGCGGCGGGGGTGATGGGCTCCTCGAGCGTGAAATAGGAGGCTTCGGCGGCGAAGAAGAGGGGGCTTTCGCCGGAGGTGCGGACGAGGCGGATTTCGTTGGAGCCATCGCGGAGGAGGGCCGGGGGAATCTCGAAACGGCTGGGGGCCCGGAGGGCGGTGGCGGCGGTGAAATTGGTGGAGGCGGCGACCTGGCCGTTGACGGAGATTTCGACGGCGGCGTCGGGGGCGAGTTGGCCGGTTTTTTTGAGGTAGTCGGCCAGGGCGAGGAGGGTGATGGCGGTGTCGCGGGTGTTGCTCCATTGTGCGCCGCGGCGGTTTTGGACCAGCCAGTTGGCGGCTGGCTCGATGAGCTTGTGGCCCGGTTCGATGGCGAGGAGGGCTTTGAGGACAATGGCGGTTCCCTCGACGGGCGACTCGGACCAGCGCCACCAGCCGCGGGCGGCGCCCCAATGGGCGGTGGGGAGCCCCTGCCCTCCCTTGAGCAAGACGGAGGAGCCGGTGTTTTCGTCGCGGACGACGCCGTCCTCGAGGTTGCGCACGAGGACGCGGGCTTTTTCCACGTCGCCAAAGGAATGGGAGGCGAGGGCGAGGAGGGCGCGGGAATAGGGGGTGAGGAATTCGCGTTTGGCCCAGGCGTTGCCGAGGGCTTTTTGGGCGGAGGTGGACGCTGGGGAACCGGCGGGGCGGGCGGAGGAGAGCGCGTGGAGGGCCCAGGCTTGCAAGGAGGGGTCGTCGGAGGCGTGGGCGATGTTGGCGTCGAGGAAGGCGAGGCCGCGCGCGAGCATTTCCTCGGGCGCGGGGAGGTCGGCGGCGCGGGCGAGGGCGAGTCCCCAGACGACGTAGGCGGTCATCCAGAGATCGGAGGGGCCTTCCTTCCACCAGCCCCAGCCGCCATCGCCATGCTGCATGTCGCGCAAGCGCTCCACGCCGGCGCGGGCGACTTCGTCGAGTTTGGCGAGGTTGGTTTTTGGGCCGGGACGGGCGGCGGCGATGGAGGCGGCGGAGACGCCGCCGAAGGTGCGGCCCATGGCGGTTTCGGCATCGAGGCCCACGGCGCCGAGGGTGCGGGCGATGATGGCGGCGGGGAGGAAGCGGCTCATGGTTTGTTCGGTGCAGCCGTAGGGGTAGTCGAGGAGATAGGGGAGCGCGTCGAGCATGGTGACGGCGAGGCTGGGGGTGACTTGGACGATCAGCTTGGTGGAGCCGGGGCGGCGGGGCGGGAGATCGAGCGGGATAACGGCTTCACGGGCGGCGAGCTTGCCGGAGGCGCCGATGAATTTCTCGACGCCGTGCTCGTGGATGGGATAGGTCCGCTCCATGGCATCGCTGGCGCCGGGGGAGCGGGCGGTGACGCGGAGGCGGGCTTGGCCCTCTTTTTCGGCGGCGACTTTCCAGTCGAAGCGCATTTGACCGGAGGCTGGGATGGAGGCTGGGGATTTTTTGGGATCGCCGATGAGGCGGGCGCCGTCGACGGAGATTTCGGGGGTGACGGAAATGGGGGCGGCGGTGTTGTTGTTGACGATGGCAGAGATGGTGACTTGGTCGCCGACGACGAAAAAGCGGGAGGATTGAAGGCGGATGATGAGGGGTTGGGTGGTGAGGGTGGAAAGGGAGGCGACGCCGAATTCGGCGTTGGCGGTGGCGGCGCGGGCGACGCCTTTCCAGGTGGTGACGGAATCGGGGAACTTCAA
>CAZSXX010000167.1:0-9409 GCA_964611245.1 uncultured Verrucomicrobiota bacterium | reverse complement strand
CCCCCCCCCCCCCCCCCCCCCCCCCCCCCCCCCCCCCCGCCCCCCCCCCCCCCCGCGGGCGCCGGTGAAGGCGATGTACATGACGAAGGGGTTGGCGGGGCGGGCGGCGCTTTGGCGGAGGTGGGAGATGGCGGCGTCGGCGATGAGGGCGCTGCTGTGGATGGGTTGGCCGTTGGTCTGGATCCAGTGGCCGGCCCATTTGGGGTCGTGGGCGTTCCATGTGTTGCCGTGGGCGGGGCGGGAGTAGGCCTCGCCGTGGATGGGGGTGGAGGGGAGGAAGCCGCCGGTGAGGGGGCCGATGGTGGCGAAGCTGCGGCGGAGGGAGGGGTCGGAGAGGTGCCATTTGCCGGCCATGTAGGTGTCGTAGCCGGCGCGGCCGAGGGTTTCGCCCCAGAGGGCGGCGTCGGGGGGGATGGGCTGGCCATCGGGGGCGCGGCTGTTCCAGAGGGTGCGGCCGGTGTTGAGCATGGCGCGGCTGGGGATGCAGACGGCGCCGCTCCAGCCGCCGGGGTTGAAGCAGTGGGTGAATTGGACGCCGCGCTTGGCAAGGCGGTCGAGGTGCGGGGTTTTGATTTCGAGTTCGCCGGCGCGGCCGAGGGCGCGGAAGGTTTGGTCGTCGGAGAGGAGGATGAGGAAGTTGGGGCGCCCGGCGCCGGGGGCGGCGAAGCGCGTGGCGGCGGATGCGGTGGAGGTGAGGGCGGCGAGGAGGAACGCAAGGAGGGGGAGGAGGCGAGAGTTCATGGGCGGACGTGGTTTTAGCACGATGGCGGGAGGGAGGAAAGAAGGGGATTGGACCGCGCGGTCGGCGGCGCGGCGCCTCAGGGGGCGGGGATTTGGACTTCGATGGTGTTGGAGACGCCGGTGCCGCGCGGGCCCTGGGGGGTGGGGAGGACGGCGTAGACGCGGTAGTGGTAGGTTTGGCCGGGCTGGACGTTGCGGTCGGTGGCGGAGGTGATGGCAGGGCCGGGCAGGCCGATGGCGTTGGCGAAGGAGGCGGCGCCGGGGATTTGGGGCTGGCTGCGCTGGACGACGTAGGCGACTTCGCCGTCGGCGTGGTCGGTCCAGCGGAGTTCGACGGAGGAGGGGGTGACGTTGACGGCGCGGAGGCCGGTGGGGGCGTCGGGGGAGGGTGGGCCAGGGGTTGGGCCATCCTGCTGGGCGGGAGGTTGGGAGGGTTCGGCGGGTTGGAAAGCGGGCCGGGGGCCGGGATCGGCGAGTAGGGCGCGGGCGGTGGCGTGGCGCTGGCGGATGAAGTTTTCGATGGAGGCAACGATGCCGGCGTGGGATTGGTCGGAGGGGTTGGTGGCGCGGCGGGGCGGGAAGGGGTCGCGGGCGAGGTCGTCCTGGATGAGGGCGTGGAGGGAGCGGAGTTTGGGGATGAGGATGTCGGGATGGAAATGGGATTCGAGGATGGCGGCGGCGTGGGCGCGGTATTCCTTGAGGAGGGTTGGGCTGGCGATGACGCGCTCGAGGAGGGGGCGGCCCGGCGCGGGGGCGGGCCAGGCGGCGTGCCAGCCGTCGAGGACGGGAATGTGGCCAAAGGCGCGGTCGGCGAAACCGACGTCGAGGTCCCAGGGGAGGTATGTCCAGCGTTGGTCGGGGGGATGGAGGTAGAGGTAGTAGTTGTGTGGGTTCCAGCCGGTGTATTGGTCGAAGGCGCCGGCGAAGAGGAGGACGGCGGTGGTTTTGAGGAAGGCGTCGAGGTCGATCTGGCGGCGGAGGGCGGCATCGGTGAGGTCGGGGGAGTCGAGGGAGCGGATGAGGTCGAGGAGGGCGGTGTAGGCTTCCTTTTCGCGGCCGGAATGGAGTTCGAAGGCTTTGCGGTAGAGGTTGGGGTCGTCGCCGATGAAACGGAGGTCGGCGCCGGGGCCGCCTTCGTCGACTTTGAAAAGGGGGCCGCGGCCGTCGGCGAAATGGTGGTCGAGGAAGGATTGGTCGATGCGCTCGACGTTGACGTGGACGCCGAGGAATTTGCCGTTGAGATGGAGGCGGGCGTAGTTGCAGCGGGAGGCTTTGAGGCCGAGGTCGCGGAGGGCGGTGGTGATGAGGATTTCGCTGTAGAGGCCGCCGAATTGGATGGCGTTGTCGAGGGCGACGTGGCGCAGGCCGAGGAAGCGGCGGCCTTTTTCGAATTGGGGGAAGTCGAGGAGGAAGCTGCGTTTGTGGGGGGAGTTGGGGCTGGAGGAGCTGTTGCCTTTGTAGCGGACGGCGACGTTGGTGAGGGAATGGGTGTTCCATTGGAAGGTGGCCGGGACGGCGAGGCGCTGGGGAAGGGCGCGCTGGAGGCGGTCGAGGTCGGCGGGGGCGATGGTGAGGCGGATGTCCTGGATGGTGGTGGGGTCGTAGAATTGATCAAGGGGACCGGCGGCGCGGGCGTGGGCCATGAGGAGCGCAAGGAGGGAGAGGAGGCGAAGGATGGGAGTCATGGCGCGGGTGGAGGGGAGGATGGCGGATGGAATGGAACGATTCGCAGAAGTCTTTGAATTTAGTTTTCTTGCAAAACGCGGCGCTGGATACCGGAAATCTCAACTATCCTGGTCATCGTTGGAGAGCCAACAGGAAAATTTTAAACGGACACTGGAAGAAGACACCTTAAGAGCGAGCAGCCGCCGTCGCCGAGTCCAGAAAAGTGGCCAACGTCGAAACGTAATCGTGAACAATCGATTGTTCCTGTTTTCGAAAACGAGCATCGCAGACGCAGATGTTGTTTCCGACCAATTGGATTTCTCTAATCATCGAGCGAGCGATGGAGGTCCCGTTTGCGATGTCATGCCTCACAGCGCGCTGGAAAAAAACTGGCGCGCGTGAAGATGCCTCGCGCCACTGAGCAGCAAACTCATTCAAGTAGCGAATGATCCCCCCCGGTTTCTCTTTAGCATTCACAAGAATTGCGAGGAATTCCTGTTCCTCCAGAGAGTAATCCCGATCAGCCAGCACGATTCCCGCGATAAAACGGAGAACAGTCTGTTCAGCATCTTGAATCAACTCTTCCCTTGAATCAGAATCGGCATTGGGATCGAGAGATGCCGCGAGGTCCAGAAGCTCAACGACAGCAGCTTGCACAGCGAATATTGTCTGTTCGCGCAGTCGAGAGTCCATGTGGACAGTGAGGGTGCAAACGAGAAGGTGAGAAGTCAATGGCCGCTTGCCCGCAAGATGCTGTTCAGAGGAGCGTCTCGGTTCAAGGGGAGACTATGCGGAGATTTGGGTAGATTGTTCGAAAATCGGATTCATTCCTGGTGAGCAATCCGTCGAACCGGAGGGCAAATGCGCCGATCAGGACATCCGCAATAGGACGCCGGGGGAGGGCGCCTTTTCGCTTTGCCTGGACGTAGCGATTCCACCCTTCGTGCGCCGCAACCGTGTCGGGAGGCGACCACAACTCCATAAAACTGGCTCCCACGTCTTGCAGGAAGGCGTCCTGAACTGAGAGGATCCCGTCGAAAACGGGCGCCAACTCGACATAGGTGATTGGGCAGACGACCAAGCCGCGTGCGCGAGTAATGTCGAGCAGGTGGGCGGAGCGAGCTCCAAAGTCCGGATCGGCTTCGGCAACGTCAATGAACAGGCAGGTGTCGATGACCCAGGCCACTAGGGTTTTTCGCCGGCGCGGAGGTCGGCCATCCAATCGGCGGTGGAGCGGGGTTGGGGGCGGAGGCGGCGGGCAAAACCGAGCATGGCGCGCGCGCCGAGCGGGGGCGGGGCCTCAACCGGGGCTTGGTGGACGGAGCGAAGCCAATGCAAAAGCTGAAGGGCTTCAGTTTCGTTCAAGGCTTTCACCTTTTGGAGGGCAAGCTCGACCGCGCTCATGGGGATAGGTTAGCAGCGAGTTGTCCGGGCGGCAAGGCGGGTGCGGCATAGGGAGAAGGCCGGGGGGCGATTTTGCATATCCGTTCCGTAATCCGTGGGTTTACTGCAGGTTTTCAAAAAGGAAGTTCCATATCGAAACTAAGTAAAGTCTTGATTCTCCGGTGCAATCGCATTGCTCGAAACGCTTTTGCAAAGTGATTGCAGTTGACCGAAACCCGCTTTTGCTGAACAAATGAGGGATAAATCCCATCGCTCATCAAGTGCGAGAGCACTTACCGGATTCTCCAATCTTTCACGCGAGTATGTTCCTTCTGCGAGCGGCCGCCATCCGGGCCGTTGCCGGGTTGTTGGTTGCCTCCGCCTTTTCAGAAGTCGTGTCGGGCGCCGAGGCGGTGGTGTCGGCCGGCCAAATGGCGGCGAAACGAAAAAATCATACTGCGACAATGCTTCCAACGGGAAAGGTGCTCGTCGCCGGCGGGGACGATAGCTCCCCCCCAGCAGTTGGGAAGTGCGATCTCTATAACCCCGCAACGGGCGTCTGGGGCGCCGCCAGTCCGCTAGCAACACCCCGTTTCGGTCATACCGCGACAATCCTCAGCAATGGCAAAGTGTTGGTCGTCGGGGGCGCGTACTTTAGCAACGGCTATCTCTCCAGTTGCGAGCTTTACGATTCCACCAGCGGAACTTGGATTGCCACCGCACCCCTGAATACTTCGCGCGCTTATCATACCGCAACACTGCTTAGAGATGGGCGTGTCCTCGTGGCGGGAGGCTACAATTTTGAGGCGCGGGGGCTGAACAGCGCTGAAATTTACGATCCGGCTGCCGCAGCATGGAAGACCGTAGCACCGATGAGCCTGAACCGCATCTACATTTCCTCCATTCTGCTCTTCTCCGGAAAAGTTCTCGTCATTGGTCAGTACTCCAGTGCGGCGGAAATCTTTGATCCAGTCTCGGAAACTTGGATTTCGACCGGCCCCACAAAAATAGCCCGCGGGGCGGGCCATACGCTGACCTTGCTCCCAAGCGGACGCGTGCTACTGATCGGCGGCCAGATATTGGGGAACTCGTCCTACGATACGACTGCGGCTGTGGAGTGGTACGATCCGGAAACTGAAATTTGGAGCCTCACCACCGCCACAAAATCGAAGATCCAAAATCACACCGCGTGTTTGACGGCGGACGGCAGGGTTCTCGTGGCCGGCGGCAAATATTTTTGGAATGCGGGCACGACCAATCAGGTTCAGTTATTTGATCCTCTGAGCTCCGAATGGACGACACTTCCAGGGCTGGCCACCGGCCGCGCTTACCATACCGCCACTGCGTTGAGGGATGGGTCCGTCCTTTTCGCCGGTGGAGGAAGCATCACCGGCTCCAACAATTTGAGCCAAGACTTGATCAGCGCCGAAATGCTTCACGGTGGAAGCTGGCCAGCCCCATCGAAACCGATCTTGGTTGTGCCCCGGCAGCCAGCGGCCAATCTCGAGGCTGTAATCTTGGTGGGTGTTCCAGGGCAACGGATTGAATTGGAAGCCTCCAGCGACCTTCTCCGTTCCTCCGCCTGGATCACGGAGGGAGATTTCGTCCTCCCTTCCAGCCCTTACCTTATGCCGGTCAAGCCAAGGTTACAGGATCCGATCCGTTTCTACCGGGCCAAAGCTCTCTAACAAAGACGGATTATTCCTCCCGCAGGCCGCTGAAAATCGGGAGTTTTTCGGGGACTTTCATCGCGCTTTGGTCGCTCGTGCGTTTATGGTTGACGCTCCGGTGTAATGCCTGGGAGCAGTAATAATGTGAAGGGATGCAGGGAGGATGTGTTTGAGGAACAGCCCTTGCTCCAGGAGGTGATGGCCGGCCTAGTTGCGGCGCGCCCGTTGGGTGTCAGGTGGAACGGGGGTGGAATTAGCGGTGGACGTCGCGTAGGCGTCGGTTGGAGGCGTTTCGATTCCGCGCCAAACGGTTGCACGATCGTGAACAGCGGGGTTTGAGGGAGGCTGCCGCGTGAACTTTGGGAAGCAGCATTCGATGAGGCGAAGCGGCTCTTCGGGACGGCTGGAAGGGAGGTTGAGGCATGCCCACTAAGGCGGCCAGATGGCTGGGATTTGGTTAGCGGAGAATTGAGCTTTCATTTGCCGGGGACGCAAGGGCCTGGAATTTCGCTCCGCACAATTTGGGACTTTACTCAGGTTTTCAAAAGGGGCGAAGGGATGTAGGGTCTGGCGCGGGTGGGTGGGGATCAGAACCTTCCGGCGAGGCCCAGGCGAATGTAGGGCGCAGGGTCGAAGCGGACTTCTTCGTCCAGGCGGGTGAAATCGATGCGTCGATAGACGGAATAGCCCGCGTCCATCTCGATTTTCAAGGCCGCGGCCAAGCTGTGGGCCACGCCGAGGCCGAGGCGGACGTCGCGGTATGAACCGAGGGCGTCGTTGAACCGGGCCAATCCAATGGACGAGCCGAGGTGGTCGCTGGCGCGGAAGGTCGCGCCGGTCGCATCGACGCCGCCGTAGAAGCTCCATTGCGGGCCACATTTGTAGGTGAGGCGGGGGCGGGGATACGCGACGGAGAGTTCCCAGCGGTCGGTGATGTCCCACTCCACACCGGCGACCGGGAGGAATTTTAAGTCGCTGTCCGGGGCGATCAGCGCGCCGAAAATCCAGCGCACCGTGGGGCTGCGACGCCAAGAGGCAAAGAGGCCGCCGGAGAATCCGAGGTCGTTGCCCCCGATGTCGCTGAATTTGTAGAGGGTGGGGCTGACGCGGGCGCTGAAGCTCCAGTGTTCATTGGCGCGATAGGCGAGGCCGGCGCCAAGGCTGGCGGTGTGGATGTAGCCCGGAAGGGGCGCGCCCGCGCGGTCGCCAAGCTCGACATTCTGCGAACGGAAATCGACGGGGATGCTCCAGCGTCCGTCGATCGGGACGCGCGCGCCGACGCCGAGGGTGTAGGAGAGCGCATCGCTTTCCCCGAACTTCGCCCCGGAGAACTTCACGTCGCCGCCCGCGGTGTAAGAGGACTCCGCCGAGTAGGAAATGCCCAGGGAAGCGCCGCCGTCGCCGCCGGAGGGTTGCGCGTTTGCCGAAGCGAGCGCGGCGCTGGCCAGGAGAAAACCCGCCAATGGGATTTTCAGCGATGTCCCGGTTGATTGCTTGGATGATTGAGTGATCACGCCCGAGCTTCCCCTGTTCGGGCGCAAGTGGCAACTCGGCGAACGAATTTGCCGATGGAGGGGCTGGGCCAGCCACGCCAGGGTGCCGACCCGAGGGGTTGATGACCCAAGCGACCCGAGTCGCTCGGCGGGCAAGGCGCGGATGTCAGAGCAATGCAGGGGGACGAAAATTGGTCCGCTCCGCAATTCGGGAATTTTCCTCGGGTTTTCAAAGGGGGCGAAGGGGTGTAAGGTCTGGCGCAGAACCCGCGGAAGTTATGTTGGGAGGCCACCGAATGGTGATTGGGAATGTTTTGCTCGCGGCGATCTATTTCGTGGCGGGCCGGTTCGGGTTGTCGCTGGCGTTCCTGCAGGAGAGCGCGTCGGCGGTTTGGCCGCCGACAGGAATCGCGCTCGCGGCCGTGCTGCTGTTTGGTTGGCGCATGCTGCCGGGCGTCTTCCTCGGGGCGTTCTGCGTGAACATCACGACGAACGGATCCCTTGGGGTGGTGACGGGGATCGCCATCGGCAACACGCTTGAGAGCGCGCTGGGCGCGTGGCTGGCCATGAGGTTCGCGGGCGGGCTGCAGGCGTTCCAGCGCGCGGGCAACGCGCTCCGGTTCGTCGCGGTCGCGGCGCCGCCGGCCACGATGGTGAGCGCGTCGATGGGGGTCCTCAGCCTGTGCCTTGGGGGATTCGCGCCGTGGGAGAATTTCGGTTCGATCTGGCTGACGTGGTGGCTGGGCGATTTTGTCAGCGCGGTGATTGTCAGCCCGCTGTTGATCACGTGGGCGTCGCCCCAGAACGGCTTTGGGGCCCGGAAGCATTGGGTGGAGTTGGCGCTGCTCGCCGCGTTTTTGGTCCTGATCAGCACGCTGGTTTTTGAGCGGTGGACGATGGCGGGGACGGGGCGGTATCCGTTTGATTTCCTGCTGATTCCCGGACTGCTTTGGGCCGCGTACCGATTTGAGCAGCGGGGGGCGGCCTCGGCCTGCCTGCTGGTTTCGGCGATCGCGATCTCCGGGACGTTGAAGGGGTACGGCCCCTTCGCGGTGGCGGACCGCAACACCGCGCTGCTGCTGCTGCAAGGGTTCATGGGGACGATCACGGTGACGTCGCTGGCGCTGGCGGCGCTGGTTTCGGAGCGGCGGATGAGCGACGAAAAGCGGCGGCTCTACCAGCAAATCTTCCTGAATTCCATCGACGGGATCGCGGTGATCCGCCCGGACGGGGTTTACCTGGAACAGAACCCCGCGCACCTGCGGATGCTTGGTTACAGCGGCGGCGACCTCGCGGCCAAAACGCCGGAGTTGCACCTGGGGGCGGCCCAGTTCGGCAAGATTGTGGAGGCCTTGGGACAGCGGGGGGAATTCCGGGGGGAGGTGACGAGCCGGGCGAAGGACGGGCGGGATTTTCCGGTCGAGATCGCGGCATTTCCTGTTTACAACGACGGAGGGGAGTTGGTGTGCCATGTGGGGATCAAGCGCGACATCACGAGCCGAAAGCTGGCGGAGGCCAGCCTGCAGCAGGCGGAAGCGGAATTGCGGCGGTACTCCAGGGAGCTGGAAAGCCGGGTGGCAGAACGGACGGCCGAGCTGTCCAACAGCGTCAAATCCCTGGAGAGCTTCTGCTACAGCATCGCGCACGATTTGCGGGCGCCGTTGCGCGGGGTGCATGGGCTTTGCACGATTCTGCGCGACGACTATGAAAAGCTGTTGGACGCGGCGGGCCGGGAATATTTGGCGCGGATCGCGGCGGCGGTGGAGCGGATGGACCAGTTGATCCAGGACCTGCTCGAATATGGGCGCGCCGACCAGGGCGGGAGAGATGGGGGGCCGACGGACTTGGCGGTTGAGCTGAATGGGTTGCGCTCAGAGCTGAAAAGCGAGATCGACCAGAGCGGCGCCGCGATCGAAGTCCTGTCGCCCCTGCCGGTTTTGGCCGTGAACAAAATCATGGTCAACCAGGTCCTCCGAAATCTCCTGAGCAACGCCCTCAAATTTGTCCGGGACGGAACTCCGCCACACATCGAAATATGGGCTGAGGGCAATGGGGACAATGTGCTGATTGCGGTGAAAGACAATGGGATTGGCATTCAGCCTGAGCACCACGAACGAATATTCCGATTGTTTGAACGGCTGCATCCGGAGAACGCGTTCCCCGGGACGGGGCTGGGGTTGGCGATCGTCAAGAAAGTGGTGGAGCGCGCGGGCGGGCACGTCCGGGTTGAGTCGCAACCGGGCCATGGGAGCTGCTTTTACCTGGAGTTTCCGCGGCAACGGGTGATCAACACGCCGCCTGCGGAAACGTAGGCGGGGGACGCCTGGCCGGAGGGTCGGCGCTCAGGTGGAGCGGGGGTGGAATTGGCGGTGGACGTCGCGGAGGCGATGGGTGGTGACGAGGGGGAAGAGTTCGGTTGTGCTGATGCTGGAGAGGCCTAGGAGTTCCTGGATGACG
>CAZSXX010000166.1:9148-9438 GCA_964611245.1 uncultured Verrucomicrobiota bacterium | reverse complement strand
TGTTCGGCCACGAAAAGGGCTCCTTCACCGGCGCCTCCCAGCAGCGCATCGGCCGTTTCGAGCAGGCCAAAAACGGGACCATCTTCCTCGATGAAATCGCCGAAATGTCCCCGCAGCTCCAAGCCAAGCTCCTCCGCGTCACCCAGGATGGCCGCTTCCAGCGCGTCGGCTCCAACCGCGAGATCGCCAGCAACGTCCGCGTCCTCGCCGCCACCAACCGCGACCTTGAGGAGGAGGTCGCCCAGGGCCGCTTTCGCGAGGATTTGATCTACCGGCTCAACGTTGTCGAG
>CAZSXX010000166.1:0-9132 GCA_964611245.1 uncultured Verrucomicrobiota bacterium | reverse complement strand
TTCCCCCGCTGCGCGAGCGGCGCGAGGACATCCTGCCCCTGGCCAACCATTTCATCGCCGAATTCACCAAGGGCCGCGCGCGCCTCAGCGCCGGCGCCATCGAGGTCCTCGAACAATACGCCTGGCCCGGCAACGTCCGCGAGCTGCGCAACGCCATGGAGCGCGCCGCCCTCCTTTCCCGCGCGGATTTGATCCTTCCCCAGCACCTCCCCGCCAAAATCGCCGCCGAGCCCTCCGCGCCCCGGACGGACGCCGCGAATCTCGGGGACGTCGAGCGCCAGACCATCTGCGCCGCCCTTCGCAAGCACAATTTCAGCCGCACCGAGACGGCGAAATCCCTCGGCATCTCGCGCCGTTCGCTCATCTACAAGCTCCAGCGCTATCGGGCCCTCGGCGTCAAGGTGGACGCCGAGTAGCCGCGCCTCCCGGCTCTCCATGGTGTGCTGGGCCAACTGGCGCCCAACGTTCACACAGGGATGAATTGCCATGGACCCGGCCCCGTCTTAAAATCGTGCGTGCGCTGGCCCCCAAAGGATCGTCCGCGCCCGTTCAGGAATTAAATGAGTGTTCGATTTGTTGTTTTGCTGGCGCTGTTTTTCTCGGCTGGACTCCACTCCATCAACGCCGAGCCGCCCAAACTCGTCGTGGCCATTGTGGTGGACCAGCTCCGCTACGACTATCTGGAGCGGGGCCATGAGCGCTTCGCCAACGAAGGCTTCCGCCTCCTGACCGAGCGCGGCGCCAACATGACCTTCGCCCGCTACAATTATTTCCCCACCGTCACCGGCCCCGGCCACGCCAGCTACCTGAGCGGATCCGGGCCCGCCGAGCACGGCATCATCGGCAACGACTGGTTCGACAAACGCACCGGCAAGGACATGTACTGCTGCGCCGACACCAACGCCGTCGCCGTCGGCACCACCAACAAAAGCGCGATGTCCCCGAAGAATTTCATTGGGTCCACCGTCGCCGACCAGATGCGCCTCCATTTCGGCTCCAAGGTCATCAGCCTATCCATCAAGGACCGCGGCGCCATCCTGCCTGCCGGCAAGAAACCCACCGGCGCGTTCTGGTTCGACTCCAAGTCCGGCGCCTTCATCACCAGCACCTATTACATGACCAACCTCCCCCAGTGGGTGGCCGACTTCAACAGCCGCAAGCTGGCCCATGCCGCCGTCGGAAAAATCTGGGAGCGGATGTTCGATCCCAAGGATTATTTGTTCACGGACGCCGCGCGCGGCGAGGGGAAGCTGCACGGCGAAACCAACAGCATTTTCAACCACGTCATCATGACGGCCACCAACACCGTTGAGGGCGTCACCCCGACCCCGTTTGGCGACGAGTTGCTGACCGACCTGGCGCTCAGCGCCCTGGACGCCGAGGAGATGGGGCAGGGGGCCCAGCCCGATTTGCTCTGCCTTTCCTACTCCTCCATGGATTCGGTCGGCCACACTTTCGGGCCCCATTCCCATGAAATCCAGGACCACACCTTCCGGCTGGATCGGCAGCTCGCGCGGATCTTCCAGCAAATCGCCGCCTGGGTCGGCCTCGCCAACATAATGATTGTCCTCACAGCCGACCATGGCGTCGCGCCGACCCCCGAATACGCCACGGACATGGGGCTGGACGGCCACCGTTGGGACTCCGAAAAATTCATGACGAACCTCCAGGTGAAATTGGAGGAGCGTTTTGGCTCCGGGAAATACTTCAAGAAAATGAAAATTCCCTACGGCGACGTCCACCTGAACCATGACACCCTGCGGGCCAAGCAGATTTCAGTGGCCGAGATTTCCTCGCACATCCGCGAGCTGGCGCTCGACACCGGGATGTTCCTGAACGCTTTTTCCCGCGACCAACTGCTGGAGGGCCGGGCCCATGGCCAGATCGGACAGTTTTACGCCAATGGCTACAATCCCGAGCGCGGCGCCGACCTCATGCTCGTCTCCAAGCCCTATTCCCTGGCCGGCACGAACAAAACCGGGACCACCCACGGCACCGTCTTCGCGTATGACACGCGGATTCCCGTCCTGTTCTTCGGCCGCGCCTTCAAACCGGGGCGCTACGCCGATGAGTTTTACATCACGGACATCGCCGCCACCTTGTGCGCCGCCCTGCGCATCGAGGAGCCCCCGGCCTCCATCGGCAAGCCGTGCGTCCGCATCCTCGCGGAGTGACCCGCCTGCTCAGCCCGATTTCATCCGCGGGTCGATGAACGCGTAGGCCATGTCCACGAGCAGGTTCAGGACCAGCAGCAGGCAGGCGTAGAGGATCACCAGCCCCACCACCAACGGATAATCCCGGTTGAGGGAGCTGTTCACCAGCGAGACCCCAATCCCCGGGATCTGGAAAATGTTCTCCACCACAAACGACCCCGTCAGCAAGTCCGCCAGCAACGGGCCCGAATAGGACAGCACCGGCAGCACGCCCAGCCCAAATCCATGTTTCCAAAGCGCCACCTGCTCGCTCAACCCTTTGGCGCGGGCCGTGACGAGGAATTCCGATTGCAGCGTGGCCAGCATTCCCTCACGCATCAGCCGCGCGATGCGCCCCGCGAAATACAGCCCAAGCGTCACCGTCGGCAGCACGGCGTGCCACGGCGAGGCCCACAGCCCGACCGGAAAGATTCGCAGTTGGATTCCGAAAACCATCACGAAGAGCGGCGCCACCGCCAGCGCCGGCACGCACACCAGCAGCAGCGTGAAAAAGCTCCCCGCGTACTCGTCCCAGTGCCCCTTGCGCACTGCGCCATAAAACCCCAGCGGGATGCCAACCCCCAGCGCGAACAAAAACGCCATCCCACCCAGGGCCAGCGAAATCGGCAAGCCCTGCGCGATGATCTCGTTCACGGAATAGCTCCGCTGCTTCAGCGACGGGCCCAGATCCCCGCGCAGCAACGCCCCCAAATACCGCCCATATTGCTTCCAGACCGGCTCGTCGAGATGGTACCGGGCCTGCAGCCGTTTCTCCACCTCCGGTGACGGCGCCTTCCGCTCCCGGTCAAACGGCCCTCCGGGCGCGACCCGCACCAAAATGAACGCCAAAAAGCTGATCAGCAGCAACAGCGGGATCAGCAGCAGGACTCGCCGGATGAAGTGCATGCCCTCCCCATGGTCAGCCCGGCGACGCGGACAGGATCTCCGCGCCCTCCTCGGCCACAAACGCCGCCTTTCCCAGCACGGCCGGGATCAGCGCAAATTCGCCCGCCGCCAGCGTCACGGGCTGGGCGTCGTCCTCAATTCGGATTCTCCCGGAGACGACCCCGAGCACGCGCGGCTCCGTGATCGCTTCCGCAAAACGCGCCCCCGCCTTCATCCTCAGCAGGTCCACCCCAAACAGCGCGTGCCGGGCCAAGGCCCGAGTCTCCACCCCTTCGCCCGCGTCCAAAAACTTCCCGCTCGCCAGCGCCGGCTCGAAATCATCGAAATCAATGCACTTCAACGACTCCTCGACATGCAGTTGGCGGGGCTTCCCGGCCGCGTCCACACGGTTCCAATCGAACACCCGGTAGGTCGTGTCCGAATTCTGCTGGATTTCGAAAATCACCAGCCCTTTTCCCAGCGCGTGCACCCGCCCGCTCGGCAGGAAAAGCGAATCCCCCGCGCGCGCCTGAATTTGGTGGAAACAATCCGCCACCGTCCCATCGCGCGTCTTGGCCGCGAACTCCTCGCGGGTGGCCCCGGGCCGCAGCCCCGCGTACAGGCGCGCTCCCGGTTCCGCCGCCGTCACGAACCACATCTCTGTTTTCGCCACGCCGCCCAACCCGGCGGCGAGGCTCTCCGGCGGATGGACCTGCAGCGACAGGTTCTCCTGCGCGTCCAGGATCTTCACCAGCAGCGGAAAGCGCCCGCCCGGCGAATGCGCCCGCCCCATCAGCTCCCCGCGGCGCGAACTCATCAATTCGCCCAGCGATTTCCCGGCCAGCGGCCCGTTGGCCACCACGCTGTTCTCCCCTTCGCGGTCGGAAATCTCCCACGATTCGCCGATCACCTTGCCTTCCGGCAGCGGTTTTTTGTAAAGCGCCTCGATGTTCCGTCCGCCCCAGATGCGCTCCTGGAAAATCGGCCGGAAGGTCAGCGGGTAAAGCATCTCACGCGGCCGTCGCGGGCGCGGCGGGCTTCTGTTTCTCCGACACCTGGCCGAAGGCGCGGAATTTCTTGTAACGGCTTTCCAGCCGCTTGGCCACGGGCAGCGCCAGAATCTCCTCCAGGTGCCGGGTCAGGGCCGCCTTCACGTTGGCCGCGGACGCCGCCGGATCGTTGTGCGCCCCGCCCAGCGGTTCGGCGATGATTTCGTCCACCAGCCCGAGCTGCTTCAGGTGCGTGGCCGTGATCCGCAGCGCCTCCGCCGCGCGCGACGCCGCCGACCGGTCCTTCCACAAAATCGCGGCGCACCCCTCCGGGCTGATCACCGAATAGTACGCGTTCTCCATGATCAGCACCCGGTCCGCCACCCCGATTCCCAGCGCCCCTCCGGATCCGCCTTCGCCAATGACCGCGGCGATGATTGGGACCTCCAGCAGCATCATTTCCCGCAGGTTCACCGCGATCGCCTCCGCGATGTGCCGCTCCTCCGCGCCAATTCCCGGATAGGCCCCCGCCGTGTCGATCAACGTCACGATCGGCAGCCCAAACTTGTCCGCCAGCCGCATGATCCGCATCGCCTTCCGGTAGCCCTCCGGGTGCGCGGACCCAAAATTGCGCTTGATGTTCTCCTTGGTGTCCCGCCCCTTCTGCGTTCCCACCACCACGACCTTGCGCTCACCTAGCCGCGCGAAGCCGCCCACGATGGCGTCGTCGTCGGAATAGAGCCGGTCCCCATGGAGCTCCTCAAACTCGCTGAAAGCGGAGGAAAGGTAATCAAGCGAGAACGGCCGTTTCGGGTGCCGGGCCAGTTGCACCCGCTGCCACGGGGAAAGATCCGTGAAAATATTGCGCCGCGTCTCCTCGATCTTCCGCTCGATCTGCGCGATTTCGTCATGGAGGCTGATGCCGAGCGAATGGGCTTCGGGATGTTTCCTCAACTCGTCGAGCTTGCGTTGCAGCTCGACAATGGGCTTCTCAAAATCAAGGTAATGTTTCATCGCGGAATGATCCAGCGGCCAACCGGGACTATTCTGCGCGGATAAAAATCAGGGATCGGCCGTCCTTGCTGACGGTCAATTCGTCACCCTCAATGCTCGCCATCAACGCCTGCGGCGCCCCGGCATTGATGGGGACCGTGATCTGATAACCGCCCGTCTCACCGGCCTTCCATTCGCCTTCCCCGGCGATTTGCAGGACCGGCGGCGGGGTCGGCGCTGCCCCCGGCGCCACGGCGGGGCGGGGCGCGGGCGGGGGCCGCTGCGCTCCGCGCATCCGTTGGTATGGGTCAGCCTGCGCGGCGGCGGCTGCGGCGGCCTCCGCTGCTGCCGCGGCGGCGGCGGGATCGCCCTCAGCCACCGCGCCACCGCCGACCGCCTTCACAATCGTCTTGTTGTCGAGCGTGTTGATCATCGTGATGTCCGGCAGCGCCTCGATGCCCCTCTTGATCGCCAGCAATTCATTCCCTTTGATCGTCGGCTGGCTTTTCCGCACCTGCGTCAGCACCGCGTCCTTGTCCAAAAACCACCGGCCCAGGATTTTTTCCTCGTCATATTTCGCCGACTTTCCGGTTTTCAGGAAGGCGCGCAGATCCTTGAGGTCCACCCCTTTCACCTCGTTGAGAATCTCCTGGTTGGCCAGCAACCTCTGCGTGTGCGGGTGGTTCACGATGGCCCCAAAGGTCGCGTCGGGCGCGTCGCCGAAAATCAAGTTGGTGTAATCCTTGTCCTCGGCCAATTCCTGCAACTCCGAGCGCTGCCCCAGCGACAGGAAGTAGGGATAATTCACCAGACGCGGCTGGATTTTGCCCCGGTTGTGGTAAATGAGCCCAATCACATCGGCCGCGTCGTAAAACCGGACCGAGGTCTTGTCCAACGCCGCCACTGCCCGGTCCAGCCCCGTGGCTTGGAGGTCGTTGCGCACCCGGGAAAGGAACGTGACCCATGCCGGGTTCTTCCCGCCGTCATCCGTCTCCATCTGCGCGGTCAGGTATCCGCCCACAAACGCGATCCGCGCCACGATGAAAAGCACCATCACCGCCACCACCAAGCCGATCGCCAGGCCCAAGTGCCGGTTCATCCGCTCCCATTTCACCCGCGAATAATCGTCGCGCTGGTATTTGTAAATCAGGGCGATCTTGTGGTGGATCGCGAAGCCAATCCCAAAAATCACCAGCGTCAGCAGCGAAAACACGATGATGTAAGGAGAAAGTTGAATCCACAGCGGATGCTTGATCCCGATTTTTGGCATCAGCCCGGTGAGCTTTGGCGCGATCGACCCCGTCAGCATCGACGCCACCACCACCCCCGCCCACATCATGATGGCCCGTACCGCGCCGGAGAAAAACCCAATGACGGCGAAGACCGCGCACAGCGCGAAAGCCAGAATCCAAATTGACATTCCGAAAAAGTAATCCCCCCTCCGCCAAAAGGCACGCAGAAAAAAGGGCCCGCCGCCGCCCCTTACACCGTCATGATTTCTTTTTCCTTGTAAGCCAAATGCGCGTCAATCTTGCCAATGTACTGGTCGGTCAGCTTTTGCATTTCCTTCTCCGCGTGCTCCACCTCGTCCTCCGTCACGCCCCCCGCCTTCCCTTGCTTCTTCAGCAATTCGATGCCGTCCCGGCGCACATGCCGCACCGCCACCCGCCCGTCCTCCGCCATCTTCTTCACCACCTTCGAAAACTCCAGCCGCCGTTCCGTGCTCAGGTCCGGCAGGACAATCCTTATGAACTTCCGGTCCACCGCCGGGTTCAGCCCCAAGTTGCTCTTCTGGATCGCCTTTTCGATCGCGTGCACCGTCGAAGCGTCCCACGGCTGGATCATGATCACCCGCGATTCCGGCGTCGTGATCCCCGCGATCTCCCGAATCCGCATCATCGAGCCGCCGTAAACCTCCACCTGGATGTTCTCCACCAGCCCCGCCGACGCCTTCCCCGTCCGCACCCCCGCGAACTCCTTCAGCACGACCTCCTCGGTCTTGAGCATCTTCTCCTCCGCCTCCAGCAAAATGTCGTCGATTGTCATAAATTGTCTCCGATCACGAAGTGACCAGCGTGCCCACCCGTTCGCCGCGCACCACCCGGGCCAGGTTCCCCGGCTCGAAAAAATTGAACACAATGATCGGCATTTGGTTGTCCATGCACAGCGAAAACGCCGTTGAGTCCATCACTTTCAACTGCTGCTGCAGCGCGTCCAGGTAGGTCACTTTCGCGTATTTCTTGGCGGCCGGATTCTTCTTCGGGTCCGAATCGTAAATCCCGTCCACCTTCGTCGCCTTCAAAATCACCTCGGTCCCCATTTCATTCGCCCGCAGCGCCGCCGTCGTGTCCGTCGAAAAATAGGGGTTGCCCGTCCCGCCCCCAAAAATCACCACCCGGCCTTTCTCCAAATGGCGGACCGCCCGCCGCCGGATGAACGGCTCCGCCACCTCCTCCATCGCGATCGCGCTCTGCACCCGCGTCTCCACCCCCTGTTTTTCCAGCGCGTCCTGCAGCGCCAGCGCGTTGATCACCGTCGCCAGCATCCCCATGTAATCCCCCGTCACCCGCTCGATCCCCCGCTCGCTCCCCTGCAAACCGCGGAAAATATTCCCGCCCCCCACCACAATGACGACCTCCACCCCCATGTCGCGCACCTCGCGGACCTGCCGCGCCATCTCGTGGATCGCCTCCGGGCAGATGCCGAGGGAGCCCTCCCCGCCGAGCGCCTCCCCGCTGAGCTTGAGCAGTATTCGGCGGTATTTGGCGGATTTCTTTTTCATTCAATATGGCGGTGTTTGGTCCCGTCCTGGCCGCGAAGTTGTACAGGCGCCCGGCTCCGCCGTCAATCGCCCCGAAACGGGGGCGCAAAAAAAAAGGCGCCTGCGGAGGCGCCTTCGGAACTGGCCGTGGGTTGGGGTCAGGTCTTGGCCGTTTCGACGGGTTTCTCCGGTTCGCTCTTCTTCTTGCCCTTGTAATGGCTCGCGTAATACCGGTTCTGGTAATAGTAATAGGAGTAGTAGTACGAATCTTTCCCCTCGAAATCGATGTCGTTGATCACCACTCCCATGATGTGGATGCCGGCGTTCTGGATCCGCTGCACCGACCGCCGGGCATGCTCGCGCCGGATCTTGTTGAACTTTGTCACGAACACAATCCCGTCCGCGTTGGCCGAGATCACCAGGGGATCGCTCACGGCGGAGATCGGCGGGCAATCCAGGATCACCCGGTCATACTTGGCCCGCACCAATACCAGGAACGCGCGCATGCGCGCCGACCCGATCAGCTCGGACGGGTTCGACGGCACCGACCCGCAGCACACCACATCCAAGTTCGGCACCTCGGTTTTGTGAATGATTTCCTCGAGCTTGGAGGTCTCCCCGGTCAGGAACGCGGAAAGCCCAACCGGGCTATGCAATTGATACGCTTTGTGCACCGACGGCCGCCGCAAGTCGGCGTCCACCAACAGCGTCCGCAGCCCCGTTTGCGCGGCGACGATCGCCACATTCGACGCCACCAATGATTTCCCTTCGGAGGGAATTGTGCTCGTCACCGAAATCAACCGCAGTTTTTCCGGCTTGTGCGTCAGGGACAGCGTCGCCCGGATGGTCCGGAACCCTTCCGCAGCGTTGGATTGCGGGTGCGAATGGGCCTGCAAATCCCGCTCCACCACCGAGTTCGTCTTGATGTTCGGGACGTATCCCAGGAACGGCAGCCCCAGCGTCGTCTCCACGTCGTCCTGGCTCTTGATCGAGTCGTCCAGGTAGTTGACGAAGAAAGCCAGGCCCACGCCCGCCATCATCCCGCCGAAAATCCCAAACAGGATTGTCAGCGCCACTTTCGGCTTCACCGGCGAAGTCGGCAGGGGGGCCGGGTCCACCATGATGATGTTGTTCGCCGCCACCCGGCTCGCCAATTCCGTTTCCTTCAGCCGGATCAGGATGTTGCTGTAAATCGTCTTGTTGTTGTCCGAGCTCCGCTTCAGCGCGTCATACTCGATCCGCAGCCCGCTCAACGCCTGTTGCTTCCGCGTCTCCTGCTCGACCTTGGCGGCCAGCGCCTCCTCGCGCTTCT
>CAZSXX010000165.1:0-9457 GCA_964611245.1 uncultured Verrucomicrobiota bacterium | reverse complement strand
CGAAATTCCGCCGCCCAGGCCCCGCAGGGCCCAGCCAAAATCAGCGTCATTCGTAGCATTGCCAAGACCCTGCTCATCAGGCCTTGGCCGATATTCCACATAGCTATGCAGATTCCCGCAATTTCAATGCTTCACTTTTTCCCACTTGTTCGTCCGCGCGGACTTGAGCACAGCGTCGCACACATACTGGGTCTCGAGCGCGTCGCGGAAATCCGGACGGGGCCGCTTTTTCGCGCCCAGTGCCTGGATGAAATCCGCCACCTGATGCACGAACGTGTGTTCATAGCCGATCTGCAACCCGGGAACCCACCAGTTTTTCATGTAAGGATGCTCGCTGTCGGAAACATGGATGTTGCGCCAGCCGCGCGTCGATCCGCCGTCGCGATGGTCGAAATACTGCAGCCGATGCAGGTCGTGCAAATCCCAGAAAATCGACGCGTTCTCGCCGTTGATCTCAAACGTGTAAAGCGCCTTGTGCCCGCGCGCATAGCGCGTCGACTCAAACGTCGCCAGCGATCCGTTGTCGAAATGGGCCAGAAACGCGCACGCGTCGTCAATGCCCACTTTTTCGGTCTTGCCGGTCAGCGTGTGCTTGCGCTCCTTGATGAACGTCTCCGTCATCGCGTTCACGTCCTTGAACGACCCATTGAGCCAGATCGCCGTGTCGATGCAATGCGCCAGCAGGTCCCCGGTCACCCCCGAGCCCGCCACCTTCGCGTCCAACCGCCAGAGCCCAGCCCCGCCCTGCGGCAAATCCTTCGAGATCGTCCAGTCCTGCAAAAACTTCGCGCGGTAATGGAAAATCCGCCCCAGCTTCCCCTCGTCGATCAACTGCTTGGCCAGCGTCACCGCCGGCACCCGACGGTAATTGTACCAAACCATGTTCGGCACCCCAGCCTTCTCCACCGCCGCCACCATCTTCTCGCCCTGCTTGGCGTCCATCGACAACGGCTTCTCGCACATGATCATCTTGCCAGCCTTGGCGGCGGCGATGGCGATCTCCGCGTGCGTGCTGTTCGGCGTGCAGATGTCGATCACGTCAATGTCCTTGCGCTCGACGATCTTGCGCCAGTCGCATTCCGTCGATTCCCAGCCCCATTTGTCCGCGAACGCTTTCACCTTCGCCTCGTCCCGCGCGCACACCGCTTTCATGACCGGCTGGTAATCCAGGTCAAAAAAGTTCCCCACCTTTCGGAACGCGTTGGAATGCGTCCGACCCATGAATCCATACCCGATCAATGCGACATTGAGTTTCTTCATAAATCTTTCTCGGCTTCAACCAACCCGCAATCCCTCGTCCAGGCCTTAAGCGCGCCACCCATGGTTTTCCCGCACCTGGATCATCGAGGCGAGGATGTCGTTCCAAATCTGCTGCCCGGTCATGATGTCGTTGGCGAACATGCAGCCGTCCCAGCAGATGTGCTTGAACTTCTTGGTCACCTTCCCCTGGTCATCCCGCATCCAATACCCGGCGTCGCGCGGGATGTTCAATTTGCCCCGCGGGTCGGTCACCACGCAATGCCGCCCCGTTTTGTCATGGGTTCCCGACCCCTTCACCGTCGCGTCATTCTGCGCCACATGAAAATCCAGGGTCCACGGACGCAGCGCCTTCGTCAGCTTCTTCATCGCCACGTGAAACGCCTCCGGTTCCCATTTGAAGTTCGGCGGCACCAGTCGGTGCTTCGGCTCGTTGTAGCCCAGCGTGTAAAGCAGCGTGTGCGCCATGTCCGCCTGGAAGCCCACCAACTTCGGCTGCCCCACCTCCTCCAGCAAATCCACCATGTTCCGCCACGAATGCATCCCCCCCCAGCAAATCTCCCCTTCCGCCGCGAGCTGTTCGCCGTGGTCCTTCGCCACCTTCCCCGCCTCGCGGAACGTCTTCGCGATCTTCTTGGTGTTCCCCTTGGGATCCGCCGACCAATCGTGGACCCCGGCCGCCGAGTCGATCCGCACAATCCCATGCGGCCGAATCCCCAATTGGCGCAGTTTCTTCGCGATCCGGCAGGCTTTCTGCACTTGCGTCACAAAATTCTTCCGCTCCTCCTCGCTGCCCATCGCCGAGCCGCCCCCCGTCGGCCCCCACACCGGCGCCACCACCGACCCAACCACAAAGCCCTTCTTCGCCACCTTCGCCGCCAACGCCTTCAACTGGTCGTCCGTCGAGTCGATCGACACGTGCGGCTCAAACAAAAACAAATCGACCCCGTCAAACCGCTGCCCATCCACCTCCGCCTTCGCCGTCAAATCCAGCATCGTGTCCAAATCAATGCACGGCTCGGCCCCTGGGCTCCCCTTCCCGACCAGTCCCGGCCACATGGCGTTGTGCAGTTTGGGAAAGTTGTTCGCGACCGTTTTGGCTTTTGGCGTTGTTGTCTTCATTTTCGGGCTTCCCGGCGATCCAGCCGTTCGTTCAATTTCGTTGAGTGGCCAAAAAGTAACCAAACCCCCGCAAGGCGAAAGCATTTTTTGGGGCGCGGCGCCGCTCCACCCGACAGGCGGCCGGGGCGCGCGCAAATTGGGGAGCGCCGGAATGTCAGGTTTTCCATCGCCCCCGCGTTCCATTTTCAGCGATGCTCAGAAATATTCCGCCGCCATTGAAACATTGCCGGACCTCTCCGTCCCCCGCGTTCACCTTGATCGAGCTCTTGGTGGTCATCGCCATCATCGCCATCCTCGCGTCTCTTCTGTTGCCTTCCCTGGCCAAAGCCAAAAACTCCGCCCAAGGCGCCAAATGCATCGCCAACGCCAAACAACTCCAGCTCGCCTGGCAAATGTACGCCGATGAAAACGACGGCCGCCTCGTCTCCAATGGCGGCTGGTGCAGGGGCTGGTACACCCAGCCCCCCGCCCCGGACAACACCAACATCCTCCTCCTCCGCAACAGCCTGTTGGGAAAATACGCCCCCAATCCCGCCATCTACAAATGCGCCGGCGACCGCAGCGTCAATGTCCGCAGCTTCGCCATGAACAACCACATGAACGGCCCCACGTTCGACCTCTCCGGCATTGTCTTCTCCAATCTGGTCTCCGTCACCCGCCCCTCCGAGTTCTTCGTCTTCATTGATGAGGACCTCAAGAGCATCAATGACAGCCTGTTCCGGGTCGATGTCGCCGCCTGGTCCGGCATCAACGACCGCCCGGCCACCTATCACAATCAAAGCGGCTCCGTGACTTTTGTCGACGGCCATGTCGAGGCCCATCGCTGGCTGCGCACCGACAAGGACCGCGCTTGGCTGATCGCCCACGCCTCGGAAAAGCGCTGGCAGGAGGACATCACCCCGTGACCATCGCGCAATTGGCGAACCAACCGGGGTTCGCCCCCAAATCCGGAAAGATTCCACAGCTCACTTTGAGGAAATTCCCAAGATGAACCGGTCGATCTCCATCGCGGCGCTTGTCGCGGCCGCGCTCGCCCTCATGGTCGCCCTCCACGCCCTGAAGGACGCCTCCGCCAACGCCTCGGCCCAGTCCAAAGCGCAGGCGGAGGAGTCCCAAAACCTCGCTGCCTCCCTCGCCGCCCTCGACCGGAAAATCTCCAAAATCGAGGAGGCCCATCGCCGCCTCGCCCTCTCGCCGGGAGGCCCGGCCACCGCCCACGCTCCGCGCGACCCCCGCCCCATCGACCAATTGCTCGAGCGGGTCGAGAAACTCGAAGGGACCCAGGCCCAACTGGAGAAAAAAACGCGGGACATCGACAAGTTCGGGGTGTTGGAAGGAATGGAAAAAGGTTTGATCAAAGCTTACAACACTCTCTTGGACACCAATCAGCCCATCGCGGCGCGCGTCAAACAAGCCGAGAAATTGAAGGGCAGCGGCCATTTTGACGAACCCGCCCGCTTGGCCATGGTGGAACTCTACCAAAACGCCAGATCTCCCAACGACAAAATGATGGCTCTGGCCGCATTGGGCGGCGTGGCCACCCCGGAAATTCGCGACCAGGTCCTCCAGGATCTCACTCAGGAAATTCAGGATGGCAACAAGTCTCCACGCTTCCGCTACCATGCGGTCGAGGCCCTCGAACCCCTCTTGCCGGACCCCGCGGTCCAGCAATGGCTGGCCCATCTTGCCCAGACCGATCCCGAGCCCAAAATCGCCGCCCGCGCCGGCCAGCCGGTGGGGATCACCCCCGCCCCCGCCAAAGCGAGCCGATAGGACGATGAATTGAATCTATGGCCATGACCGAACAGGAAGCCCGCCAGGCGCTCATGCGCTCCCGCGCCCGCGTCTCCGCCGCCGCCTGGCTGGTCGTGCGCGACACCCACGCCGCCGAGGACATCTTTCAGAATGTCGCCCTCAAGGCCATGACGCGGAACGTCGTCTTCAACTCCGAAAGCGCCCTCATGTCCTGGGCTTTCATCACCGCCCGCCACGAAGGCATCGACTGGCTCCGCAAACATTCGCGCGAGTCCCTCTGCCTCGACCCGGAGATCTTGGATATCCTCGAGGGCGAATGGCAAACCGACTCCGCCCTCCCTTCCGGCGCCAGGGTCGAGGCCCTCCAATCCTGCCTGGAATCCGCTCCCGCCGACGCCCGGCGCCTGCTCAAGCTCCGCTATTTCGATGGCTTCAGTTGCGAGGAGGTCGCCTCCCAAATGGGCCTCGGCTTGAATGCCATTTACAAACGCGTCTCCCGCCTCCACGAGGCTCTCAAAATTTGCGTGGAGCGAAAACTGGGCGAGCCCGGTCCCGCCGACGCACGGAGGGGCCCATGAGCCCGGCTGATTCCCCCAACGAACTGCTGTTGCGCTTCCTCGACGGACGCGCCAGCCCGGAGGATTCGCTCCGCGCCGCCCAACTGTTGCGCGCCGACCCCGCCGCCCGCCAATTCGTGCGCGGGGTCGCCGAGCACGCGGTCGTCGTGGCCGATGTCGAGCGCGCCGCCCAAGGCCGCCTCGAAGCGCTGCGCCCCCAGCCCTTCGCCCCTGGCGCGGCCAGCCGTCGGATCGTGCCAGTCAATTTCCGCTCCTGGCGCTGGGCCATGGCGGCCGCCGCCTCCATTTGCCTCATTGCCGCCGGCGCGTTTCAATTTCAGGCCCGCTCCCAATCCAGCGTCGCCAAGATCGCCCGCGTCACCGGCTCCAGCCAGTTCTTCGGCGCCCGTGGCAAGGTCGAAACCGCCCTCGCCGCCGGCGCCACCCTCCACCCAGGCGACACGTTGGAGACCCGCTCCTGCGACGCCTGGATCGAACTGGAGCTGCGCGACGGATCAAAGGCGACCCTCGCGGGAAATTCCACCCTGCGCGTTTTGGACGACCAAACCGGCCATCCGCAGTTCAAACTGCAGGCGGGCAACCTCTGGGTCAGCCCCTCCCCGCAAGGCCAATCAAAGCCCATCGTCTTTCGCACCCCCACCCTGGCCATGGAGAGCGCGGGCGCCCAGTTCGACCTCCAAACCTCGGCCACGGAAACCATGGCCCGCGTCAACAAGGGCTCCGCCCGGATCACCCAGAATTCGGATGGCGCCGCGGCGGCCATTTCCGAAGGCCAGCAGGCGCTCGTCTCCCTCAACCGCAGGCGGCCCCTGGCCGTCGAGCCCCAACCGACCCCCATCACCTCCTGGTCCTGCGATCTCGGCCGCGCGCCCCAGGTCATCCTCGGCCGCTGGCTTCCGCCTCAGCCCGCCGAACGCGCCCGCCTCGGCGCCGAACCCCTCCTCTGGCCCCTGCCCGGCCGCGATCCCGTCATGCTCTACGCCGCCGCCCTCTCCGTCCTCAGCAGCAGCGACCGTCCTGTCCTCCTCCAATCCGGGTCCAAGCTCGTGTTCCGTGGCCGGACTGACCGCCCTCATTTCGTCCGGTTCGGGTTCAGCGCCCAAAAAATGCGCGGCGTCTTCGCCGGAAAATTTGAGCTCGATGTGCGGCCCGACCAAATGGGCCATCCCGGGGAGCCATGGGAAATCACCCTGCCCCTCGCCGATTTTCGCGCGCTGCAACCCCAGCTCTCCTTCTCCCCCGATGGCCTCGAACTCCGGGATGTCTACGCCCTCACCGTCAAGGAGGACGCGGGCCTGGAACTCAACCACATCGAACTCTCCCCCCCGGACCCGATCAAATGACTGTCAGGCGCGAGCCGCCATCGTTCAAATTGACGACCTGGTGAACCTCTCCGCCGCCTCCAACGCATCCGATCAAAAACAAAAAGCCGGCCAACGCCACCTGTCCGCTTCCCCGGATCCCACGCGCATTTTTCGATTGGCTCGCCGCCGCCGCCCCCTGTAAACGAGAGGCGTGATTGACACCATGGTCAAACGCCTCGTCCCGGTCCTGCGCCGATTCTTGGCTTTGGCCTTCGCGGTCTCGAGCCTTGCGCACGCGCCGGGGGAGGGTCTCAGCGTCGATTTCCGCGAGGCCCGCGGCGAGGTTCGGGCCCTGCATGGAATCAACAAAGGCCCCATCGCGGCGGGCGGGACCATCGACCTCACCGACGCGCACCGCGCCCTCGGAATCCCATCCATCCGGCTCCACGACTGCCAATGGCCCTACCCGGACGTCGTCGATTTCCACGCGGTTTTTCCCAATCCGGACGCCGATCCCGCCCGGCCGGAAAGCTACGAGTTTCGGCTCACCGACGAATACCTCGCCGCCGTCCTGAAAACCGGGGCCCGGCCAATTTACCGCCTCGGCGAAAGCATCGAGCACGGCGCGGTCAAACGCTATGTGCACCCGCCCCGCGATCCGGACCGCTGGGCCGCGGCCTGCCTCGGAATTATCCGCCATTACAACGACGGCTGGGCCAATGGCTTCCGCCACGGCATTCAATATTGGGAAATTTGGAACGAACCCGAGAACAGGCCCGCCATGTGGACGGGCACAGACCGCGAATTCTTCGACCTTTACGCCGCCGCGTCGAGGGCGCTCAAATCCGGGTTTCCCAGCCTGAAAATCGGCGGCCCGGCGGTGGGCCATTCCGGAAAGTTCGTCGATGGCCAGTTTGTGCCCGGGGAATTTGTCACCAATTTCCTCGCACTCTGCCGCCGCGAGAATCTCCCGCTCGATTTCTTCTCCTGGCATTGCTACACGGCGGACGTCGGCGAACTGGCCGCCCGCGCCCACGCGGTTCGGGCCCTGCTCGATCGCTCCGGGTTCGCCAAAACGGAAAGCCACCTCAACGAGTGGAATTACCTGCCGGGCAACACATGGTCGCCCCTCGGCAAGTCCGCCGCCCCGGAAGCCCGCGCGCGTTTCTACGGCGACATGGCGGGCGCCCCCGGCGCCGCGTTTGTCGCCGCCGCCTTGATCGAACTGCAGGACGCTCCCGTGGACATGGCCAACCTGTTCCACGGTGAACTCGGCGGATTTGGCCTCTTCAGCGAACACGCCGTCCCCGCCCCGAACTGGCACGCCATCCGGGCATTCAACGAATTGGTCGTGCTGAGGCGCCGGGCGCGCACCACAGGTCAAATCCCGGGGCGCCGGGCCGCCCTGGCGGCCATCGATCCCCAAAAAAAACGCGCCGCGATTCTCATCAGCCACCTCGCCGCCAACTCGGAAACCGTTCCGGTCACCCTCGCCAACCCCCATGCCGCCGCCGGCCATTTCAAAATCGAGCGCCTCTCCGCGCTTCACCCCTGGACCGTCGCGCAGCAAGGCGAATTTCGTGGCGACCTCAAACTTTCCCTTCCACTTGAACCCTCCTCCGTCACCTTAATCCAGCTCACCTACCGGGAATGACCCGCTATTTGGCGTCCGCTTCCGTCGGGCTCGGCGCCACCGCCGTCTGGCGCTTTTCATGCGCCTCCCGATAAAGCCGCCCCTCCCACCACGCGTCGCTCGCAATCAACCCCCGCTGGCGGACCCAGACCTCTTGCGTCGACTTTTCCCGGTTGGCCAGCGCGTAAAATGGAATCGCCAAAAACGTCCGCCCTTCCGCGTCCTCCATGGAAATTGTGCGGATGCCGCCCAAAAAATCCGGCCGCGCCTCCACCTTGAAAGCTGGCTCGGCCCCCAGTTCCGGAGCCTTTTTCCCCCCGTTGTCCACGCCCTCAAATCCGTAGACGATCGGCCCGCGCTGGACCGCCACTTTCCCCTCGCAATCGCGGATCATCGGATGGGCCTCGACCATCTGCGTCGGCATCTCCATGTCGAATTCCACCACATCGCCCTCTTTCCATTCCCGCTCCACGCGGACATACCCTCGGTCCGTTTTTGCCAGTGGATCCACCGCCGCCCCATTCACCGCCAACCTCGCGGCCTCGCACCAGGCCGGCCAGCGCAAGTTCACGGCGAACCGCCCCGCCGCGCCCCCGCCCACACTGATCTTCACCTTCCCCTCCCAGGGATAATCCGTCTCCACTTTGAGCCGAACCAAACCCTGGGACAGCGCCGCCTCCACCGTCCCCGCGACGAACAGGTTCACGAACACCTCACGCTCTCCCGCCGCATACGCGTAACGACCCACCTGAAACAGCGTGCGCGAAAGGTTCGGTGGGCAGCATACCCACGAATTGTAACGCGCCCGATTCGTGTCGCTCAGCGGATTCTGGTAATACGAGTTCGTCCCGCTCAGCCCGATGCCATGCAGCGCCGCGTTGTATAAAACGCGCTCCATCACATCCCCCGCGTCCGACCCCCCCTCCAGCAAAAACATCCGCTGCCCAAAATCCATCAAGCCGCACGGCACGCACGATTCATAATAGCCGTTGTTCGGCAACTCATAATCCTCCCCATACGCCTCGTGCTCGTGGCGCGGTCCCGCGCTCCCCGTGATGGTCATCCGCCGCCGCGTCGCGCTCTCCCAAAATCGGTTGGCCGCGAGCCGATAATCCGCGTTCCCCGTCGCCAACGCCAAGTCCGCCACCCCCGTCGCGAAGAAAGTGGACCGCACCGCATGGCCGTCCAGGTTCCGCTGCTGCCGGATCGGCGCGGCGTCCTGGAAATACGCGCGCGGCGTCCCCCCGAACGGCTTCACCAACCCCCGCCCGCGCCACTCCACGAACGCCGTCGCCAAATCGACGTAACGCGTCCGCCCCGTCGCCCGCGCCAACTCCACCAGCGCCATCTCCAACTCCGCGTGCCCGCAAAAACCCGGCTTCCCCTTCGGCCCAAGGAAATGCTCATGCGCCTCGTCCGCCGCCTTGCGGGCGATCTCCAAAAACGCCCGCTTCCCCGTGTTGGCATGATACTCCAGCGCCGCCTCGATCAAATGCCCCAACACATACCCGTCGTGCGACCCATCCAGGAACTCCGGATCCCATTCCGGCTTCCCTTCGTTGATGATGTATGCGTGCGCGTAACCGCTCGCCCGTTGCGCCCGGCCAATCAACGCGATGATCTCATCCAGCCGCCGCTCCAAATCCGCGTCCGGGAACATCCCCAGCGAATGCGCCGCCGTCTCCATGAATTTGTAAAGGTTCGCCTCGCCCCAAGTCCCGTTCAACGCCCCCTCCGGCTTCTCCCCCGCCGCCTTCTGCAACGCCCGCAACTCATGCCCCATGTACTGCCACGAATGCGGGATCGTC
>CAZSXX010000164.1:0-9555 GCA_964611245.1 uncultured Verrucomicrobiota bacterium | reverse complement strand
TTCGGCTTGGAGGGCCGGGTGGTGGCGGGCGGCTTCGGTGGCGTCGAGCGCAGCCTCTGGGGGAAGGTCCTTGCGGGCCAACCGCGCGAGCGCATCGCGCAGGCCAGCCTCCGCCGCGGGCGAGGCGGCCCGGCCAAGTGCGCCAAGGGCGGCCTGGAGGGTGCGGAGGTTTTTCTCGGCTGGAATGAGCGCGGCCACGCGGGCGATGGCGGAGGGGTTGGCATTGGTGTCCAACAGACGCAGTGCGCCAAGGCGCAGGGCGGGATCCGCGATGGCGGACTCGATGGCCTGCGCGATGTTCGCGTCGCCAAAGCCGCGGAGCGCCTCCAGGGCGGCGACGCGGATTTCCGCCGAGCGATCGGCGGCGTTGAACACGGCGAAGACGGCGGGGCCTTGGTCGCGGAGGTCCAGTTCGCCAATGCAACGCAAGGCGGCGGAGGCCACGGAGGGGTCGGGGTCCATCAGCAACGCGCGGAGCGTGGGCTGGAGCGCCGCGACGGCGATCGATTCCGCGCGCTTGTTGACGTCCGGGTTGATGGGCCGCCAAAGGCCGACGACGCGGTCGAGCTCGTCGGGCTCCTGCCACTGGGCGAGGCATTCCAAGGCCTCACCGCGCATCGGCGCCGGGCTGTTGGACGAGGCGGCGAAGTTGGCCAGGCGGGTGGCGGCCTCAGGCCCGCCCATGCGGAAGTTGGCGTTGATGGCGCGGGAAAGGATTTCTGGAGGGCAGCCATTGGTGAGCATGGCGGCCAGTTGGGGATAGGCGCGGGGGATGGGGACGTCGTTGATGGCGCGGGCCGCCTCGTAAGCGAGCGCCGGTTCGCCAAGATGGTTGGCGACGGAGGGGAGGCTGAGGGCGCGCTCGGTCAGCAGCGCGGCGCGGCGGACGGCCGGGGAGGCATGGCGGCGGGCGCGGTTCAAGGCGGTTTGCGAGACCATCAGGACCCGGACAGCGCCGTGGGTCAAATAGGGGTCGGCATCGTTGTTTTCCTCGATGAGCGCGAGGATGGCGTCGGTGAGCGCGGGGCTGCTGGAATCAAGGAGGAGCTTCCGCGCGGCGGCTTGGGAAGCGAAAAGACGGACCCGGGAATTCTGATCCTTGAGGGCGGTGACGATTCGAAACAACGGCGCGCTCACCACGGCCTGCGCGCGGATTTCGGGGTCGGGATCGGCCAGCAACGGGTTAAGCGTCTCCGGAGGGATGCCACCCTGCATGCGGAGGGCCCAAATGGCATGGAGCCGCGCGGAGGCCGACTTGGTGGGGTCCGACGCGAGCTGGCGCAGGGCCGGGCCGCTTTCGCGTTTGCGTCCCAGGGCGAGGTGGGCGTTTTGCCGGACGCGCAAGTCGTGGTGCTCCAGATAGCCGAGCAGCGTGGGAACATCCTTGCCGTCGATGCCGCCGCGGAGGATGGACGCGGTGGATTTCGTCCTGGAATCCGCGGCGACCTCGGGGTTGCTGAGGCGATAAATGCGGCCTTTTTGGGGGAGGGACCATCCGCCGACCCAATCGCTGAAATACAAGCCGCCATCGGTCCCGAACTCGACATCGGTCGGCCAGGCGTTCCAGAGGAAACGCTGTTTGTCCTGGATGACGAACGAGGCGCCTTTGGGCTCGACACGGAACGATTGGATGCCGCCTGGAAAATCACAGAGAAGGAAATGGCCGTTGTATTTGGAGGGGAGCCCGGTGCCGGGGTTGAACGCGAGCCCGGAGGGCCCCTGCCCCGGGTCGCCGGAGGTTGGGAGCGTGCCATCGAGCCGGCCCTGCCAGAGCTTTTCCTGGACCCAGGGGCCGAAGCCTTTCATGTGTTGATACGAGCAGCGCCAGCCGTAATCGGCGCCCTCGACCACGTGGATGAGGCGGCTTTGGTCCTCGCCGGCGGTGTCGTTGTCGGCGGTCCACAAATTGCCGTGGTCATCGAAGGCGAGTTCCTGGGGGTTGCGCAAGCCGGTGGCGAAGACCTCCATTTCGCTGCCGTCCAAATTGCAGCGGAGGACGCCGCCGGTGTCCGGATAGGCGAGGAAGCCCGCGGGAGTCCTCACGTTGAAGCCGCGGTCGCCGATGGAAAAGTAGAGCTTGCCGTCCATGCCGATGGCGAGGCCGTGGAGGTCGTGGCCAGTGACTCCAATGTGGACGCCGAAACCGGTTCCGAGAACCCGCACTCCGGAGTCGGGCCCCTTCTCGGCGTTGTCGAAGCGCCAGAGATCCGGGATGCAGGCGAACCAGACTTTGTTGCCGCGCGCGAGGACACCGGCGGCGAGGCCCGAGGCGACTTGGCGAAAATGGCTGCGGAGGATGGTCGATTTGTCGATCCGGCCATCGGAGTCCCCGTCCTCGAGCAGGCGCAGGATCTCGCTTTTGGCGGTGAGCGCCGGGGCATTGGTCCCGAAGGCGTTGGTCAGGAAACGGGCGCGCTCGAAGGAATGGCGGAAGGAGAGGTCGTCCTTGATCCAGTTGGTGTTTTTGGTGATGTCGACTACGGCGTTGTCGAGGCGGTGGGTTTCGGCGACGAAGATGCGGCCCTGTTCGTCCATGCTGAAAGCGACCGGGTTCCTCAATTGGGGCTCGGCGGCAACCACTTCGACGTTGAAGCCGGACGGAATTTCGAATTTGCGGGCCGCCTGCTCCGCTTCGGCCACATCCGCGCGCACGGGGGCCAAAAGGAGGAAAGGCACGAGCGCCATGAAGATCCGTCCTGGTTTCAAAGCCGGGAGTTTCATTCCGTCCATCCACGCATTCCGCCAACGCATGCCGCATTCTAGCGGAGGGCAGGCCATATAACCCGGAGAAAATTTGAATCTTTTCCGCAACTTTCTGTCGATGTAAGTGATCAATAAACAGGCCGGCGAAAAAGCGGCCTGGAAATTGGTTGCGCGGGAGGCGGGACTGGCGGATAGTCCGGCGTCCCCCTTTTGGCCGAATACATGATGCGCATGAGCGATATCGCGGATGACCTTAGATTCACGACTGTGGAGCCGGTGGCTTGCAGTGTGTGCAGTCAGGCGGGCGTGTACTATGCGCAGTTGTATGTGCCGGGCCAGGTGGAGCCGGTGCAGGTGGCGCTGCATGGGGTGACCACGGACACCCAGGCGGCCATGGCGTTGGAGAGCTTCGCGCGGCTGCGGACGGGTGAACCCGAACCGGTCGCGGCCTAGGACGGCCGGGGTTTTCCCGCAAGGAACGCGAACCCGACCGCCATCGCGGCGGCGGCCAGGGCGAGGCCGATTTCAAACGCCCGGCTTCGATATTCAAGGACAATTCGTCCGACGCCCGCAGGCGCTTCGACGCCCAAAAAGTTGTAGTTCACCCGCCATGTCCGCAGGGGCGAAAGGCGTTCGGACATCTCGTCCCAGTTTGACCCATCGAATTTTTCGCCGCGCGAGGCCCGCCAGTTTGAGTCATAGGACTGCGCGATGACCAGAATCTCAGGGGCGTTGTTGGAAACGGCGATCGAGATTCGGCCAGCTTTGATTTCCGTGAGGTGGGCGGAGGGCGGGAAGCGGTCCGCCTGAACGGACACTCCAAAACTGGCGGCCTCCTCCGCGTCCATTTTGCGGTCATGGAAATAAACGGTTTCGAGCGGGCGAAAGGAGGGGGAGAGGACCGCGCGGAGGATTTGGCCCTCGCGGGCGAGGGCGGGTTTTTGGCCGATGGTGGCGATGGGGAGGGCGTTTGTGCGACGATCCCAATCCGCGACCGACCCGGGCCTGCTGATCCGCTGGACACCCAAGAAATCGAGGGCTGGGCCGACATCCTCGAGGGGTGACAGGTAGAGGGCTTGGCGAAATTCGCGTTCGCGCATGGGGTAAAGGGAGAAGAATCCGTCGAGCTTGGGCAGGCCGTCGATGAGGTTGAGGTTTTGCAAGAGGGCCTCCCGGCGGATGAGGAAATCGTTGGTTCGATCGGGGAGCATCCGCGAGCGGAGGAGGTTGTAGCTCTCAAGGGTGAGGAAGGACCGCTGGAGGCCATTGGTCCCGCGCGGGGTAGTCCCGGCATGGGCGGGCTGGAGCAATTCCGTGGGGATGGTGGGATTCTGCCAGGGCATGTGGGTGGCGATGTCGAGGGCGAGGAGAGCTGGCAGGGCAATGGTTTGGAATGGAAATCGAACGAACGCGATCACGACACCGGCCAGCGCGCACAGAGCGCGGGTTTGGGCGCTGAGGCGGGCGGCGGAATTGGGAGGGGCAATGGCCGCGATGGCGAGCGCGGCAAGGGCGAGAGCCAGGCAAAGGACAACGCAGGCGCGCCGGGGGTTTTTCAAGCGGGGGATCTGGGCGGCGCCGAGGCCCGCGAGCGCGATGAGGCAGAAGACCGCCGGGATGACGAACTTCACGGGATACCGAAACAGGCCGATGGTGGCGACGCCGTGCGCGAGCAGGAGGCTCGCCGCAGCGAGGCCGCCCAGGAGCCAGCCCAAGTTAGATCGCAGCCCGAGGGCGCAAAATCCGAGCGTCGCGGCGCCGATGTAATAGGACGAGGTCCATTTTTGCGCATCCTGGAGGTGGACCCCCTGCCCTGTTGGAGAGCTTTCGAACAACGGCGCGAGAAAATGGAGAAGGCCGGTGGGGGCGAGGGCCCAATCGCCGGTGGAGAAATCGCCGCCGACCCGGTGGGAACCCAGCCAGAGCTCAATGAACGGCAACAATTGTGGCGCGGCCAGCAGGAGGGTGACGCAACCAACGCCGAGGGCAAAGAGAAGGAGCCGCCAACCGCCGGCGGCGATGGCGAGGGCGCCAGCCACAAGCCAGGTGAAAAGGATGACCTCCGGGGCGCCGGTCAGCATTTGCAGGGTGGCGATGGTGGCGGCGCGAATCCATGCGGTCGGGCCCGGTGCGGCGCCGGGGGCACGGCGGGAGGCGAATTCACCGATGAGCCAAGGCATCCAACCCCAAGCGGCGGAGTTGTTGGGCCACATGAGGAAGTTCAAGGCGAGGCCGTTGAAGGCGAAGAGAAGCCCGGCGAGGTCCGCCGCAAACGGGTCATTGGTCAAGGAGCGGACGAGGCGGCGCAGGCCGAAGCCGCCGAGAATCAGGTGGCCCAGGCAGAAGACGTTGACGGACCAAGGCAACGGAAGGATTTCGAAAAACAGGGAGCCGGGATAGAGGGCCATCGTGTTCCACTGCGCGAGAAATGGGAGCCCGGCGTTGTTGAATGGATTCCAGAGCGGGAACTCGGCGGACCAAAAACATCGGTGAAGGTGCGCGGCCAGCGGGTAGCCAAAGAGGGAAAAATCACGGAAGAAAAAGGATTCACGGCCGAGCAGGACCCGCGTGAAGCAGATTCCGAACAGGGCCGCCAGCATCCACGCGAAGCGGCGCCGGGGGTGGAACAAGGTTTGAAACGGGCTCACGGGAGCCCTCCGGGGCGGCCCGTGGGAGGGTTATTTGAGCGCGCGGGCATACCCGCTGTTGGCGTGGCCGACGGGGGCGCCGGACGATTTGAAATTCAGGCCGTGGGAGGCGGCGTTGGCGCTGTTCATCATCGCCCCGGGGAACAGGCCCAGGATCAGCATGCCGGCGATGCAGGCGTAAAGGGTGACGCGGGCGGGAAGCGAGACGGGGATTTCCGAATAATCCGGGACGAGGCGCGACCAGTAAATGGCGCGCACGACGCCAAGGTAATAGTAAAAGGAAATGACGACGCCAAGGAGGGTGACGGCGATGAGGGCGAGGAACAGGGGTTGGCCCGCGCCGCGCTCGAGCACAGATTTGAGGAGGAGAAATTTGCCGAAGAATCCGGCGAGGGGAGGGATGCCAGCAAGGGAAATCATGGAGAGGGCCAGGCTGGCGGCGAGGAGGGGGGAGCGCTGGCTGAGGCCCGCCAGGATGGTGATGTCCTCATCCCCGGACTCGCGCGCGATGATGGAGATGACGAAGAAGGCGGCGAGGACCGTGAACAGGTACCCAGCGAGGTAGTAAAGGATGGCGGTGGAGCCGGATTGGTTGAAGGCAACGGCGCCGAGGAGCAAATAACCGGCGTTGCCAATGCTGGAGTAACCGAGCAGGCGCTTGAGGTTGCGCTGGGGAAGGGCGCAGAGGTTCCCGTAAAGGATGGTGATCGCCGCGATGACGGCGAGGAATCCGCCCCAATGGGAGGCGACGTCCGGGGCGGCGACGAAAAGGACGCGCAGGAGCAGGACGAAACCGGCGGCCTTGGAGCCGACCGCGAGGAAGGCGGTGGCGGGGGTGGGCGAGCCTTGGTAGACGTCGGGGGTCCAGATTTGCACTGGAAAAGCGGCGATTTTGAAACAGAGGCCGACAAAGAGGAAAAGGACACCGGCCAGAAAGAGGGGCTTGCCGGAAACTTCTCCGGCGAGGGCGGCGAGCTTGTGGAAGTTGGTCGTGCCGGCCATGCCGAAAATGAGGGCGATGCCGTAAACCATGAAGGCGGAGGAGACGGCGCCCATGATCAGGTATTTCACGCCAGCCTCGAGGGATTTGACTCGCGAGCGCTGGAAACTGGTCAGCACATAGAAGCAGACGGTGATCAGCTCGAGGGAGACAAAGAGCATGACGAGATCGTTGGCCGAGGCGGCGAACATCATCCCCGAAAGGGCGAAGAGGATGATGGAATAGAACTCGGAGATGCCCGCCTTGATGCGGTCGGCGAACTCGACGGACATGATGAGGATGACGATCGCGGCGACGAGGAAGAAGCGCTTGAAGAACAGGGCGAAGGAATCGCGGACGTAGCTGTCGCCAAAGGCGAATTGGGGGGTGGAGGGGTCGATGGCGAAACTGAGGGCAAGGATGAGGCCCAAGGCGGCGGCGGCGGCGTAGCCGAGCTGGCGCTTGCGCTCGGGCGGGGTCCAGAGGTCGATCAAGAGGATCGCCAGGGCGCTCACGCCCACCGCCAGTTCCATGCTGATCAGGGAGAGGTTCATCAAATCACTTTTGGGCGACGGCTTGTGGCTGGCCGGTGGCCATTTTGACGATGGGCTCAACGCTCCACTTGATTTTCTCGGTCAACAAGCCGGGGAAAACGCCGAAGACCAGAAGGGTCACACCGAGCAAAACGAAGGGGAGCTTGCGCAGGGGGCCGCGGGCGTCCTGGGCGCGCTCCCAATGTTCGGGCATGGGGCCGTGGACAATGTTGCGGATGGCCCGGAGCATGTAAACGGCGCCGATGACCAGGGCGCCCCACACGGAGAGGGTGGTGGCGAGGTGGAAATTTTTCCAGGCGGCGAAGAGGGTCATCGCCTCGCCGACGAAATTCGCGAAACCGGGGAGCCCGCAGCCGGCCATCATGGCGGCGACAATGACCGTGCCGATGAATGGCATGCGCTTCATCAGACCGCCCATTTGGTCCATGTTTTCGGTTTGGGTTTGATGGTAAAGATGGCCGTTGATGGCGAAGGAAAGGGCGGCGAGCAGGCCGTGGGCGATCATGATCACCACGGCGCCGGTGATGCCGACGACGCTGAGGCTGGCGATCCCGAGGAAAATCAGGCCCATGTGGGCGACGCTGGAATTGCCGATCAGCATGTTCAACTGGCGCTGGCGGATGGCGACGAGGCCGCAATACACGATGTTGCCGAGGCAGAGGAAGGCGATGACGTGCATCCAACTGCGGGCCGCGTCGGGCATGAGCGGGAGGGCGATGCGGAGGATGCCATAGAGGCCGAATTTTTTGAGCACGCCCGCGTGGAGCATGGCGGTGGCGGTCGGGGCGGCGCCGTAGCCGAGGGGAGCCCAGGAATGAAAGGGCCAGAGGGAGACCAGAATCCCGAACCCGAACAGAAGGAGGGGGAAAATCCAGTTTTGGGCGGCGAGCGGGATGGGGTTCGCCTTGACGTGGGCGGTGATGGCCTCGATGTCGAAGGTGCGGGTGCCGGTTTGGACGTAAAGGGCGATCAGGCCAACCAAGGCGATCAGCGCGCCGAGGGTCAGGTAAAGGGTGATGTTGAACGTGGCGTAGTCCTTGTCCTCGCCTTTGCCCCAAACGCCGATCATGATGAAGGTGGGGATGAGGGCGAGCTCGTGGAAGAAGAAGAAAAAGAAAATGTCGAGCGAGGCGAAGGCGCCGAGGATGCCCGTGACCATGGTGAGGAGGAGGAGGTAATACTCTTTTTCGCGCTCCTTGACCATGTAGGACATGCTGGTGGCGGCGAAGGCGACGATGGCGCCCATGAGGACAAGGCCAACATTGAGGCCATCGACGCCGAGCTTGAGGGTGATGCCGAGGGAATGCACCCATGGATAACTCGCGGTGAACTGATACCCGTCACGGCCCGGCATGAATTGCCAGAACATGAAGAAGGCCGCGAGCATCGAGAGCATGGTCACGGCCTGCGCGATGGAGCGGATGACAAAGCGGTAATTGCGCGGCACGAAGGCGACCGCAATGGCGCCCGCCAGCGGCAACCCGACAATCAATGGAAGTAGTGGCGACATCAAAATGTTTTTCGAAAGACCATGAGCAGCGCGAACGCGACCCCGAGGGCGACCAGGAATGTGTAAGTCTGCAGGTTGCCGGTTTGCACCAGGCGCAAGGCCCGGCCGGTGAGATCCACGACACCCGAGGCGCCGCGGACCATGAGGCCGGAGATGAGATAACGATCCACGGCGTCGGCCAGGCTGGCCAGCGCGCCTTGGGTCATGGCGATCAGCTTCTCGTAAAACTCGTCGAAGTAAAAGCGGTTGCGCATGGCGCGGGAGAGGCCGCGGGCCATGCCGGGGAGGGGGTCGCGCTCAACATTGGCGTAGAGGGCGTAGGCGAGGAAAAAGCCGAACAGGGTGGCGGCCAGCCCGCCGAGGGCGGCCATGGGCGCATGGCCGAACGGCTCGGTCGCGGCGTCCAGCAGGCTGCCGTGGGCATGATGGGCATCGGCCGGGGTGACGATGTGGGCGAAACCGAGGAACCCGCCAAGCACGGAGAGGACCGCGAGGAACACGAGCAGGCCGGTCATGACGGGCGGCGATTCGTGGGCATGATGGGCCGCGTCGGTGCGTTCGCGGCCAAAGAAGGCCACCAGGACCAGGCGGCTCATGTAAAAGGTGGTCAGGACGGCGACAAGGATCGCGAGCGGGAACAGGCCAAAGGGCGAGCCATCAAAGGCCGAGGCGAGGATGGCGTCCTTGCTGTAAAAGCCGCTCAGCGGGGGGACGCCCATGAGCGCGAGCGTGCCGAGGAGAAACGTCCAGAAAGTGATGGGGAGCTTTTTCTTGAGGGCGCCCATGTTCCAGATGTCCTGCTCGTGGTGCATGGCGTGGATGACGCTGCCGGCGCCGAGGAACAGGAGGGCTTTGAAGAAGGCGTGGGTGCCGAGGTGGTACATGGCGGCGTTGGTGCCGCCCAAACCGACGGCCATCACCATGTAGCCAAGCTGGGAGAGCGTGGAGTAGGCGAGGATGCGCTTGATGTCGTTTTGCTGGACGGCCATCAGGGCGGCGAGGAGGGCGGTGATGCCGCCGATCCAGGCGATGATCTGAAGGGCGGAAATGCCGTGCAGGAAGGAAAGTGATTCAGGCCACGCGGTGGTCGCGCCATAGACGAAGAAAACCCGGCAGAGCATGTAAACCCCGGCGGCGACCATGGTGGCGGCGTGGATGAGG
>CAZSXX010000163.1:0-9570 GCA_964611245.1 uncultured Verrucomicrobiota bacterium | reverse complement strand
CACGCACGCGTTCGCGACGATGCTGGCCTTGCAGGCGGGCAAGCATGTGTATTGCGAAAAGCCGCTGACCTACAACATCTGGGAGGCCCGGAAAATCCGCGAGGCGGCGGGCAAGGCGAAGGTCGCCACGCAGATGGGCATCCAGATTCACGCGACGGAGAATTACCGGCGGGTGGTGGAGATCATCCAGTCCGGGGCGATCGGGCCGGTGACGGAGGCCCACGTGTGGGTGAGCCGCGCGTGGGGGTGGCAAAGCCCGGAGGCGGCGGCGAGGAACCAAGACATCGTGAAGATGATGGACCGTCCGGCGGAAACCCATCCGGTCCCCGATGGGCTGGATTGGGATCTTTGGCTCGGGCCTGCGCCGGCGCGCCCTTACCACAGCGTGTACTTTCCGGGGCCGAAATGGTACCGGTGGTGGGATTTTGGGAATGGGACCATGAGCGATTTGGGCAGCCATTGGAATGACCTGCCGTTTTGGGCCCTCAAGCTGCGCGCGCCGCTGACGGTCGAGGCGAGCGGGCCGCCGCCGCATCCGGAGATCGCCCCGGCGTCGATGAGCGCGACCTATGAATATGGGGCGCGGGACGGGATGCCGCCGGTGAAGCTGACGTGGCACCAAGGGGAGGACAAGCCGGAGATCTGGCGGGCGAATGGGATTCCGCGGTGGGACAGCGGCGTTTTGTTTGTGGGCTCGAAAGGGATGATGCTCGCGGATTATGGGAAATACCAGCTCCTGCCGGAGAAGCATTTTCAGGGCTACCAACGCCCGCCGGAGACGATCCCGCGCGTGCTGGGGCACCATGAGGAATGGCTGGAGTGCTGCAAAAATGGGAAGACGCCGAGCGCGAATTTCGAGTATTCGGGCTGGCTCACGGAGGCCAACCACCTGGGCAATGTCGCTTTCCGCGTGGGCAAGAAATTGCGGTGGGACGCCGCCGCGCTCAAGGCCGTCAACGCGCCCGAGGCTGCCCCGTTCATCCAGCGCGAATACCGGAAGGGCTGGGTTTTGGGCGGATAGGAAACCACGGCGGAACATTTGCGTTGGGGAACTGTCAAACGCCAGTGAACCGGATGTTGCGCAAGCCGACGATGTTGGCGCCAATGCTGGCCGCGGCCGCGTTGGCGCTGGTGCCGACGCCAGCCTTGGCGCGGGTGGTGATCAACGAGATCATGTACCATGCGCCGGACGACCTCGATGACCTCGAATATATCGAGCTGCACAACACGGGCGCGGAGGCGGTGAACCTGGAGGGCTGGAGGTTCACGAAAGGAATCAAGTTCCAATTCCCGAAGGGGGCGCAGGTGGCGGGAAACGGTTTCCTTTTGCTGGCGCGCAACGTGGAGCGGATGCAGGAGGCGTACAACCTCCAGCCGGCGGCGTTGTTCTCGGAAAAGCTCAGCAACAAAGGCGAACGCCTTGAACTGGCTGACAAGGCCGGGGCCACGGTTGACACAGTCCACTTTCGTGACGCCGCGCCGTGGCCGCTGGGAGCCGATGGGCATTCGGGGTCACTGGAGCGGATTGCGCCCGAGGGGCCGGGGGACAACCCGGCCAACTGGATTTCGTCGCCCCTCTCCACCGACCGGCGGCGGCCTGGGGGCACGCCAGGGCAGGTGAACGCGGGGTTCGCGGCGACGATGCCGCCAGTGATCTCAGGCGTGCGCTTCGCGCCCTCGGATCCAATGCCGGGCCAGGCGGTCACGGTGGAGGCCCGCGTGGCCCATGCGGGTCAAATCCGGGAAGCCACGCTTCTTTACCGATTGGCGGGGCCCAGCCACGAACAGGCGGAGGTTCCCGTCCCACTGCGCGAAGGCGGCGAAGGCCATTACCAAGGGACGATTCCGGCGCAGGCGAAGGACCAGTTGGTGCGCTTCCGGATTCGGGCGGTGGACTCGGAGGGGGCGGCGCGCTATTTCCCGGCGCCAAGCGAGCCGCGGCCCGCGTTCTCCTATTACGTCCACGAAACGATCCAGCCCGCGAAAATTCCGTTCGCGTGGATCATCACAACCACGCCGGAGGAATCGCCGGGCCGGAGCCAAAGACGGCGGGGCTATGGCCCGTGGGACGAGAGCCGCGTCCGGCCCCAGACCCCGCATCGGTCGGCGTTTTTCCACTATGACCCCGCCACGCGCAAAACCGAGCTGTTTGATTTCGTGCAGGTGACCCCGCGGAAAGGGGGGCGCAAAGTCCATTTCAACCGCGACCAGCCGTTCGAGGAAATGACGGCCATCAACCTGATTTTCGAGGAGGATGAACGGTTTCCAATCACTGAGTTCCTTTCCTATGAGGTCTACAAGCGGGCGGGGATGGCGGCGGAGAAAGCCGGCCACGTGCGGCTCTGGGTCAACAACCAGCCCCTCGGTTTTCAGTTGCTGGTCGAACAGCCGAACCGGGCCTTCCTCCGGCGCAACCAACTGCGCGACGATGGCAACCTTTACAAGCTGATCTGGTACGGCAATGGGCTCATTGGGCAGCACGAGAAAAAAACCAACACGCGGGAAGGGCATGAGGACCTCATCCAACTCGTCCAGGCGCTGGGGCGGACGGAGGGCCGCGAGCAATGGGAGGTGATCCGCGGGAACTTCGACGTGCCGCAGGTGGCCAATTATTTTGCGGTCAACACCGCGCTCTCGTATTGGGACGGTTTTTTCAACAACTACTTCGCTTACCACGACGTGCGGGGGTCCGGAAAGTGGACGATGTATCCGTGGGACCAGGACAAAACTTGGGGGGTCATCGACGGGCGTCGCGGCGTGTTCTATGACATGCCGCTGACCTTTGGCATGAATGGCGACACGCCCCCCGGCAGCCGCCGGGCGCCGCCTCCCGGCATGTTCCGCGGGGATTGGTGGCGGCCCCCGGGATGGTTCTCCGGCCCGCTGCTTGCCAACCCGTATTTCCGCCGGTTTTATTTGGCCCGAACCAAGGAATTGGCGGAGAAAGTTTACACCGAAAAGGAGTTCAACCCGCCGATCGACGCCTTGGGCGCCCGGCTGCGCGACGAGGTCCGGCTGCGCGCCGACCTGCACGGGGAAGACCCGGCGCACGCCGTCCAGCGGTTCGAGCACACCCTTCAGGCGCTGCGCGAGCATATCCAAAAGCGCCGCGCTTTCATCCTGGCTCAGCCGGAAATCCAAAACGTCCCGAGCCCCGCCCCGTGAGCCGGGCGAAAGCCGCCGTCCGGTCAGTTCGCGGGCCGGAACGGGGTGTTCAGGTTTTCGGTTTGTTCGAGGGCGCCGTGGAATTCGAGTTCGATCGTGGTGGCGGTCCGGGAACGGATGCGGAGCGCCGGCGCGCGGTAGTACCGTTGCGGAACATCGGTCGGAATCGGCACGGTCAAAGTCAGCGGCTCCTGTTCGCAATCATCGAGGATGCCATTGGCGTTTTGGTCGCCGATGCCGAGGGAAAGCTCTTGGGTGTCCGACACGCCATTGCGGTTGCAATCGTCGGGGATCGCCGGTTCGCAGGAATCGGGAATCCCATTGTGGTTCCGGTCGGGAAGGAATCCTTGCCGGATTTCGCAGAGGTCCGGGATGCCATTGTGGTTGCAGTCCGCCGCCAGCCCCTGGGCAATGGCGGCGTCGTCGGGAATCCCATCGCCATCGCAGTCGGCCCCGTCGGGCAGCCCCACGACAAACTCGCGGAGGGATGTGGATTCATTCGCCGTGAATGCGGCCACCAGCGCGGCCCGAGGCCCGCCCAGGGCGCGGAGCTGCAGCCGGTCATAAAATCCGGCGGAGCCAACGGTGATCTCCGTGGGGGACAAGCGGACGGCGCCGGATGGGTCGAACACGGCATGGAAAAGGGAATTGCGGTCCGCGCCGGAGGCCCATGCGACCAGGACGAGCGGCTCGCCATCCCGGGTGATTTCCACCATGGCGCATTCATTCCCAAAGACGCTGGACGCCAAAAGGAATGGCGAATTCCACGCTTGGGCGGATGGACTCCACGCGGCGGCTTGCACTTGGTTGCTGGCGGTGATCCATGTGGCATGGGCCACCCCGTTGGACCTTTGGAGAAGGGCGAGGCCTCCGCCCGCGTTGGTGGCCACGGCCGCGCCCCCGGCCCAGCCCGCGCCATTCCATTGGAAGGCGCTGAACTCGCCGTCCGCCGTGGTGAAGCCGGCTGCGCCCCATTGCGGAGCGGCGGCGGACAAGGCCAGCGACCGGATGCCGGCGGGCGGCGCTAGGTCGGCGGGGACAGTCCATGAGGCGCCATCGAACGCGGCGTGGCGCGGGGTCTTGGGCCCATCGCGTCCCTCAGCCGCGCTCAGGAAGACGAGCAAGGATTGGGCCCCGGCCTGGGCCAGCTTCACGTCAAACATCGTTTCCGGACCGGCGGCGATGTCGGCGGGAGTGGACCATGACGCGCGCGGGGCGTCGGAGACGGTGAACCGCAACACGGAAGCGGGGAATGGGTTGCCGATGTCCTGCTCGGCGATCTCGCTCCACACCACCAACACGCGGCCGTCCGGGAGGGCAAGGGCCGCGAGGGAGAGGATGGCGTCCGCGGTGGCGACGGCGACGGGGGCGTTCCATCGATCCCCGGCCCGCGCGCTGACCTGGATCGTCATCCGTCCATTTTCATCCACGCCCGTGAAGGCCAGGACGGAATTCCCACCCGCCGTGACGGCGATCGAGCCTCCAGGGAAAAAATTCTCGACGATGTTGGTGGCGGCGCCAATGAAGCGTTGCGGGGCCACGGAACCGGGGGTGGTGACCGACTGGGTGATGTTGAGGTTCACGAGTTCGAACATCGGTTCGGAGCCGCGGTCAATGACGAAACGTCCAATGTCCCATTGCCATTGCTTGCGGGCGCGGAAAGTCCACAGGTGGAGTTCCCCCCGCAGGACGAAGCTGAGCGCGCCCTCGATCTTCGTCAGGTAATGGCCGTTGCCGGGAAACGGATTGATGGAGAACACCACGCCGTCCACGTCCGGAGTGGTGGCGGGCGCGCCGAGTTGGAACAGGGCCGTGCCCGTCAGGGAATCGCGGAAACCGGACAATTGCAAACCACCCGCGAGGCGGAGGAAAATCTTGATCTCCGATTGCACCGTGGTGCCGCCGATGATGTCGAAGCGCGCCGGATCAATCGCGGTGGTTGTCACACCGCCGAGGGGAAAGGTCGACTGGACCTCGACCGCCTGCTTGTAGCCGAGCGTCCCCTCGATCACCGCGAAGGTCCGGAGGGCGCCGGACTTGTCCAACGCGAGCAGGACCGGGCCGACATAGGGAATTTTCCCGGTCACGGGCGACGCGTTGAAGCGGGCTTCCATGTCCACCTTTCCTTGGACCTCCACGGTGAGGCTGTGGGCCGAGATGTGGTTGCGCCCAAGCCAATCGGCGTCGAGGGTTTGGGCGAGCGCCACCTTGGCCGAGATTTCCGGCTTCACGTCGAACTTGTTGCCGTTCCCCGCCGACTCGCCCTCCGCCAGGATCGGCTTGTAGTCGCGGTCGGTTTTCTTGAGGTCCTCCGGGGTGGTGGCGCCGAACACCGGGGCGATCGAAACCTTCTTCGCCTTTCCATCCACCTCAAACTCCAAAGTGACCCCCTTGGGCTTCAAGCCGAGGAAGCCGGGGCCAAACGACATGGGCCCCTGCTCGGTGGATCCTTCGCCAAACGACATTTCGGCCCCAAGCGAGTATTTATACGTGAGGTACGCGTCGTTTTGGGGGCGGGCGTTGGAGGGGATGAAGCCAATGCGGCCTTCGGCTTTGACCGGGGCGAGCGAGCCAATCTGCATCAGGCCGCTGCCGTAGTTCGCGAAGCCAAATTTTTCGAAGGATGGCAGGTTTGCGGCGGCCCCCGCGGCGTCCAGAATGTTCGCGGCCGCCCGGGAGAGGCCAAGCCCTTGCAGCAAACTGTTCGTCACGCCGCCGACGACCGGGCTGTAATCCTTGACCGCGACCCCACCCGCCTCCGTGATCGCGAGTAGCATTGGGTTGAAGGCCCCGCTGGGCAGTTCCCACAGCGGCAGTTCGCCTTGCACCCACTCCGCCCCGCCCACCTCGACTTGGCGCAACTGGTGCACAACGTGGAAATGGCGGCCGTTCTTGACGCCCACCTTGATGTCCTTGAGCCACCGGGAGACCCCCGCATAGTCGAGCGGGAAGGGAGCCTGGTTCTGCTCGGCCGCCTCCTGGTTGAGGTCATTGATGAACGCGTTCGTGAACGCGCGCCGGTCAATCAGGTACATCTCCCTGATTTTGTCCTCCACCGTGGACACCACGTCGGGATCCTGTTCATTCGCCTCGTTGAAAAAACCGGGGAGGGTGAGGGTGAAATCCTGGCCTGACCCCGCCCCGGACCAAGTCATCGTCAGGCGGTCCCGCGCATTCTGCGGGTCGAAGCCAGTCGAGTCGCCGCTCATCGTGACGCCGGGCAGGAAAAGGCCGAAGCGGTTCATGGTGAAATCGGTGAGGGTTGGCGGGGGGACGGGCTGGAGTTCGACGTCGATGGCCTGGTCGGGATTGAGCGGGTCCGGTTCGCCAAGGAAAATGCGCCGGGTGAGATACCCGCGGGCCTGGACTTCAAGGAAGAAGGCCTGGGGGGTGACGAATTGGACATTGAAATTCCCCTGCTCGAAGACCCGCGATTGCCCTTCATACGCTCCATAGCGGTTGCGGACAGTGACCGCGACGCGCTCGATCGCGCGGCCGGCGGAGGTGACCAGTCCAGTGATCGTCATGGAGCGGTCCAGGAACACATTCACCCGCACCAACCGCGCAAGGGGGTCGACGACGCGCACTTCGGTGGCGCTGGACCGCAAGGTCCACCGGCCGCCGGCGGCGGTGGCGGCGGTGACCTGCGGTTGCCCGGAGATGGAGACGAGGCCCGCGCTCGCGGGACGCACTTCGCCGCCCACGAACGTGACCAGGGCGTTGGTCAGTTCGTAGTGTCGGTCCTTCCGGCTGTAAGCGTGAAGGTCAACCGTGTAGCCTTGGAACTCGCCGGGGAAATTGCCGGCCGAAGTGTTGTCGAGCGGGCCGCCTTCATAAGCGTCCAGCGTGGCGGCGCCGGAGCCAACCCCGCGGAACCACTCCTCGCCGTGCTTGTAATAAATGACCCATGATGGATTCGGGATGCCCCCAGGTTGGAAGGTGAACAGGCGTCCAGGCAGGGCGGGCGTCTCGAAGTATTGGGGGTTTTCAGTCGCCATTGTGGCGTAGAAGGGGGCCCCCTCCGGCGGGACGGTGTAAACCTTGCGGTTGACCCGGATCAAGCCCACCGAGTTCCAGGTGGGCTGGAGGTTCAACGACAGGCGGGAATGGGTCCGGCCGGCGTGCCAGTGGCTGGCGTCCACGTGGGAGACGGGGGGAATGAGGCCGGGGGCATTCCACGGGGCAATGGTGATCGCCCGCGCCGGGGTGGTGTATTCGGGATGCGCAAGCGCCAGGGTGTATTGGCCCGACGGCAAATCGCGCGCGACGTAACTTCCATCCGGCAGCACGGGGGCCTCCACGGACACGGGCCCCGTGACCTGAACCTTGGCCTGGGTGTCGTAAAAATGGTTGTAGCTGTTGGTGACGGGCGAGGCGCCGCTGGGCGGGACCGAAAGAACAAGGCTGCGGAACGGGTCGGAAAAAGGATTCAGGATGAAGCCGCACAGATTGACGTATTTGCGGTGCACATACAGGTTGATCTGCGTTTCCTCGTCCGAGGACATGATGAGCGGGGAGGCGTGGCGGTTGGGGTCGTAGTTGGGGTAGGGCCAGACTTGGGCGTAGGGCCAGCCGCGGACAAATAGGCCGAAGCCCTCGCTGACGGCGCCAGACTCGGCCCCATACCCAGTGTGGCTGGCCAGGGTTGGGATTTCCACCCCCAGCATTCCCGGGTTGACCAACGCGGTGAAATGGCCGGATGAATCCGTGTCCACCACGACCGCGTTTTCGCCTTCGGGCAAAAGGTCCGCGGCTTTGGCTTCGCGGAAGACCAGCCCGGTCGCGGCGAGCGCGTGGTAGATCGGAAACTGCTCCGAGGCCGCCAAGGTCTCCTGGACATTGGCCTGCTGTTCGGAGGCGAACAACCGGCCCCGAATGCGCGCGGGCACGGGCGTGAGGCGGATCGGGAGCTCCGTCGTGTTTGTCAGGACCGGCTCGGCATAGGTCTCGACCGGGAGGTAGGTGACGCGGAACGAATTGAACATCGGGATGGGCCCGGAGCTGCTGGGGAAATTGGTGATGGTGGTCTGGTGTTGCACGCGGATCCAATACCGGCCGGGCAACAGGTTCTCGAACAGCGCCGTGGCCCCAAAGTCGGCCGCGTTGGCGACGGTCGGGACCTCGCGCTGGATGCCCTCCGTGTTGGAGTCGCGCAACCCTTCGAGCCGCACCAACGCCCCCGCCGTCGCGTCCGCCAGCTTGTAGACCGAGTCGGTGATCACCTTCAGCTTGGTGGGCGCGAGCTCCATCTCGATCACGGTGTCCGCGAAGGTTCCGTTGGCCTGCGGCGCGATGAGGATTTCACGCATGACATAACCAAAGCGGCCGACCGTCACGCGCCAGCGCACGGGCGGACGCCGCCGGAACAAGTAAGACCCATCCAAACCGCTCAACGCCGACAGCACAGGAACGACCACTGAGTTTGTGTCCGCCAAATCGATGCCCTCCAGCCGGATGACCATGTCCTTCAGCGGCCGGTCCGGGGCGTTGGCGGCGGGGTCAAATCCGCGCACCGTGATTTTGAGGTCCGTCTTGATGGGGCGGAGAAAGACCGAGGCGTAGTGCGATTTGGACAGGCGGATTTTGTCCCCGACCAGCACGGCGCCCGATCCCGGCGGGGGGACATAGGCCAGCGGTTCCCAACCGGCGCGCTGGACACGCAGGCGGTAGTAACCCTCAGGCAACAGTGTCAGGCGGGCGCTGCCGGCCGCGTTGGCCGGCGCCGTGAACACCGCGTCGGGAGGTCCGTCAAGGGTCCCATCAATCCGCCAATGTTCGGCGGTGACCAGCGCGTCCCCAAGCGCGGCGTGCGTGGCCAGGCAGTGAACCTGCGCGAACAGGTCGAACACCAGCCGGCCATCGACCGGCGCAAGGCGGATCACCTGGTTGGTCACTCCCTCCAACGCCGTGAAATTCGTCTGGCTCCTCGCGAACTGCGGGTGCTCCACCGTGAGCGCGTAGCTGCCGGCCGGAAGCGCCGGGGCATGATAAAACCCAAACGGGTCGGTCGTGACCCTCAACTCAGGCGAGGCGTCGGGTGGGTTCAGGTCGAAGCTGACCACGGCGCCTTCGATCGGCATGCCATCGGCGGCGCTCGCCACCATGCCGTTCAGCCGCAGACTCGGGGCCGCGTCGGCGGCGCCCATCGCCAGCGCAAGAAGCGAAACAACGGCCATCCGCGCCAGGAAAAGGAGGAAAGAAATCTTTGCTTTCACGATAAGCGGCGTTCACGCAAGGAATTTTGCGATGGCGGCCCGGAGTTTTTCCACCATAGGGAGCCGACGGAAAATGACAACTGCCGTTTCGCCTTTTTTTTGCCCGTTGGGCGGGCGCAAAACAGGTTGTTTTCGGGGGTCCAATGGCGTATAGATGTCGGGCCTCACATGCTGAAAATCTTCGGGAAAA
>CAZSXX010000162.1:6231-9649 GCA_964611245.1 uncultured Verrucomicrobiota bacterium | reverse complement strand
CAGCTCAAGCTTTCGCTTATCATACACCTAGTTCCCCGGCTCGCCAACCCCCAATTTTTGCCGGTTCGGGAGTTTTCGAAAGCCCCGAAAACGTCAGAATCAACCATGTCGACCGCATGAAAAAAATTATCCTGGCCATTGCCGCCGTTGGTGTAGCGTTTCAAGCTGTATGCGCCGCTGAAAAGAACCCGGAGACGGCGGCCGAACTCAACCGATTCTACGCGGACCCTGGGATTTCCCAGAACGCCGCCCTCCATATCGGGCCAGCCTGCCAGAAAGTTCAAATCACGGCGGGTGATCGGGGCCACGGGAGCCTTCCGGTCATTGGCAAAGGGAAGGTCCCCCCGGGAGGCGAAGCCTTGAACCTGCCACTTCGCGCGGCCATCAACGAATGGGTCAAACGCAACGAGCCTGCGTATGCCGAGCTTTTGCCGATCCTCAAACTTTCGGGCAGTCGATACCCGATCGACCTTTTGAGAGGTTCCGACACTCCACTGCCCCACCTAACCCAAGTAAAAAAAGGTTCCCAAGCCGCCGAGCTGTTTGCCCTCCATCGGGCTTACAACAACAAGCCGGCTGAGACGGCCGACGCGCTCGCGATCAGTTTCCTTCTCGCCCAATCCTTGGAAAAGGAGCCCCTGTTGATCTCGCAGCTCGTCCGGTACGCCTGTTTCTCGATCAGCGTGCGGGCCTTGGAGGAAACGCTGAACCGCATCGCGTTGCCCCGCGAGTCCCTTGACTTCCTGCACGCGGTCATCGCCCGGGCGGAAAATGATTTCTCATCGGGCGACGGCCTTAGCCGGGCGTTTCTCGGGGAACGCGCGATGATTCTGCATGCCCTTGACAACCCAGCCGACCTCCAAAAAAGGTTGGGTTCGGCGGACGCCGCCGGGGCGCCGTCGCCGGCTGAGCTCGCGAAAGTATTGAAGACGGACCGCGCCCATATCATCTCGTTGTTCGACCAGCTCCTGGCCGCCCGAGCTTCCGCATTCCCGGCGCGGATGGAGAGGACAGCCGCGGTGCCGGATCCAAAAAAGTCCGCCCCGGTTGCATCCATGCTGTTCCCGGCGCACAAAAAGCCGGTCCTGCGCGAAGCCCACGCGGCGGCCCGCGCGAGGTTGGCGCTGCTCGCCGTTGCCCTTGAACGTTTCCGGGCTGACCAAAACTCGTACCCCGCCGACCTCGCCGCTCTGACGCCAAAATATATCCCTGCGCCCCTGCTCGACCCGTTCACTGGCGAGCCCATTGGATTCAGCAGGACGGCGGCTGGTTACACCCTCAAATCGTTTGGGGCGCCTGAGGAAACGACGGCCGTTCCCGAAGACTTTTCGATCGCGACTGCCCCCAAACGGCCGTAAGGCGGGAGGTTTTCGTCGCCCTTAATGTTCCCTTAACGGTCTCCTGCGCAAAGTGTGCGCATGAAACCAAGCCTTCATCGATCAAAGTCAATCGCCGCCGGGCTGTTCGTCTGCCTTGCCCTCAATGCCCGGTCGGCGGAAAACACGAACTCCACTCTAAACATCATGGCGGACGCCGGGGGCGCCGCCGTCCGGATCGTCGACACGGCGAATCATGCGTGGGAGATACAGGCATCCAGCGACCTCAATGCCTGGGGAACGATCGAGACCCTAAAGGTTCACAATGGCCATTTTCAGTCCTTGATTCGCCCGTTGGCGCCGGGCCCGAATTTTTATCGAGCCATGCTCTCCAGCAGCTTGGTCCCGAGCACGACGGAGAACGCGCTGCTGCTTCCCGCAATCGCCCACAACTACGCCAACCCGGCTCTTCCCCCGAATTTCTTGGCGCCACAAATCGTGAACCAAGACAACACGCCGATCAACAACGCGACGACGGATCCGGGGGCCACGCTGGGGCGCGTGCTCTTCTATGACAAGCGGCTTTCCATCAACCGAACCATTTCTTGCTCCTCGTGCCACCTTCAGGCCCACGGGTTCTCGGATCCTCGCAAATTCAGCGCCGGGTTCAATGGGGGGCTGACGGGACGCAACTCGATGGGTTTGAGCAATGCGCGGTATTATCTGCGGGCCCGTTTTTTCTGGGATGAACGCGCGACCACCCTCGAGGACCAAGTCCTCCAGCCCATTCAGGATGGTGTGGAGATGGGGATGACCCTGCCGGAGCTGAGAGCGCGGTTGGCGGCGGAACCGTTCTACACCAACTTGTTCACGAAGGCGTTTGGGTCCGCCGAGGTCACGGACCAACGCGTCTCGCGGAGCCTTGCGCAGTTTGTCCGCTCGATCATCTCCACGCGGTCCAAGTTTGACCGGGGGGTGCCCCTGGGTTTTTCGAACTTCACGGCGGAGGAGAATCTCGGGCGGCAGATATTCAATGGGCAGGTGGGACGGGCGACGTGCGCGGCGTGCCATGGGACGGACAATTTCGTGCCGGGGCCGAACATCAACAACAACGGGCTGGAGAATCCATACATCGACAAAGGGCTTGGGGGAATCACGGGGTTGGCCCGCGACGAGGGGTTGTTCAAAGTCCCATCGCTGCGGAACATCGAGCTGACAGCGCCTTACATGCATGACGGGCGATTCGGGACGCTTGAAGAGGTGGTGGAGTTCTACAACTCCGGCGTGGTGAATCATCCAAACCTTTCAGCGCCGCTGCGCCTGCCGGGCCCGCCGAATGGGCCGCCCGGGCCGCCGTTGCGCCTGAATCTGTCCATCGCCGAGAAAGCCGCGTTGGTCGCGTTTCTAAAGACGTTGACGGACACGAACCTCGCCACGGAGGTCAAATACTCCGACCCCTTCAATTACGGGCAATAGTTGATGGTCATCAAAACTTCGACGACGACGGGCGACCGTCGCTTTTTAACTTCTACAGAGTGTAGACAAGATTGGGAAGGCGGTTGGGTTCCGGTTTGTGTTTTTGGTGAGTATCAACGGATATTCCAATGAAACTGCCGTAAAATCTGGGAAATTGACCGGTCAAAAAAATATCCGTACAAACAATTGACAAACAATAAACAAAATGGAAAAGTGTTTCTGTCGATGGAGTTGCTGAAGCTGCTGCCAACGACAGAAACCTAACTGTGAACGTCAAAAACAAATCGCTGAAACGGACTGGCGGAAGGATCGAGATACAATTCGACGCCCCTGTTTTTTTTGCGATCGAGATTTGGCGCCACCCCAATCCGAAATTGTATATGAATCCATTAAAATCGTTTGTCACCCTGGGCCTCACCACCGTTCTCGCCGTTTCCGCGTTTGTTTCCCAAGTCCCGGCGCGCGCCGAGACGAAGGCCGCCCAAGATATTGTCGGTGTGGCCGCCAGCGCCGGGAGTTTCAAAACATTGGTCGCCGCAGTGAAAGCCGCCGGTTTGGTGGAGACGTTGCAGGGGGCCGGGCCGTTCACGGTGTTCGCGCCGACGGATGAAGCGTTCGCGAAGCTT
>CAZSXX010000162.1:4666-6221 GCA_964611245.1 uncultured Verrucomicrobiota bacterium | reverse complement strand
GTCGAGAGTTTGTTGAAGCCCGAGAACAAAGCCAAGTTGGTGGCGGTTCTCACCTACCATGTGATTCCCGGTAAGGTCATGGCGGCGGATGTGAAGACGATGAAGGCCAAAACGGTCAACGGCCAGGAATTGGACATCAAGATCACCTCCAGCGGCGTGACGGTGGACAACGCGAAAGTGGTCAAGACGGATGTGGCCGCGAGCAATGGCGTGATCCACGTCATCGACACGGTTGTTTTGCCGAAGTAAGACTTCCCTGGGAAATCCAAGGCAGGACACCCATGGGCGCCGCTCTTCGGAGCGGCGTTCTTGTTTTGTCAAAGAGCCGATGATTGGACTATTCAATCCGGATTGTGTCACTCAGTTTTGAGACCCCGGTTTCGTTGAAAGTTTCGATGGCGAAGCTGTATTTTTGGCCAACGGTGAGGGCGCGGATTTCGAGTTGGGGGCGTTGGTCGGCGAAGACTTGGTGGGTGTTGTAGAGTTTGTCTGGCTGGAGGCCCCAGCGGATGTTGTAGCCGACGGCTCCGGGGACGTCTTTCCAGGCGAGGAAGGCGTTCCTGGGGTCGCCATCGCGGCGGGCGGTGAGGCCGATGGGGGTTTCGGGGGTGGGGCCATCGGCGAGGCCGAAGATTCGCAAATCGCTGATGGCGAGGTTGGGGGAGCCGACGTGGACATGTTCGTAGCGGAGGTAGCGGGCGCGGAGGGGTTGGGGGAATTCGAGGTAGGCGTTGGGGCGGTCGCGCTTTTCGCCGGTCAGGTCGGCGGCGATGTTCCAGTTTTCGCCGTCGAGGGAAACGTGGAGGCGGAATTGGGTGTAAACGGTTGGGCCGGGGCCGAAGAGGCCGCTTTTGTAATCGGTGAAATTGACTTGGGCGGCGTGGATCAAGCAGGGGCGGGCGAGGTCGACGGTGAGGGTTTCGCCGGGACGGCTGGATTGGGAGAGCCAATAGGTGCGGGGGTTTTCGTCGGTCACGTTGGCGGCGGCGAAGGGGTATTGGGTGGAGCTGGCGACGGCGGGTTTGCGGTAGGAAAGGAGCATCCATCCGGCGAAGAGGTCCTCGGGTTTATCCCATTTGGAGGCGGGGACGCGATGGGGAAAGTCGCCGAAGCGTGTGCTGGCGAACATGAGGCCATCGGGGTCGAAGCCTGCGGGGAACAAAGCGATGCGGCGCTCGAAGTCGTAGTTGACGGCGATCCATGGGGTGCCGGTGTTCCAGTAGTTCCCGTGCTTGTCCTGGAAGGTGTTGCCGTGGCCGGCGCCGTTGACGAAGCCGCCGGGCTTGTAGGAGATGGGGTTGTTGGGGGCGTAGGTGAAGGGGCCGAGGGGGTTGTCGCCGACGTAGGTTCCGTGGGCGTAAACGTTGTGCTCGGTGCCGGGGGCGCCGTATTGGAGGTAGTATTTGCCGCGGTGTTTGGTCATCCATGCGCCTTCGATGAAGGGCTTGATGGTGTCGCGATGGTCGCGGCCAAAGCGTTCCCAGCCATGGAGCTCGGGGCGGAGGGGGATGAGTTCGCGGGCGACACCGCGGTAGGAGAGCTTTTTGGCTTCGTC
>CAZSXX010000162.1:2301-4656 GCA_964611245.1 uncultured Verrucomicrobiota bacterium | reverse complement strand
GAGCGCGATGCCGTAGAGGGGATAGAAATTGGAGGAGCCGAAGTACATGTGCCACTCGTCTTTCTCGTCGTCGTAGAAGAGTGCGGGATCCCATGGGCCTGGGGCGCCGGGGAGGAGGGGGAGGGTGTCGTTGTAGATTTCGAGGAGGGGAGCGGGGCCGGAGGGGTCCTTGATGGTGTAGATGGGGCGCTGTTCGTAGGTGGAGGGGAAGAGCCAGAGTTTGCCTTTGGCGGAGAGGGCGGCGGGGGCGACGATTTCGCGCTCGGGCCAGTTGGCGGGGCGGACGTGCTCCCAGGCGCGGAGGTCCTTTGAACGCCAGAAGCCGCCGGCGATGGTGCTGAAGAGGAAGTATTCGCCGCTGTGGTTGACGAGGACGGGGTCGGCGCCGGAACGGTAGGAGATGTTCCGCCATTTCTCCTCGAAGTTGTATTGGTATTCGATGTCGAGGGGATTGCAGTAGGTGCGCGGGGGTTCGGCGGCGGGGGTGGGCGCGTGGAGGAGGAGGGCCATGGCGGCGAGCGCGGGAATTCGGCGGGGGCTCATGGAGTTGGAGATAGCGGCAACTCCGGCGGCTTGTCGAGGGAAACCGGCATGGGCGGTCCGCCATCAATGGAGCACTTGGACCCGCAATGAGCGAGGGTGGGTGTTCGGCGTGGTTCGGGATTGGTTCGGCTTGGTTCGGGGTTTGTTCGGCTTTGTTCGGCATCTGTTCGGCTTTGTTCGGCGTGTGTTCGGTGTGGTGTTTCATTTTGTAAATGTCTGCGGGGAAGGAGGTTGTGTTGAAAAAATCAGCGCGGGACGATGAATCATGGGTGGAAAGACCGATCTGGGGGCGGCTGAGCGGCTGAAAGACGGATCGGGTCGGGGATAAGCAGGATGTTGCGCGGGGTTGCGGGTTTGTTGCGGACGGTTGCGGGTTTGTTGCGTGATGTTGCGCATTTGTTGCATGTTGTTGCGCTCTTGTTGCGCGATGTTGCGCATCTGTTGCGCGGGCGTTGCGCGTTGGAAGTGATTGCGGGGTAGCGAGTTGGGTGTGAATGTTGGAAATTGAGGGCGAGAAAACGCTTTTTTGGAGAGTGGAGGGGACCACCGTTGTTGTGGCGCCGAACATTTCGGCGACGGGGGATGCGAGGGACGGGGCCGGGATCGCCGGGGCGAACGAGTGGAGGGACCGCTCTAGGGGAGCGGCGAGCCGGGACGGGTGGTTTTGGGAATGCATGGCGGTTGACTCCTTGGGCTGGACTTGGGGCCATGCGTGGCGTCGCGGTCAGACGGGACCGGGCGGTGGAAGGGTGAGGAATTCGGGGGTCTGGTTTTTTTGTCAGGCCGCCGAATTGCTGACCGTTCCGCTCCGAGTTATTCGGAGGGCGTTGGCTTTTGTCGTCCGTTGAAACCGGGCTGTGTTTTCCGGTCAATGAAGCTAAAGTAGTGAGCAGAAATCTTTTGTCAACACATTTATTTAACCACTCTTCCACGAAGAGTATTAATAGTCATTGACAGGAGTTCGACACTGATTTTGCCCCCGGCAGCACCAGCCCCATAATCGAATCCAGATTCTGATCCCAATATCCTCCAATAGGACACCGGAGGACAAAGTTTTTCTCAACCGTGAGAAGGCACGTTGAGTGCTTATTATTGTTTCGATTCCGTCGCAGAATAACAAAGCCACAATGCTCTGAGCCGCGGAGTGGCGTGATTTCAATCACTTGCAAATCTTGAGATTATGAAACTTACTGCAATCCTTCTTAGCATCACTTGGCTGACTGCGTTCAACACGACAGCAGTAACCATTCAAAGGGGGCAAACGATCAACGGCGAACTGATAAGCGAAATCCAGGAATTGATCGATTTTGAAGCGACTGCTGGCGAGCACGTGACACTCCTGCTCTCGACAAGCGGTGGATCCCCAAGAATCGAGGTGCATGATCCAAGCGGCTTCGTCGTGGCGTCAGCGTTCGCTGTAATCAGCGATTCCGTTCGGTTGACGTCGGTGACGCTGACCAACGCGGGGGCCCACAAACTGGTGGTCTCGGGCGGGGCGGGCGATTACACGCTGGCCTTGGTTTCCAACCCCGGGCCAAACCTCGCCGAGGATGGGGACCCGGCGGCAATATTGGCTGGGCAAACAGTGTCCGGTCGGTTGGCGACGGGCGACCTGGACGCGATTGATTACCAAGCCCGCGCGGGGGAACGGGTCACAGTCCTCTTAGCCACCATCGGCGATTACCCGACGGTGTCGTTGCACGACCCGGATGGGGTTGTGGTGGCCTCGGCTTCCCCTGCTTTCTCCAACGGGGCGAGGTTGACGTCGGTGACGCTGACCAACGCGGGGGCCCACAAACTGGTGGTCTCGGG
>CAZSXX010000162.1:0-2201 GCA_964611245.1 uncultured Verrucomicrobiota bacterium | reverse complement strand
TGACGCTGACCAACGCGGGGGCCCACAAACTGGTGGTCTCGGGCGGGGCGGGCGACTACACGCTGGCCTTGGTTTCCAACCCCGGGCCAAATCCGGGCGATGAAGACCTCGCTGAGTTGGCCAGCGGAAGAGTGATTCAGGGGACCTTCTCGTCCGGAGACATCGACGTCTATTGGTTTGATGCAATCGTGGGCGACAAAGTGAAAATTCACCTTGCGGGAGCCGACTATCCAGCCTTGGAATTACATGGGCCCACCGGGTTCATACAGTCCGCTAACTCATTCTCAAGCCAGACTGGCATTGAATCCGATTGCCTCGCTGAGTCGGGGCGATATTTAATATTCGCTCGGGGGGCGGCCACAACGGAGCCGTATGAGTTGACATTTGAGAAATCCCCGGAACCCCTCCTGGCAGGTTCACCGGATGGAACAGTTCAGATAATTCACTGCGGAACAACGGTGCTTGTGCGTTGGAGAATTTCAGCGGAGGAGTATCTCCTAGAAAGCGCCGCAACGCTCGCGGGCGCGGGAGGAGCGGAGTGGGCGCAGTTGGTTGGGCCATATTCGGTCTCGGGGGAATTCAAGTGGGCAATTGTTCCGATCACTGAGGGAAATCAGTTTCTTCGGCTGCGCAAGTCGGAATAGAGGAAGTTGCGCATCCGATAGAAATTGGGACGCGGAGGCCGAGGGGACTTGGGATTTACCGAAGGGTTTCGCGTGCTGGGTTTTCACGCTTGGAGGGGATTTTCCGGTGATCAGCCGAGTTTTGCGGGCATGTCCGTTTTCCAAGATGCGAATTGAAGCTTTCCACGGCGGGGACGCTTGGAGGGCTTGTGACCGGGCGCCGGGATCGATGCTTTCTTTGAGGACTGCGGTGGTTTTGACGGGGAGGGGTGGAGGTCAACGGGCGGAGGGAGGAATCACTCCGAGGTGTGGCGAACGGGATTGATGTTCCGGGCGGGCAGGAGGGAGGTGGGGAAGGATTGTGACACGCGCCAGTAAACTTGGTTTTGCGAGGGAACCGACGGGGCGGCGAGTGGGGTGGCGGCCTGTGAAAGGGTGAGGGAGGCCAAGGGTTGCCAGTTGGAGAGGTCGTTGGAGGTGGCGAGGTCGCACCGTTGGCCTGGGTGGCCGCGGAGGACGGCGAGCAGGGAGCCTTGGATGGACTGGAATTCGACGCGTGGGGCAGGGATGGCTTCGTCGATGGTCACGATTTTGAGAAGCCCGCCTGTGGCCAGCCCGATTGGGTTGACGAAGGTGGCGGAGAAGTCGCGGATGGGTTCGATTTCGACGCACCGCCAGCCCGCGTCCGTTTTGGCGTAGAGGAGGGCGGTTTGGCCGCGGAGGCCGTGGAACCGGGGAACGAAGCCATCGCGGACCAATTTGGCGACGGAGGATTCCAGGACGCGAAAGACGGGACCGGTGAGTTCGAGGGAGAATTCGCCGGGCGTTTTGGCGCCAGCGGAAACAGCGATCCAATAGTCGGAATCGGGCTCGGAAAAGAAGCTGGCGGCTCCGTTGAGGGAGGAGGCCCGGAGGGAGAGGTTTTGGAGATTTGATCCGGAGTAAACCGAGAGGGGATATATGGAGTTGGGAGGCGCGGGATTCATTTGGAGCGAGGTTGCGCCGAAGGTGGATGCCTTCCAATGGAACCAAGCGGTGCCACCGCTGAAATCCGGGCCGCCGACGGGCTCGCCGGTTTGGCGGGAGGCCGAGACGAGGTGGCCGGACAGGTTGGCGCGGCTGGCGTTTTGGAAGGAGACTGCGTTTTCGAAGTTGTCGTTGGCTGGAGGGGGAGTTTGGACCAGATGGAAGGTGATTGCGCCGTAGGTGTGGCGGGCGCCTTCGAAGGCGATGAAATAGGCGCGGCCCGCCTCGGCCTGAAATTCAAGGTTCTCGCCGCGGCCGAGCAGTCGCCGGTTTTCCCCGGTGTAAACGGAAAGGATGGGAGCGAAGATGGGGAGCGGATCGAGATCGATTTCGAACCATGGATTCCAGGAGTCGATTCCGCCGGACCACGAAATGGTCACGCTGGAGAACCCCGGATTTTGCCCGCCGGGCCATTCGCCCCCGCCAGCGGGAAGCCAGTCGATCCCACCGCCTTCGAAGAAGATGGATTCGGCGGATTGAGCCGGGACGGAAACGGTGGCGGCGGGTTGGGGCTGGGGCGGCGGGGGGGAAAGAGCGAGGGAGACGCGCCCG
>CAZSXX010000161.1:0-9666 GCA_964611245.1 uncultured Verrucomicrobiota bacterium | reverse complement strand
GACGACAAGATCGAGCGGATGGAGCGGTTTTGCCCGAACATGACCTTCAAGCGGCCGATGGACTTGGAGCTCGGCCCTGACGGGTGCCTTTACCTGATCGAATATGGGACCAACTGGGGCGACAACAAGGACTCGCAAATCGTCCGCATCGAGCATCACCGGCTCGCCGCCTCGGCCAATTGAGGCGGGGAGATTCCCAATCCGGGCGCAAAAAAAGGCGGCTCCCAAATTGGGAGTCGCCATCAGCGTATCGGGTAACCAAGCCCGGAAACCCTGTTACGCCTGATGTTGGGAATATATCCCTTCCCAAACATTTCTCCATCAGGTCTTGGCCTGCTTCATTCTTAAAGAATCACCGCACTTGATTTTTTGGAGTGCTTTGCGGTGGGAATTGACCAGTGGAATTTGATCCAAACTGTTGGCTGGGTGCCAGTTGCCCGCTGGCAGGGACAGGGCAGCCTCGATCTCATACACCTCCAGTGTGAGGCGGTAGCGGGTGATTGTGTGTTTTACGACGCACACCTTTTTCAGCTTGGAGACGGGGCCTCCGCAGAGTGCCTGGAAAGTTTTTGATTGAGCTTCGCCCATCGCCTCCAAATTGGGCATTTCCCAAAATCCGGCGTTGACCACACCAGCCGGGCGGCGGCGGAGAAGGATATCTCCATTCTTGCGGATCAACGCGGCGCGAAACAGGCGGGCGGTCGAGGCCGTGGGTTTCGCAACAAAGGGCAATTCCTCGACCAGCGCGTTCTTCCGGGCGTAACAGCCGGAGGCCACCGGGCATTGGCCGCATAGGGGCACGCGCGGGAGGCAGATCGTGGCGCCCAGCTCCATCAATCCTTGGTTGAGGGCGGAAGGGTCGGTGGATGCCTTGACCAGCGCCGCCGCATTTTCCCAGAGGAGATCCCGAGTTGGATTGGTTTTTGGATCGCCCCGAAGGCCAAGCCAGCGGCAAAGCACCCGTGCGACATTTCCATCCACAATGGGGGCGGGTTGTCCGAAAGCAATGCTCGCGATGGCTCCCGCCGTGTAGCGGCCGATGCCAGGGAGATCGAGGATTTGGTAGAAGTCGGAGGGGAAAACACCGCGGTGCCGGGCAACGATTTCCCGGGCGGATTTTTGCAGGTTGCGCGCGCGGGAATAATAACCGAGACCCTCCCATAGGGAGAGGACGCGGTCGCTGTCCGCGGCGGCGAGGAACCTCACCGTTGGCAATTCGCGCATCCACCGTTCCCAATAGGGGATGACCGTTTTGACTTGGGTCTGTTGCAGCATGATTTCGGAAATCCAGACCGCGTAGGGATCGCGGGTTTGACGCCAAGGCAACGGCCGCTGGTGGGCGGCGAACCATGGGACGAGTTGCGAGGAAAAACGGTGGGCGGCGCGCACGATGGGGAATTAAATGCAGGGCGCGCGGAGGCGCAAAGAGAAATCCTCAGTCCAGTCCCGAGCCATTTTTCCGGGACAAACCGCAGGCCCGACACCGTTGACGAACGGCTGCGGGACACGGAAGTTTATCCACATTATGGAACATATTGAAAAATGGGTGGAAGTGGATGCGCCGTTGAGCATGGTTTACAACCAGTGGACGCAATTCGAGGAGTTCCCAGAATTTATGGAAGGGGTCACCGAAGTGCGGCAACTGGATGACAAGCGGCTGCATTGGAAAGCGAAGATCGCTGGCAAGGAGAAGGAGTGGAACGCCGAGATTTTCGAGCAATCGCCGGACGACCGCATCGCTTGGAGAAGCACCTCAGGGGCGGAGAACACCGGCCGCGTCTCCTTTCAATCGCTGGGCCCCAACAAGACCCGCGTGAACTTGCGCATCAATTATGACCCGGAGGGCGTCCTGGAGAACGTCGGTGATGCCTTGGGGATCGTTTCGATGCGCGTGCAGGGCGACCTGAACCGTTTCAAGGATTACCTGGAAAGCCGCCGTTCGGAATCGGGATCTTGGCGCGGGGAAATCCACGGCCGAAATGTCCAACCAGACGCGGGTGGCCGCACGGGAACCTCGCCCGCCGAACCCTCCGCGGATCTTCCGCGTTCACAACGACTGCGGGAGCAGAAGGCAAAACCGGTGGCGAACCAAAACGCCTCAGGGAAGCTCGGCTGAGCCGGGGCGCAGCCCGACTTGGCTTCCGCTGGCCGCTAGTTTCCGGCGCAGCAGGGCGAGGCTGCCCATGCCTGCGCCGAGAAACATCAGCGTCGACCCGGCGTCCGGAATGCTCAGCATGATGTTGTCAAACTTGGCCACATATGACCCGCTCGCCGCATTTCCAAAGTTGTAGGCTTGCGCGTACAGTTTTGTGAAATGCGCGACGTCGGGCGTGAGAGTGGTGTCCACGTACACTTCGACGCCGTCCAACTTGTAACGGATCCCGGAGCCAGTGTAGGACATCGAGAGGTCATGCCAACCGCCCGTGACCGGCGTGGAGACTGTCACCCAGCCCACCGGTTTGTCCCAGATGCGCCATGTAACCGGCGCGCTGGCGGGAACCGACGGCACGGGCGACGGAGCGGGGTTCAAAAAATATCCAAAAATATAATAATCTGAGGACGGCTCGGAACCAGCCCCGTTTGCGGTGCGGCCCCAAAGGTCCGCTCGGCGCCCGCCGGCCGTGCCGGAAAGGACATCGGAATCGACGAAAATCGAACCTGACAGAGTCCATAGACCGGTTGCTTCCGCCGAAACCTGGCGGCCCTGGGTGTTGTAGAACGCGTCGCTGAAGGCAACCGGGCGGCCGGCCGTGGCGTCGGAGTTGCTTATGGTGATCTCCAGGTTTCCTCCTGCCGCAGAGAATCCAGCAGGCTCGTAGCGGTCGGTGACCCAAGAGGGGGAGACGCCCGTGGTGAACTCATCCAGGAAAATGATCGTCGCATGGAGTGGCGCCAACGCCCCAACAGCTACGATCGAAGCCGACAATAACGCGATCCGCGATTTCATTTTATTTCCTGATTTTAAGTTCGGGCCCCAACACCCACGTTTTGGACCCTTTTTGGATAAGAGCAGGTTTGCCGACCCAAAGCAACAGTAATTTTCCAAAAAACAGGATTGAAATGGCCCCGTTTCGAGACGGAATCGAACCGGCCTGTGGATGGAAACGGGGCGAGAGGGAATTTGCGGCGGCAGTTGTTTTGGAGCAGGGGCTTGATTACGCTTTTGGCATGCGCACGAAATCCTTCCTTGCGGTTCAATTTGCTGTTTGGATGCACGTCGCGGTCGGGGCGGCCGCCGCTGGGGAGTCTCGTCCGTTCAAGGACGATGCGGACGCGAAATTCTGGCTGGAGAACATGGTCGGATTTCATCGCTTCACGGTCGCGGAGGTTCGCGGGGCGACCGGGTTGGCCGAGGGCGAAATTTCGGCCCTGATGGAACGGCTGAAAATCCAGACCAACGTGGCTTCGCCTGCCGACCGGCTGCTGATCCTTCCGTATCCCGGCGGACGCCACCCGCGGATCGGATTCTTAGACGGCGCGATCGATCCGCAACGGGAGACCAAGCTGAGTGTTTTCCTCCCATGGGATCCGTCGAGCTATGTGGTGGTTGACATGCCGGAGGCAATTTGGTCCAACCTCGGTCTGACCTACTTGGCCCACACGCACATCCCGACCGTTTGGAGCAAGGAGGGGATCGCCCTCCCCAAACAGGAATGGAGACGGGGGCCTGACGGCGGATATGCGATGGAGCGGACGCTCCCGAATGGCATTCGATTCGGCGCGGAGGCGACGCTGGTGAAGGGCGGATTGCGGCTGAGGGAATGGTTGCGCAACGGCACGGGCGAGAAGCTCAGCGACCTGCGGGTGCAGAATTGCGTCATGCTCAAGGGGGCCAAAGGCTTCAACGCGCAGAGCAAGGAGAACAAGACGCTGGCGGCCCCATACAGCGCGGTCCGATCCGCGGACGGCTCCCGCTGGATCATCACGGGATGGAACCCCATCCACCGGGCGTGGGAGAATCCGCCGGTGCCGTGCATCCACGCGGACCCGAAGTTTCCAGACTGCGGACCGGGCCAAACGGTGGAGGTCCGCGGGTGGCTCTCGTTTTACGAGGGGAACGACATCCAAGGCGAATTCCGGAGGCTGGACTTGTTGAATTGGAAATGACCGGCGCCCGCCGGTTTTGGGAAAACCGGAATTGACGCGGAGCCCCCTGGCCGCCATTTTGGGCGCCTTTATTTTATGCCCAAGATACAGCGCGCCCTCCTTTCGGTTTCCGACAAATCCGGGCTGGTTGATTTCGCCCGGACACTCGCGCAGGCGGGCGTTGAGCTGATCTCCACCGGGGGCACCGCCAAGGCGCTTCGCGAAGCCGGGTTGGTGGTCAAAGACATCAGCGAGCACACGGGCTTCCCGGAAATGATGGATGGCCGGGTGAAAACGCTGCATCCAAAAGTCCATGGGGGCCTGCTGTTCGTACGCGGCGACGCGGCCCACGAAGCGGCGGCCGCCGAGCATGCGATCCCGCCCATCGACCTTGTGGTGGTGAACCTTTATCCGTTCGAGCAAACGGTCGCCAAGGCGGGCGTCCAACTCCACGACGCGATCGAGAACATTGACATTGGCGGGCCTTCGATGCTGCGCAGCGCGGCCAAGAACCACGAAAGCGTGACGGTGATCGTGGATCCCGCCGATTACGCCGAGGCCGCTTCGCAGGTGCAGGCCCATGGCGAGACGACGCTCCCATTTCGGCGGATGCTGGCGGCGAAGGTGTTCGCGCGCACCGCCGCGTACGACGCGGCGATCGCCAACCACCTGGCGGGGGCGTTCTCCGAGAATCCCAGTGGATGGCCCGCGCTCCTGCAGGTCCAGGCGCCGCTTTGCCAATCCCTCCGGTATGGGGAAAATGCGCAAGGAATATTTCGCGCAAATCCACGGCAAGGAGCTTTCCTACAACAACATCCTGGACCTCGCCGCCGCCGCGCAATTGATCACGGAGTTTGAGGGGGATGGGCCCACCCTGGCGATCCTGAAGCACACCAACCCGTGCGGGGTTGGCCAGGCGGGGACGCTGCGCGGCGCGTGGGAACTGGCGTTCGCGACCGACAGGCAGGCCCCGTTTGGCGGCATCATCGCGGTGAACCGGACGATGGACGGCGAATGCGCCGGGGCGATCTCCGAGATTTTCGCGGAAGTGATCATCGCGCCCGATTTTTCCACCGAGGCGCTCGACATCCTGCAAAAGAAAAAAAGCCTGCGGCTGATCCGGATGCTCAAGAGCCCAAATCCACCCGGGGCCTTGGACCTGCGCGGCGTCGGGGCCGGCTCTTACCTCCTGCAGGAGCGCGACCTGCGGAAAACAGGGGCCGCGGACCTCAAAGTGGTGACCCGGCGCGCCCCCACCGAGGAGGAAATGCGGGCACTGCTGTTCGGTTGGCGGGTGGTCAAGCATGTCAAATCCAACGCGATCGTTTACGCAGGCGCGGACCGGACGCTCGGGATCGGGGCCGGGCAGATGAGCCGGGTCGACTCCAGCCGGATCGCGGTGTGGAAGGCCGGCGAGGCGGGCCTCCCGCTGGCGGGCAGCGTGGTTTGCAGCGACGCGTTTTTCCCTTTCCCGGATGGGCTGGTCGCGGCGGCGAAAGCGGGGGCAAAGGCCGCCATCCAACCTGGGGGATCCGTCCGGGATGGGGAGGTCATCGCCGCGGCGGACGAGCACGGCCTGGCCATGGTCTTCACAGGCCACCGCCATTTCCGGCATTGATGGGGGCCCCGGGGCCGTCGGCGCGGCGGAGAACATTGTTTGACATTTGGCTGTGGGAAAGGATGGTAGGCGCGCCGAATGTCTTTGCCCATCCAGCTTATTTCCACCGATTTTGACGGAACTCTCCACTCCGGATTTGAGGATCCGCCGATCCCGGTGGACATTGAACGGATCATCCGGCGGTTGCAGGAGCGGGGCGCGAAATGGATCATCAACACGGGCCGGGACTTGACCAGCCTGATGGAGGAGTTGGCGAAAGCGAAATTGAGCATCCGGCCCGATTTTGTGGTGGTGGTCGAGCGTGAGATATACACGCTGGCGGAGAGCGGATTCACCCCGGTGGAGGACTGGAATGATGGATGCGCCCGGGCCCATGAAAACCTTTTTCGGCAGGTGCGCGAGGAGATGCCCGCCATCCACCAATGGGTGAAGGACCGCTACAAGGCTGTGGTTTATGAAGATCCCTATTCGCCGTTTTGCCTGGTGGCGGAGAACGTCCGGGACGCGGAAGAAATCCATGAATATCTGAGCCTCTTTTGCCAGCGCGTGGACCACCTGACGGTGATGAGGAACGACGTCTACGCGCGGTTCAGCCATGTGGCCTACAACAAGGGGACCGCCTTGGCCGAGATCGCGCGGCGGCAGGAGATTTCGCGCGACCAGGTGTTCGCCGCCGGGGACCATTTGAATGACCTGCCGATGCTTTCCACGGAATATGCGCGGTGGCTCGCGGCGCCGGTCAACGCGATTCCGGCGGTGAAAGAGGCGGTGCTGCGGCAGCATGGATATGTCAGCCACCAATCCCACGGCTACGGGGTCGCCCGGGGTTTGGAGTTTTTCCTCGAGTCGTCCGGCGTTTTGGCCTGACTTGCGGATGATTTGGGCCATATTGGTGGGCAAGCCAAATATGAAATGGGTTCTCGCATTGACCGCCGCGCTGGCCATGGCGGCGCCCACTCCAGCGCAGATTGTCCCCGAGGAGGGAATGGCGTGGCGCTTCCAGTTGATTGAGGGCGCGGCCATCATGGATGACTGCCCGGTTTGCGACCGGCTGAGCTTCTGGCAGGAATTGAAGGGGACCTTCGACCTCGTGGGAGGTCCGGCGGGCGGCGCGCTCACCGTCACGAACATCCATTTTTTTTCCGATTACTCGGAGAAGCCCGAATACCAAGTCAGCGGCCATGGCACCCTGAGCTTTGCGGGGAGCGAGCCCTCCCTGGCGCTGACGATGGCTGTTCTTCGCGCGGGGGTGTTGGAATCGGTGGAGCTCACAAACGCGCCTCCGGAAAGCGCCCGTATCCTCCCGATCGTCAGCGCGCAGGCGGACGAATCGCCGGGGAGCTTGACCCGCGTGTATCGGCTGCGTCTCATCGCGGCGCCAATCCGCGCGCTCTGGTTTTCCACGACCTCGAGTTTCACCAGTGGCCCGTCCGCGCCGCCGGAAGAGGCGGTCTCACACGGCGACCTCCTTTCGAGCAACGGCCGGGTGGTGAAGCGGAACCGGGAACTGGCCGAACGCCTTTCGATCCCCGACGGCGATGTGGGCCTTGACGCCGTGGATGTGGGCCCGCGGGGCGAGGTTTTCTATTCCACCACGTCCACGGCCGAAAGCCCCGTCAACGGCACAATCGGCCATGGCGACTTGGCGACTTCCGCAGGGCGTGTCTATTTGCAAAGTCCGCAGCTGCTTGCGCCCTTTGGGGTGGACGACCCGGAGGCCGGGCTGGACGCGCTGCACATCTTCGCCGACGACGAGTTTTATTTCTCAATCTCCAAACAAGCCGCGCGCGCGACGGGCGGAGTGTTGCGCCGGGGGGACATCCTGTCCTCCAAGGGCAAGATCATCCGCACGGAGGCGAACCTGCTGGTCCGGTTCCTGTCGCCGCTGGTGGAGTCGGTGGGGGTGGACGCGCTGCACCGTTGGCCGAGCGGCGAGCTGTGGTTTTCGACCGAGACCGGTTTCACGGCGGGCGGCGTGACGGTGGAGCCAGGCGATGTCATCAGCGACCAAGGTTACGTGGCGATCCGCAACCGGGACCTGATGGCCGCGTTCGCGCCGCTCGAACGCCTCGCCGATTTTGGCCTGGACGCGATGACAATCATCTCCGACGCGGCGGCGGCGGGGACGCCCGCGCAACTGGGCGAGTTGCTGGTGGGCGAGGGCACAATTGAACTGGGTTGGGAAGGCTCCGGGCGGGTTTTCCAAGTGGAACGCGCTAGGACAGTCGAGGGGCCGTACATCCCAATCACGGACCTGACTCTCGAGCGGACCGCCGTGGACCATTCAACCGGCCCGGCCGGATTTTACCGAGTCCGCCAATGGTAGCCCCCGTCAGGCAATGATGCCTTGCACAACCTTGCCGTGCACGTTGCCTCCGCGAAGCGGCCTCGCGCGTCCATCCAGCCGGTAGCCCGGTTTCTATTTTTCCCCCCGTGCCATTCTGGGCGGTGCACGGCGAGGATGGGCCGCACATCGTCCGCAAAATCGACCGGTGTTCCCGCCAAGGGTGGAAACTCCGCCGCCAGGATTTGCGCGCCCGCCACACTGAGGGCTAGGAAAAGGCTCATTGCGGCGCGGTGCGTGGCTTTTACCACAACTCAACCAAGGCCAACACCTAGTGTCCACAAATGGCGCGGATGGCGCTCGCGGACCGGCCCGGCATCCGGTAGGATGTACACATGCAGCCGTCCGATTCGCCTGACCCCGCGCCCGCCAAACCCGCTGCCGGGCTGCCCGACGCCAATCCCGACAAGGTTGAACAGGAAGCCGGGGACGCCATTGACAACATCATTCCGAGCTACGGCTATCAACTGGCCCCGATGGTTGGAATTGGGGGTTCGGCCGGGGCCATCCGCGCAATGCAGGCTTTTTTCGAGGCGATGCCCCCGGATTCCGGCCTGACCTTTGTGGTGGTCCTCCACCTCTCCCCGGACCATGTCAGCACGCTGCCGGAGATGATCCAACGTTGGACCAAGATGCGCGTGATGGCCGCGCAGGATGGCATCCAGGCCAAGCCGAACGTGGTCTATGTGATTCCGCCCGCCAAACACCTGACGGCGACCAACGGGCACCTGCGGCTGACCGACCTCGACCGCGAGCATGGCCGGCGGGTGACCGTGGACCTGTTCTTCCGCTCGTTGGCCGACACGCATGGCCCGCACGCGGCCGCCATAGTCCTTTCCGGCGCGGACGGGGATGGCACGCTCGGGATCAAACGGATCAAGGAGCGGGGCGGGCTGACCATCGCGCAGGACCCGGCTGAAGCGGAGCACGACGCGATGCCGCGCACCGCCATCGCCACGGGCATGGTGGACTGGATCCTGCGGGCGGCTGAAATGCCGCGGCGCATCCTTGACTACATCGCGAGCGAAGCCAGCCTGGAACTCCCGCCTGAGGAGGGGCCGCACCCCAGCGCCGCGCCCCGGCCCGCGGCGAACAAACCGGAGGCGATCCTGCGGGACATCCTGCTTTTTCTCCGCACACGGACGGGCCGCGACTTTTCCTATTACAAGCGGGCCACGATCCTGCGGCGAATTTCCCGGAGGATGCAGGTCAACAGCATCAAGGACATGGAGGGATACCTTCTTTATCTCCGCACCCATCCCGGCGAGGCGGGCGCGCTGCTCAAGGACCTGCTCATTTCCGTGACAAACTTTTTTCGGGACAGCGAGGCGTTCGCCGCGCTGCAGGAGAGGTTGCCGGAAATTTTCCAGGGAAAGGGGCCCGGCGAGGCGGTCCGTGTCTGGGTGCCCGCCTGCGCCACCGGGGAGGAGGCATACTCGATCGCCATGCTCCTGGTCGAGCAGGTGCGCACCATGGAGAATCCGCCGGCCATTCAGGTGTTCGGGTGCGACCTTGATGACGACGCGGTTCAAGTGGCCCGGTCCGGCAGCTATTCCGAGGCCATCACCGCCGATGTCTCGGAGGACCGGCTCCGGCGTTTCTTCACGCGCGAGCACGG
>CAZSXX010000160.1:4472-9669 GCA_964611245.1 uncultured Verrucomicrobiota bacterium | reverse complement strand
TCGTCGGCATCAACGGCACCCGGGCCATGACCGCCTTCAACTCCAAATCCGGCGGCTTCCAATTGACCACCGTCGGCCGCGTTCAAACTCCGACCCTGGCCATCATCGTCGAGCGCGAGGAGAAAATTAAGAAATTCGCCTCCCGCGATTATTGGGAGGTCTTCGGCGATTTCCGCGCCCAGGCCGGCGAATACACGGGCCGCTGGTTTGACGAGTCCTTCGCCAAGGAATCCAAGGACGCCGATGAGCACGCGCGCGCCGAGCGCCTCTGGGACCGCTCCAAAGCCGAGGCCATTCGCGCCAAATGCCTGGGCAAACCCGGCGTCGCCACCGAGGAAAGCAAACCCACCTCCCAGCTCTCCCCTCTCCTCTACGACCTGACCAGCCTCCAGCGCGAGGCCAATTCACGCTTCGGCTTGCCGGCCCGGCGCACCCTGCAGATCGCCCAGGCCCTCTACGAGCGCCACAAGGTCCTCACCTACCCAAGGACCGACTCCCGCGCCCTCCCGGAGGATTACATCCCCACCGTCTCCGGCACCATGGAAACCCTCCAGGCCACCCACCTCGGCCAGTTCGCGGGCGAAATCCTGCACAAAAACTGGGTCAGGCCAAACAAGCGGATTTTCAACAACGCCAAAGTCTCCGACCATTTCGCCATCATCCCCACCCAACTCGCCCCCAAGCACCTCGAGGGCGATGAGGCCAAGTTGTACGACCTCGTGGCCAAGCGGTTCCTCGCCGTCTTTTATCCGGCGGCGGAATTCCTCGTCACCACCCGCATCACCCGCGTCGAGAACGAGCCCTTCAAGTCCGAAGGCAAGGTGATGGTCAACGCCGGCTGGATGGCTGTTTACGGCCGCGAAGCCCAATCCGACGACACACCCAGCCTCGTCGCCGTCCAGCCCGGCGAAAAGGTCGCCACCACCAACGTCCGCGTCGAATCCCTCCAAACCAAGCCCCCCGCCCGCTACACGGAAGCGACCCTTCTCAGCGCCATGGAAGGCGCCGGCAAGCTCGTCGAGGACGAGGAACTGCGCGAAGCCATGAGCGCCAAGGGCCTTGGCACCCCCGCCACCCGCGCCGCCATCATCGAAGGCTTGATTTACGAACAGTACATCGCCCGCCAGGCCCGCGAACTCCAGGCCACCGCCAAGGGCGTCTCCCTCATCACCCTCCTGCGCGGCCTCGGCATCAAGGAACTTTGCTCCCCCGAATTGACCGGCGATTGGGAGTTCCGCCTGAAACACATGGAGCGCGGCGAACTCCAGCGTCCCGAGTTCATGAGCCAGATCGTCGACATGACTCGCGCGATCGTCGACAAGACCAAGCAATACGAAAGCGACACCGTCCCCGGCGACTTCACCACTCTCAAGACCCCCTGCCCCAAATGCGCCGGTGAGATCAAGGAGAACTACAAGAAATTCCAGTGCGGCAACCCCCAATGCGACTTCTCCCTTTGGCGCATCGTCGCCAGCCGCCAGATGGAGGCCCACGAGGTCGATGAATTGTTGACCCACAAAAAGGTCGGCCCCCTCCAGGGCTTCAAAAGCAAGATGGGCCGCCCCTTCGCCGCCCTCATTAAATTGTCCCCGGAGGGCAAAGCCGAGTTCGATTTCGGGCAGGGTGGCGAGGGCGAGGACGGCCAGGCCGCCGAGGTCGATTTCACCGGCCAGGAACCGCTGGGCAAATGCCTCAAATGCTCCGGCCGCGTCTTCGAGAACGGCATGCGGTATGTCTGCGAAAACGCCGTGGGCCCCAAGAAAACATGCGATTTCCGGACCGGCAAAATCATCCTGCAAAAAGAGATCGACCGGGCACAGGTCGCCAAACTCCTCGCCACCGGCAAAACGGACCTCATCCCCAAATTCATCTCCAAAAAGGGCCGCCCCTTCTCCGCCTTCCTCGTCTTCAAGGACGGAAAGGTCAGCTTCGAATTTGCCCCCCGGGAAGCCAAAGCCCCTGCCAAGGGCAAGGCCAAGCCAAAAGCCCCCGCCCCGCCTCCCGAGAAGCAGCCCGGCTGAACGTTTTTTGCCAGCCTTTCCGCTGCATTTCTGTTGACTTGACGCGCCCAAATGGTGTGGAATTTTGCGTCAGCACTAAACCGCCCCTTGCGCCCGCCGCCATCGCCTCGTCCCGGGTCGATTGGACTTGCCAGCCCAACGCGGTTATGATGTGAATTAACAACCGATCTCATGCGAACCCACTCCAGCGTTCGGTGCGGCCCGGCCCGCTCCCGCGGGTCACGGGCGGGCTTCACCATCGTTGAGTTGATGGTCGTCATCGGGATCATCTCGGTCGTCGTGGGCCTTCTTTCCACCGCCCTGAACCAGACCAAGGGCCGCACCATGCGGGTCGTTTGCCTGGACAACATGAAGCAGTTGCAATTGGCCTGGATGCTTTACGCCGACGACCACAACGACCACATGGCCCTCAACAAGACGGACCCCATCATGGGCCGCATCGGCTTGGTGTCGGTCCCCCGCAGTTCCACCAATTCCTGGGTCGCCGGCAATCCCAAGGAGGACCGCAATTTTGCGAACCTCGCCAAAGGCACTCTCTATCCCTACATGAAGAGCCCCGAGGTTTACCGCTGCCCCATCGACACCTCCACCACCAAATTCGGCAACATCCGCACCCGCAGTTATTCCATCAGCGCCTACCTTGGCGGCGACGGCGAGAATCTCGACCCTCGCGTGAAAATGCGCGTGGCCGATCTTCGCAATCCGCCCCCCGAAAAAGTCTTTGTCTTTATTGAGGAGCACGAGGAAAGCGTTTGGGCCGGCGGCTTCCTCGTCCTCCCCCGCGAGCGCGGCGGCGCCGTTTGGAACAGCACCCCCACCGACCGCCACCTGCAAGGCTGCAATTTGACCTTCGCGGACGGCCACCTCGAGCATTGGCGGTGGATGTCCCCAAAAAAGGCCAACCTGAACAACACTTTGGTCAGCAATCCCAAGGAATTGAAGGATTTGCGCCGCCTGCAGGAATGCGTTCCCAAACCGTGAGCGGGCGGGCGGGCCAATTTTCTTTTTCCTCCTCGATCGCGCCTTTCAATGGACGGATGCGCTTTGTCGCGGCATGGTAAAGCCCGTTCATGTCTGAGAGCGAACAATCAGTTCCCATCGCCCTGCCCGGCGAGTTGCGCGCGCAGTTCCAGCGTTTGGAACGCCGCTTGTTCCGGGTTGAGACTGGCGCCCTCATCGCCGGATGCGTCGCCGGCCCCTCCGGCGCCTATCTCCTTGTTTTCGCCTCCGACCGAATTTGGGATTCCCCAGCTTGGCTTCGCGGCGCCGCTTTCGTCGGCGGCGCATTGGCCATGGGCTGGGTCACCGCCCGCTGGCTTCGGCGGTGGATCCTCAAGCGCCGAACCGAAAAAGATCTCGCCACGATCGTCCAGCGCCGCTTTCGTCGGCTCGGCGACCGCCTGCTCGGCATCGTCGAACTGACCTCCGAGGGGAAGCATCCCCAAGGATTCTCCCCTGAGCTTTACCGTGCCGCCATCCGCCAGGTCGCCGCGGAGTCGGCCGAGTTTGATTTCACCGAGGCGGTCTCCAAGGACGGCTTCAGGCTCATTCGCCGCGCCGCCCTCGTTGGCGGTGGCCTCGCCGTCCTCACGATCCTCGTCTTCCCCAAAGCCGGCCTGAACGCGGCCCGCCGCGCCGCCGCCCCATGGCGTGAAATTCCCCGTTTCACCCTCGTTCGAATCGTCGATCTGCCCAACGAAATCCTCGCCCCGCACGGCGAACCCTTCACCCTCGCCGCCTCCGTTCAATACGAATCCTTCTGGCGGCCCGCCCAGGTCCGGGCTTGGTTTGGGCGCATGCTTTCCGCCGAAACCACGGCCTCGTCGGGCCGGTTTTCCGTCACCTTGGATGGCCGGTTCGAGGATGGCCTCCTTCGCGTCAAAATTGGCGACGCCCTCGCCACCGTCCAAGTGCGGCCCTTGGTCCGCCCCACCCTCAAAAGCCTCGACGCCGCCATCGAGCTCCCCGCCTACCTCAAGCTCCCCAACCGGGAACAAAACGCCCAGGCCGGCAGCCTCACGGCGGTCGAGGGCAGCAAGGCCACCTTTTCCGGCGTCGTCAGCCGCGCCCTCCAAAAGGCGGAGGCGGCGGCCAACGATGGCTCGCCCATCCCCGTCGAAACTGCCGCCGACCGATTCACCACCGCGCCCGTCTCCGTGGACCACGTCTCCGTCGCGGAATTCCAGTGGCGCGACCACCTCGGTTTCACCAATCGGGCGCCATGGAAACTCGCCATCCAAACCCAGAAAGACGCCGCCCCCGTCCCCGAATTCCCCGACCTCTCCCGCGAAATCTCCATTCTCGAGAGCGAAGTCGTCCAATTGAAAATCCGCGCCCGCGATGATTTTGGCGTCCAGAAACTCGGGCTCGTTTGGGATCTCGGCCTCAACGGAACGAATCAGCCATACGACTTTTCCGCCGAGGCTGAGGACACCGCCCGCGCTGATTTTGAGTCGTCGTTCACCTTCACCCCCCTTCTCCTTCAGGTCCAGCCGGACACCACCGTCGCCGTGCGCGGCTTCGCCACCGATTTCTTCCCCGGCCGCGAGCCCGTCGAGACTCCCTCCTATCGCATCCATGTCCTCGGCAATGAGCAGCACGCCGAAATGGTCCGCCAGCGCCTCGAGTCCGTCATGGCCCGCCTCGAGGAGGTCTCACGCCTCGAGGAAAAAATCGCCGGCGCCACCGCCGACCTCCAGGCCAAAGAGCAGCTTCCCGACGACGAACTCGCCCGCAAGGCCAATGAGCTGAAGGATGAGCAAATGGAAAACGCCGCCGCCCTCAAGGACATGGCGGAGGAAGGCATGAAAAACCTTCGCGAGGCCATCAAAAACCCCTCCTTCAGCGAGGAGGTCCTGAGCGAGTGGTCCAAGACCCTGCGCGAAATGCAGAACATTGCCGCCAAGCCCATGCAGCAGGCCGCCAAAGCCCTCGCCGACGCCGCCAAGGACCCAAAAAAGAAGCAGGAGCATCTCGCGGAAGCACAGGAAAAGCAGAAGGACATCCTCCAGGAGCTCCAGCAAATGCAGAAAAAGGTCAACAAGGGCCTGGACGACCTCCAGGCCCAGACCCTCGCCCAGCGCCTCCGCAAAATGGGCTCCGGCGAAAAAGAAATCCAGGCCGAGCTCGCCAAAGTCATCGCCGAGACCATCGGCATGGTCCCCGATGAACTGCCC
>CAZSXX010000160.1:0-4462 GCA_964611245.1 uncultured Verrucomicrobiota bacterium | reverse complement strand
CTTGCCAGGCGGTCGGCGTTCATCGCCGTGCGCCTGCCCGAGCGGCAGAAAAAGCAGAATGTTTTCCTCGCCGACCAGCAGCAGGACGCCCGCGACAAATCAAAGGAGTTGCAGGGCGAAATCTCCCGGTTCTACGAGCGGACCCGCAAGCCCGCCTATGGCTTGGTCAGCAAGGAAATGGCCTCCGCCCGCACGCCCGATGAACTCGACCGCCTCCGCGCGTTGATCGAGGGCAACATCTCCATGCAGGCCATGGATGGCCTTGGCCTCTGGGCCGACCGCTTCGAAGCCTGGGCGGACTCCCTGGACCCGCAGCAAAAGGATGAATCGCCACCCAGCGAAGGCCCTCCGGGCGAACCCGAGGAGGACGATTTCGCACTCCGCCAGTTGATGGCCCTCCTGCGCATTCGCGAAAGCCAACTCAACCTGCGCGAGCGCACCCGCCTCCTCGACAAGGACCGCCGCACCGAGGCGTTCTACCGCGAGTCGGCCGGAAAGCTCCGCGCCGCCGAGGCCAAATTGGTCGAAACGATCGACGTGGTCCAGGAGGAGAACCCGGAGCAGGAGATGGAACCCGTCCTCCGCGAAACTTCCCGCGCCCTCAAAGCCGTCGAATCGATCCTCGCCAAACCGCAAACGGACGAAGTCGCTGCCTTGGCCCACAACGAGGCCTTGGAAAAACTCTCCGACGCCATAAATCTCCTGAATGAGAAGGCCAAAAAATCGAAGCAGTCCGGCCCACCCTCCGAATCCCCCGGCGAGGAGATGGCCTTCATGATGCAGATGATGCAGCAACAAAACCCCACTCCCGGCATGCAGGGCGGCATGAAGCCCGGCATGAACATGAGCGGCGGCGACACCGCCATGGCCGCCTCTCCCGTGGCTGGAAACGCCACCGGCAAGGCTGACGCCGCCCGGACCGCCCGCAAGGCCTCCGGCGGCGCCGCCAATGCCCCCGCCGAGTTCCGCGAAGCCCTCGAAAATTACTACAAAGCGTTGGAGAAAACATCGCAGTGATCCGATTTGCCCTCATTCTAACGGCGTTCCTGGTGCTGGCCCTCCTGCGGCCTCCCGCCCACGCCCAGGAGTTGTTCCAGGAGGAAAACGACCTCGCCGCGGCGGATGTCGACCGCATTTACGTCAAGGGCCTGCAATTCCTCGCCCGCACCCAGGGGCCGGACGGCTCCTGGCCCGACAAGCCTTACGGCTCGGAGCCGGCCGTCGTTGCCCTTTCCGTGATCGCCATGCTCGCCCACGGTGACGAGCCCAACTATGGCCTCTACAGCCAGCCCATCCGCCGGGGCCTGGACTTCATCCTCAAGCAAATGAACAAGGAGACCGGCTACATCGGCCGCTCCATGTACAACCACGGCTTCAGCGCCCTCGCCCTCGCCGAGGCGTACGGCGCCGTGGACGATCCCCGCCTTGGGCCAGCCTTGGAGCTCGCGATCCGCCTCATCATCCATTCCCAGGAGCGGAACTCCCTCGGCGCCTGGCGCTACTCCCCGGAAAGCGGCGACGCCGACACCACCGTCAGCGGCGCGCAAATGGTCGCCCTTTTCGCCGCCCGCAACGCCGGCATCGCCGTCAAGGAGGAGGCCATTCAAAAAGGCCTGAATTTCCTCGCCAAATGCCAGACCCCCGAAGGCGGCATCGGCTACACCTCCAGCAGCGGCCCCAACGGCACCCGCACCGCCATCGCCTGCCTCTCCTTCGCCCTCGCCAAGGAGAAGAACAACCCCGTTTACCTTTCCGCGTTCAAATACCTCCAGCGCGCGCCCCAGGACATGAGCTACCGCGAATACAACCTTTACTACGTCTCCCAGGCTTATTTCCACGCCGGCCCGCAGCATTGGCGTGATTGGAATTTGAAAAACATCCGCTCCCTCGGCTCCACGCAAAGCTCCGAGGGCAGTTGGGATGGCCAATTCGGGCCCACCTTCTCCACCGCCGGCTCCCTCCTTTCCCTTGCCCTGAACTACCGTTTTCTCCCCATCTATGAACGGTAAGTTAGCCCTGCGTTTCCTCCTGGCCGTGGCCCTGGCCCTCGCCGCCTCAGCGTCCGGCGCCGCCCCCTCCGGAGCCCTCCTGCAAATGTTCGACGGCAGCGCCCTCCACGGCCAGCTCGACAGCATCTCCCGCGAGCGCGGCGTCGCGTGGGCCTTTCCCGCCGCGCCGGAGCCCCTCGTCCTCAAGCCCGACAACATCTCCGGCATCCGCTTTGAGAATGTCCTCTCCACCAACCGCGCCGCCAAGCCCACCTGCCGTTTCCGCTTCCACAACGGCGACGAAATTCTGGGCGACCTCGTCGCCATCGACGGCGACATCGCCACCATTCAAAGCTGGTTCGGCGGCCAGTTGAAATCCCCCAAGGAAACCTTCTCCTCCCTCCAATTCTCCGCGCGCGGCTTCAAGGTCCTCTATGAAGGCCCCAACGGCCCCAACGAATGGAAAAGCAGCCGCGCCGGCAACGGCTGGACCTACAAGGACGGCTCCCTCCTCGCCAACGGCGCGGACATCCTTGGCCGCGACTTTGGCCTCACCAATTCTTCCAGCCTCGAATTTGACCTCGCGTGGAGCGGCACCTTCAGCCTCACGGTCACCGTTTACGCCCAGACCATCGAAAAATTCGACTACAGCACCAGCGCCTACGTCTTTTATTTCAACCCCGGTGGAGTCAGCATCCAGCGCATCCAGGCCGGCGCCGGCGCCATGATGCTCGGCCGCGCCGACATCCCCGCCATGTTCAGCCGCAGCCGCGTCCGCCTGGAAATCCGCTCCAACCGCGAGGAGGGCACCCTCTCCCTCTTCGCCAATGGCGCCCTCGTCCAGCGCTGGAAAGACAGCAAGGGCTTCGTCTCCAGCGGCGGCGGCGTCGTCTTCTATTCCCAGGTCGAGACCCCCACCCTCCGCCTCAGCAACATCAAGCTCTCCGAGTGGGACGGCCGTTTCGAGCCCGAAGTCTCGACCAACGGGCCCCTCAAGGAGGACCTCGTGTTCCTCGCCAACAAGGACAAGGTCTCCGGAAAAGTCGAAGGCTTCTCCGACGGCAAACTGCGCGTGCAAACCTCCTCCACCCCGCTCCTCATTCCCCTCGCCCGTGTTACCGAAGTCTATTTCGCCAACACCCGCGCCTCCACCGCCAAGCCCTCCCCTTGGGCCGTCCGCGCCTCCTTCCCCGGCGGCGAACGCATCTCCTTCCTCCTCGACCAGTGGAACCAGTCCGAAGTCACCGGCCTGAGCGGAAATTTTGGTCCCGTCGCCTTTCATCCGCGCGCCATCCGCTCGCTTCAGTTCAATTCCGAGCGCGCCGACAAGGAGAGCGAGGAGAACTCCGAGAACAACGACTGGATCCCCGAACTCGATGAATAGGAAACCCCTCATTCTCATCGCCGCCTTCGCGGCCTTGTTCGGGACGCTTGCGCGGGCGCAAAACGTCAACGTCCTCGTCACCCGGCCCCAGCCCGCGCCGAAACCCGCCCCCGCGCAGCCAATTCCAGCCATCCGCAGCTTCCAGGAGGCCGCACTGTTCCGCAATGGTGACGCCCTCGCCGGGACGCTCGTCGGCATCGCCTCCAACTCCGTGACCTGGAAACATCCCGACGCCACCGCTCCGGTTCAATTGGCCATCCCATTCCTCTCCGAGCTCCAGATCAAATCCGAATCCCGCACCCACAATTCCTCCACCAACGCCTGCCTCATCCGCCTCACCAACGATGACCAACTCGAAGGCGAGCTCATCTCCCTCGACGACGCCCAAGCCACGCTGAACACCTGGTATGCCGGCGAACTCAAGTTCCCCCGCAGCCTCATCCAGACCATCACCCCCACCGGGCCCAGCCGCTCCACCATCTTCGAGGGCCCCGCCGGCATGGAAGGCTGGACCCCCGGCAAAACCACCTCCGGCCTCCCCAACCAAGGCCAGTGGGCCTACCGCAACGGCGCCTTCTACGCCAGCAAATCGGCCTCCATCGCCCGCGACCTCCACCTCCCCGACGTCTCCAGCCTCCAATTCGACCTCACTTGGAAAGGCTATTTCCAGTTGGCCATCGCCCTTTATTCCGACTCCCTCCAGCCCGTCAGCCTCGCCAACAAGGAGGCGGAGCCCGCGTTCGGCGGCTTCTACAGCCTCCAGATCAACACCTTTTCCGCCAACCTCCTCCCCATCACCCGGAACGACCCCATCCGCTACCTCGGCCAGGCCTCCCTCCTGACCCTCAGCCAAAAAAGCCGCGCCCACATCGACATCCGCACCAGCAAACAGCGCCACAGCATCTCCCTGCTCGTCAACGGCGACCTCGTCCGCGAATGGGTCGATCCCTCGGAGTTCGCCGGCAAAGGCACCGCCGTCCGCTTCGTCCACCAAGGCCAGGGCGCAGTGAAAATCGAGAACATCAAAGTCACCGAATGGGACGGCCTTTTCGAGGACAAGGAATCCCCTCCCCCGCCCGCAACGCCGCCG
>CAZSXX010000159.1:5102-9742 GCA_964611245.1 uncultured Verrucomicrobiota bacterium | reverse complement strand
TATCGGGCGGGTGGGGAGGCGTCGGATTACGCGCAGGAGCGGTGCCGGTTGGATGTTTATTATCCGCTGGACCGGAAGGGGTTCGCGACGGTGGTTTGGTTCCATGGCGGGGGGTTGACGGGGGGGAATCGGTCCGTGCCGGAGGGGTTGAAGGGCAAGGGGATCGCGGTGGTGGCGGCGAGTTACCGTTTGGCGCCGAAGGTGAAGGCTCCCGCTTATATTGAGGACGCGGCGGCGGCGGTGGCGTGGACATTCCGGAACGTTGCCAGGCTTGGCGGGGCGACGAACTTGGTGTTTGTGAGCGGGCATTCGGCGGGTGGGTTCTTGACGGCGATGGTGGGGCTGGACCGGCGGTGGCTGCGGGCGGAGGGGTTGGACGCGAACGGGATCGCGGGGCTGGTTCCGTTGAGCCCGCAGGCGATCACGCATTTCACGGTGCGGGCGGAGCGGGGGATTCGGGACACGCAGCCAGTGGTGGATGAGTTCGCGCCGCTTTTTCATGTGCGCAAGGATGCGCCGCCGACGCTGTTGGTGACGGGGGACCGGGAGTTGGAGATGCTGGGGCGGTATGAGGAGAACGGGTATTTATGGCGGATGCTGAAGGTGGTTGGGCATCCGGATGTGGAGTTGCGGGAGTTGGCTGGGTTCAATCATGGGAACATGGCGGAACCGGCGCTGCCGTTCTTGTTGGAATTTATCGGCAAACGCGGTGGCGCGGGAAGGGATCAGTGATAAGTCGGGGGTTGTTCGGCTTGGTTCGGGATTTGTTCGGTGTTGTTCGGGGTTTGTTCGGCTTCGTTCAGCATCTATTCGGCTTCGTTCGGCTTGGTGATTCGTTTGCAAGTGTTTGTTGGAAAGCGAGTTGGGACTGGTTCTTGGAAATCTGGGTGGAGAAATGGGCTTTTTGGAGGAGCGAGGCTTGGGTGGACTGGAACGACGGGAGGGATGGGGCCAATATCACGGTGGATAGACCCGCTGGCGCCAAGCCCGGCGGAGACAATCGTTCGTTGCTCACAATTCGGCATAACGTTGCCGCGACTTTTTCCAGTGGACGAGCCGGAATAATCGTCCCGAAACTGTCCAGTATTAGGGGGTTACCGCCCGGTAGAACCGAACGTCGAGAGGCGCGTTGGTGTCGCGGAACACGACGGGATCCGGCGCGCCTTGCACGCTTCGAAGCGTGTTCCATTCCACCAGGTCCGGCGACGTTTGCACCCGGTAGGTTCGCCCGATCTGTGTGAGCAGGGTGAATTCCATATCCGGCCCGATCCGGCGCGGATTGGTCAGGGAAGGCGCCAGGGTGGCAGGTTGCACAGCGTCAATGGCCGCGCGGAAGGCGGCCAGTTCCTGGTTGAAATCGGTTTCGCCATAACCGAGATGATTCACGAGAACCTGCCAGGGCTGGTGAGTCGGCGAATTCGTGAGGCCATTGATCACCGCAAAAATCGGCTGCCCTCCTGCCTGGAACAGAAACCGAACACGGTTGGTGCTCGTGCCGTCGTAGTCGTTCACGGTGATGCCGAAGTCTTGCTGGGTGACAAAGGAGTCGGTCGAATTTTGGTAAAAGGAACGGGCCTCCTGGTTCACCGCGATGTGAGTCACGGGCACGCCGAACGGATTTCCATGCCGGGCCGCATACCAATCCACGATCCCCGTCTCCACTTGGGGCGCGGCCGCGACGCAAAAGGGACACCACACGGCGAACCATTCCAAAAAGACAATCCGGCCGACGAAATCGCTCAAACGCACGACCGAGCCGGCGGGGGCGACCACGCCATCGGGGCGGGTGAAAGGCCGCCGGGCAATCAGCGTGAAATCTGCGGCTGTGTCGCCCACCCGGTAAGTCGCGGCTCTGGCGTCCGGACCGCTTTGCGTAAAGCTCAGCGCGAGCACGATGATCGGAATCCAGCGGCTCAAATTTCCACAGGTGTGAGATTTTTTCATGGGACGATTGTTTTTGCCTAAAGTTCGACCAACAACGCGGCCATGACCGAAAGCCAGGCGCGGTCCTGGTAGAGGTTTGTGAACGGCCGCGTGCCCACTTCAACCGGCTCGTAGTCCGCCCAAGTGGGGGCGGCGGAGAGGTGAAAGGAAAAGTTTTCGCCAGCATACCGCAAGCCGGCTCCGGTCCGCCAGGTTTGCAGTCCGGGGGCCGCGGTGGAGATAAAACGGGAATTCTCAATCTCGCCCGTGTCGCGATAGTGCAGGGCCGAAATGCTCACGAGCCACTTGGGCGCGATTTCAAATTCCAATGTGGATCCAGCAAACCATGCGCGCAACGCCGGGTCTTCGTGCGTGTACCCCCCCGATGAGCGCCAGGTCCAACGTTCCCCCAACGCGACGTTGATCGAGCCACGATAGGAATGGCGCGCTTCGCGGCCCGAAGTGATGGCGAGCCCGATTTCATTCAGCACCCGGATGCGGGCAGTCAGCACGTTCTCAAACTTCAACGACGGCGCATGCGTGTGCAAAATCTCGCGCCCGCGCAGCAAGTCTCCAGTGATCGGGTCCATCTCGTAGCCGGGGGCGATCTCGTCGTTGGCGTACAGAAAACCGGCCTCGGCGAAGCCGGTCGTCGGCTGATACTCCCAGCGCAGGCCGGTGAAGGCGTTGAAGCCCCTCGGTTCCGGCTCCCGGTAATCCGGAAAAAAATTGAACTGCTGCTTGTAATAGTTCGCCAGCCACAGCGAGCGGAAATCGGTGAACCCTTCGTAGACGCCAGCCGCCGCGTTTACAGTCAGCGCGTCGGCCATTTTTTGCCGCCAGGCCCCCTGTCCGCCATTGTAATCCTCAAGCAGGCGTTCGGAATACCCCAGGAAATCGAACCGTCGAAACGGTTCGTACTCCTGAGCCAGGGATCGGTGAGTGTACCCAATATTCCATTCCGCGTTCCCAGTTTTCTGCCCGTAGTTAAGGGCCGTGGACGTGATTTGGATGTCGGTTGCCAGCATCGCCTCAAAAGCGGCTTCCGCTTTATGCGTGGTGGGTGGCCCGGTGGCCTTCTCAATCGCGGACGCTTCGTCATGGGACGACTTCACACCTCCGGTCGGAGCCGGTTTGATCCCGTCGATCACCTCGCGCAGTTTTTTCGTTCCCGCATAGCCCTCATTTTGATACAGGACGCGAAACGCTGGCTTCTCCTGAGTCGCGCGCGTGCCATCCAATATCATCAGGAACGGCGTGCTGGCGGCCCCCAGTTTTTCCAGCAGCAACCCGTCAAAATCATTCAGGACAAACTCCAGGTCGAGTTCTTTGATGAACTCGGCGGTCAGATTCGGCTTGGCCCTCTCGATGTTGATCGAAACAACACGAACCGGCACGCCGTGGACGTTGCCCTTCTTTCCTGCGTAGTATTTCTGAATGCCGCGCTCGACTTCGCCGGAGGCTTTTTTGCACGGAGCGCACCAATACGCGAAGAAATCCAACACCACAATTTGCCCCGCGAAATCCGCGAGTTGGACCTTGTCCCCTGTCCCCCACCTCGGCAGTTCAATGGCCGGAGCCTCCGCGACCGCGGCGTGAATCGGACTTGCCAACGTTGGCCAGATTAGCGTGAAAGCCGCCAAGAGCGAAAGTCGGCTGCGGAAATTAAGCCATTTCATGATTCAGCGACAAGAGGTGCATCCCGAGTTTTGCCCTCCCCCTGAGGTGGCGAAACCCGCGGCGACTTGCGGGAAGAGTTTGGACGAGTTGTACATAAACACCGCCGATTCCGAGAACGTCATGGTCGGCTTGGCCACCAACCGCTGCTGCCTCACGGCGGGCGACGAACAGCCCGCAAGCAGGCACACCGCGAGTGCCAGGCCCGCCCTGAAACGCGCCCCACTCGTCGCCCGGCGGAGGCGCTTGAACTTGGGTGGGGCATTCTCTTGCATACACCGGTTCGTCGGCAAGTTTGGCGAATCCTCACAAGGGAGGAGCGGATTTTCGGATGACACACAGTTGCATCGCGAAAACCCGCCAATCCTTCCACTCGGAAGAAAAATCGCGCAAATCTCCCCCTTCGTCATGGCGCCTTGGGAACCTGCCCCCGAATCTCGCCCGCGGGCTGATTTCCGGTGTGAATATTGAAATAGGTTTTTCCATCCAGCAAGGAGGCGACTTGGCTTTGATTCAACATGAGAATGCCGGAGAATCTTCCGGACGTCCCGAACGGCCCTTGGTGGATGGCCTGTAGATTGATCAACACGCCGGCATTTTCATCTGGAAGGCCGGGGCCGTGAAGGTGGGCCGCGCTCGCCACCCCGGAAAGGCCAGTGTAACTCAGGTCCACCGTCAATTTATTCCCATCAAGATGCAGGATTCCAGACCCCGAAGCAAGCGTTGACACCGGGTTCGGCCGCTCTGCGGCGCCGCTCAACGTCACCGGCAATCGAACCTGATTGGCCACGCGGAAAAAGGCGCCCCCCGCCTCCGCCGGAATGGAGGCCATTTCCTCGATCGTGGTCGTCGCGTCAATCCATTCCACATCGGCGATGCCAGCTTTCTTCTGCACGGTGTAGGGACTGGAACCTTTGGTCCAGGCGAGGTTGACCGTCCCATCTCCAGCCGACAGACCCGTCACAAACGGAGCCGTGATGACATGGACGCGGGCGATTTGGTAACCGGGAGCTTTGAAATCGGCATTGGCAAACATCAAG
>CAZSXX010000159.1:0-5002 GCA_964611245.1 uncultured Verrucomicrobiota bacterium | reverse complement strand
AAACTCATCCAGACCGGCGTCAGAAAGGTCCCGCCCGCCGGGGCCAGATTCTCGACCACCACCGTCACGTCAATCGGTTTCGAGATGGTGACGCGGGCGATTTGGTAACCGGGAGCTTTGAAATCGGCATTGGCAAACATCAAGTCATCCAGGATGCCCGCGCCGCCCTTGGGTTTGAAACCGGCGTGCGGCTGGACCGTGCCGCCCTGCGCTCCGCCCGTGTTCGGTGTGCTCTGGCCGAAAAAGGCGGTGTTGGCGGGCGACTCGTCGTTGACCTCCGTGCCCGCGTCATAAACTTGCGGGCCGGCGACCAGGAAACTCCCGCCCACAAAGCGTCCCGCCGCGTCGAAAACCGGATGGGCGCGGGGATCGTCATTGGCGACGAAGGCGTCATTGCTCGGGATGACCATCGAGGCAAAGCTGAGATAACGGCTGGCCGGCGCGTTCGCATCCAGCGAGAAGGTCAGTGAACGTTTTTGGCCGGGCGCGATGGGACCGCCGGAGGTCGTCGCATGCTGGGAGCCCGCGCCGCTGGCCGCGAACTCGCTGGCGAGGGTGGCGGTGGCCCCATCCTCGGCCAGGCTTTCCAGGCCGGGCGAGGCCATTTGGCCCGCCGTGGCCGCATCGAAGCCTCCATTGTGGAAACTCATCCAGACCGGCGTCAGAAAGGTCCCGCCCGCCGGGGCCAGATTCTCGATTGTGACAATAACCTCAGCGGCAGGTGTCGACACCAATGTGGTCGCCACCAGAGCCAGGGCGGCGGCCAGCGTTCGGTGGAACCGCGCCTTTGATTTTAAGGGCGAAAACGGTTGTGTTTCATTTTTCATACGTAAACTGAGTGGGTTTGATTTAGGAAATATAAAGAAAGACCGCTTCAGGGGGCTGGGTCCAGAGCGCCAATCCTGAAGATGCGTTGATGGGCAGAAATAGAATTCGTGACCTGGATTTCAGCGCTGACCGGATGCGCGCCGATGTTGGTCAGAACGGTCCACTGAATCGGGCCAGTGAAATCGGAATATTCAACCACGTAGCCCACGCCGGCCTCGCCTTGGAATTGCAGTGCAAATTCGCCGCCCACCTTTTGGGCGCGGCTGATGCGCGGCGCGGGCGGGGTCACGGGCACAACGAAATCGACCGTCAGCAATGGAGCGTCCGTCGCGTGTTCCCGCGCGCCATAGCGACGCGCGGATTCCGGGGGATTTTCATTTTCGCAAATTAGAATCCAACCAAAATTGCCAGCCGCATTGGTTAGCCAGCCCTGCGCATCCGCCACCAGGCGGGTCGTCGAAGCGAACTCATACCGGCCCAGGACTGAAACGATGGTCCTCGCGCTCGCGGTCACTTCAAAGTCCGCGGGGGATGCCGCCCCAGCCGCGCTCCAAAACGCATTGAGATGAAAACGTGCGTTCCAGGTTGCTTCGTTGGCGCTGGCGGCCGCTCCGCGCGGTCCTCCACTGCGAGATCCCTCGCCCCAGGCTTGCGACATGCGATGGATTTCCACCACGGAGGCGCCGCCTCCGGACGTGGGGGCCTTGACCGCGCTCACCGCCAATTTGACCGATGTGATCGTCGCGCTGGCTGGAATTGATCCAGCAAGGTCAAAACGGAGGAGCGCCCGGCTGAACAGGCCGGCGGCGGTCGTGCCGACCGACAAAGTGTTCACCGCTCCAAGATTGTTGTTCGGATCTGTTTGAAACAGGGTGGTGTCCGCAATGGGCCTGATTGAGACGGTTTCGCCTGGCGAGGCGACCCCGCAAAAAAGCAAGAGCGTGGCGCCAGCTATTCTGACGCGATTCGATGGTCGTCGATGAAAGTTTGGCATTCTCATGAATCTCACGTCCGCAGTTTTCACTCGCCCCGGGAACTTGATTCTGTTGATGAGAGACGGGCGCGCTGAACTTATTCCCGGAAACTTTTCGAATCGAAACCGACGACGCAGGGACCTGAATTGATGGGGGTATCTCGGCAGCCATTTGACCAACGGTCGTGTCACCCGGGCGTCGCTTGACACAGGAACGCCGGCATTTAAGGTCTAAAAAGTGATGAACACTCCCAGGAACCCGTCGGCCCTCTGGCGGCGCCGGGCGGGATTTTCGATGGTCGAACTTTTGGTGGTGCTCGCCACCATCGCGTTATTGGCTGGATTGCTCCTGCCAACGCTGGCTCGCGGGAAGGCCAAGGCCAACTCCACCGCTTGCTCGAGCAACTTGCGACAACTGGGCGTGGCCTTCATGCTTTACCTTTCCGAAAATGACGACACTTTTCCCACCGGGGGCACTGTCAGCTCCGCGGGCGCTCAGCCCGAAGATTGGATTTGGTGGCAGATGCAAGCCGGCGCGTCCAGCCAGCCCGCAATGCGCGATCCCAAGAAAAGCGCCATCGCCTCCTATTTGGGAGGTTACGACACACGTTTTTTTCGATGCCCCGCCGACCGGGATGCGCCGGCCCGCGAACTCCAATGGCGGCAAAACATGGGGATCGAGCTATATACTTACAGCTACTCCCTGAACGGCCACACAGAACGGGGGATGGCCACCTACGTCTCGCCCGACCGTTCGGTGATTTATCGGAATAAAATGAGCGCAGTCGTCAAGCCGTCCATGAAAATAATGTTGGCGGAGGAAAAGGGGGGCCCCATGGACGGCCCTGGGACCGTCGCGATCGATGATGGGCTTTGGCACCCGCTCGGCAATCCACTGACCTCAAGACACAGTGGCAAGGCCAACGTCACTTTTGCGGACGGACATGTGGAAATTGTGGACCGTGCCTTTGCCGACGAAAACCACCCGGAGCGCTTTGACCCGGCTCACTGACGATTCACCCCCAGTCAGGAAAGATGGGAATAAATCGCCAAGTTGACACTCTCATTGAAAAGTGACCCAGTCGCAATTTGAGCAAGCGGTCCAGGACCACTACGCCCTAGTGTATCGGTTCGCCCTGGGTTTGGCCAAACAGCCGGCCGAAGCCTGCGACCTGACGCAGCAAACATTTTACCTGTTGGGGGAGAAGGGCAGCCAACTGCGCGACCACTCGAAATTGAAATCGTGGCTCATGACGACTTGTTACCGCGAGTTTTTAAGGCACGCGCGCCGTATTCAAGCTTTTCCGCACGTTGAGCTCGAAGTCGTCGAGGACGAATTGGTTCAAATCACCGCTGATACGGCCAACCAGATCGATGCCGATGCCTTGATGGACGCCCTGCAAAAAGTTGATGAGAATTTCCGGGCGCCCATTCTCCTGTTTTACTTGCAACAGCATTCTTACAAGGAAATCGCTGAAATGCTGGACATTCCCGTCGGAACGGTCATGTCCCGCCTGGCTCGCGGCAAGGAGCAGTTGCGCGAGCACATGAAAAAAGAACTTCTGGCGGGTTCCGACCGGCCTGTTTCCCAGGCCACCCAGGCGGCCATCTTCCCACGAAAAACCATATGACTCGCGAAGAGGCAAAACTGATCCTCCAGGCCGCTCGTCCGGGCGGACAAGATTTGGCGGACCCGCAAGTGATCGCCGCCATCGAGCGGGCGCAGCAGGATCCTGAGTTGGCCGCATGGTGGCAGGCGGAACGCGCTCTGGACGCAATCATCTGCTCCAAGCTGGAAGAAATCTCCATCCCGCCAGGCTTGCGGGCCAGAATCCTTGACGCGGATAACCGGCCCGACACAGCGCGCTCGTGGCGACGGAGCGCAGTGTTCCGCCTGGCGGCTTCAATCGCCCTTATCGCCGCCCTCTCGCTGCTTTGGCTCGCCCGCTCAGAACGGGGGCACGGGGGGAATCTCGGAGCCATGCAGGCTGACCTTTCTGGCTTCCTCAAGGAATTCCCGAGGCTGGACCTTGAAACCAGGCGCTGGCCTGAAATCACCGAGTGGCTGGCGAGCAGAACGACGGCTCCAAACGTGGAGATTCCACCGGCCATGCAAAAATACCCGGGCATCGGCTGCCGGGAGTTTCAATGGAGGGACAGGCGCGTCCTGCTGGTTTGCTTTGCGGCCCAGGGCGAACTGGTTCACCTCTTCATCATCCCCCCAGCCAGCTTGCCGGAGCCAACCGTGGAGACGAGGCCCCATTTCTCCCGGGTGCAAGATTGGAGCGCCGCGACCTGGACTCGAGGCCAGGTCTCCTACTTGGTCCTGACCAAAGGAAACGAAGCGTTCCTCAAAGGGATCATCCCGAAGCCTCAAAGCCGCGGCTAGAATCCATGGATGAAGCTGTGGATTTAAGGGCGTCGAGCGTATGGACATAGCCGATTCGTTCCGTGCTGCCCTCGGGAGCGCCTCCAATTCGCCTTTCGACATCGAAATCGCCCTCGAAGACGCTTCGGCGTGAGCTTCCTCAAAGTTGGCGAGACACCTTCAATTTGCGTTTGCCGTCGGAGAAATAGGAGATGGTGAAACTGTCGCGTCCCTTGTTTTGGACCTTGTAGATTTTGACCGCGACAGAACCGGTCCGAACCTGCACGGAAACTGCAGGCGCCGCCTGCGCATGCCTGCATTGCGTTAGGAAATCAAGCCGATCCGCGAAAATCCCAACAAAAAGTGGTCGGGGCGGTGAGATTTGAACTCACGACCTTCTGAACCCCATTCAGACGCGCTACCAAGCTACGCTACGCCCCGACCAAGCTTAACACCGGCAAGGCCAGCGTTCGTCCCAATCCTAATCGCACTCCCCCAGCTTTCAACAACAATATCCATTTTCGCGCGTTTCACCGCCCCGGCGAATCCACCGGCCACCGCGCCCCCATTTCCTTCAACACCTCCCAGATCGCCGGCGCCAACCCCAACGCCATCACCACCGCCAAAAAAACAAAGCCCAGCACATGCAGGACCAAAACCGCCTTGAAATAATTCTTCCGCGTCTCGTTCGACCCCACCAGCGCGAAGATCACCGCAAACAAGAATCCCACGCATGGCAGCGCCCCCACCACGATCGCCAGCATCCAAAACCAAATTGACGCCTCGCTTCTCTCTTTTGCCATCCCGCCCATTGTTTGTCGCATTTTCCGCGT
>CAZSXX010000158.1:9096-9778 GCA_964611245.1 uncultured Verrucomicrobiota bacterium | reverse complement strand
CGCCGGTCTGGTTCAACGTCGGCTTGTACCACCAGTATGGCGTGGGCAAGGATTCGGCGAAGGGCAATTGGTATTACAACCGGGAAACGGGGAAGGCGGAGCGCGCCCGGACGCAGTATGAGTATCCGCAGGGGAGCGCCTGTTTCATCCAGCAGGTGGAGGACAACATGGAGGACATCATGCGCCTGGCTTACAGCGAGGCGATGCTCTTCAAATATGGCTCCGGCACGGGCACGGACCTGAGCCCGATCCGGTCCAGCAAGGAAAAGCTGAGCGGGGGCGGCCGCCCGAGCGGCCCGTTGTCCTTCCTGAAGGTTTATGACCAAGTGGCCAATGTGGTGAAATCCGGCGGCAAGACCCGGCGCGCCGCCAAAATGAACACCCTCAAGGATTGGCACGGGGACATTGAGGAATTCATCGACTGCAAGCAGAAGGAAGAGAAGAAGGCCTGGGCGCTCATCGAAAATGGATACAGCGGCTCGTACAATGGCGAGGCGTACGGCAGCGTGATGTACCAGAACGAGAACCTTTCGGTGCGGGCTTCCGACCCGTTCATGGAAGCCGCGTTGAACGGCCAAGAATGGTGGACGCGTTCCGTGACCACGGGCAAGCCGCTGGAAAAGAAAAACGCGAGCGCCCTGCTCCAGAAAATCGCCGAAGGCACGTGGATTTGCGGGGACCC
>CAZSXX010000158.1:0-9086 GCA_964611245.1 uncultured Verrucomicrobiota bacterium | reverse complement strand
GGATGCAGTATGACGGAGCGATCCAGAAGTGGCACACCTGCAAGGGAACAGAGCCGATTCATTCGACCAATCCGTGCTCGGAATACGTTTTCCTCAACAACACCGCCTGCAATCTGGCCTCGCTGAACTTGATGAAGTTCAAGCGCGAGGACAGCTCGTTCGACGTTGAACGGTACAAGGCGGCCATCCGCATATTCATCACGGCCCAGGAAATCGTCGTGGACAACGCGAGCTATCCCACCGCGGAGATCGCCGAGAATTCCCATATTTTCCGGACGCTCGGCCTTGGCTACGCGAATCTCGGTTCGCTGATCATGAGCTATGGGCTTCCGTACGACTCCAACGAGGGGAGAGCGCTGGCGGGGGCGTTGACGGCCATTCTCACGGGCCAGTCGTACGAAACCTCGGCGGAGATCGCCGGCGTCGTCGGGCCGTTCAAAGGCTACCGGGACGCCCGCTGCACCGGGGTCAAGAAGACCGTGGCCAAGGACAACGTGGAGTCGATGCTGGGGGTCATTGGCCTGCACCGGAGCGCGGTGGAGGAGATTCAGCCGAGCGAGGATTTTCACTACTTGAAGGAAGAGGCGCGTGGTTGCTGGGACCGCGCGCTCGCATCCGGCCGCGAGCACGGTTATCGCAATGCACAGGTAACCGTGCTGGCGCCGACGGGCACGATCGCATTCCTCATGGACTGCGACACCACCGGGATTGAGCCCGACATCGCGCTGGTGAAATACAAACTGCTGGCGGGGGGCGGGATGCTGAAGATCGTCAACCGGACCGTGCCGGAGGCGCTGCACCGCCTTGGCTATTCGGAGGCGCAGTGCCGGGGGATCATCGCGCACATTGAGAAGCACGACACGATCGAGGATGTGACCGAGAACGGCCAGGCGACGGCCAGCGGCCTGAAGAAGGAGCACCTGCCGGTTTTTGATTGCGCCTTCCGCGCGGCCAAGGGCGACCGCAGCATCCATTACCTGGCCCACCTGAAGATGATGGGGGCCGCGCAGCCGTTCATCAGCGGGGCCATTTCCAAGACGGTCAACCTTCCCAACGAATGCTCCGTGGACGACATCCGCGATGGCTATGTGCAGGCGTGGAAGATGGGGCTCAAATGCGTGGCGATCTACCGGGACGGCTCCAAGCGTTCGCAGCCGCTGAACACCAAAAAGACCAATGAAGGCGCCGACGCCGTCAAGGTGGACAGCGCGGAGGTTGAATCGGCCAAAGCGAAAATCGCCGAATTGGAATCCGAGGTGGCCAAGCTGCGCAACGAGGTGGGCCGGGTGATCCGGCGCCGGCTGCCGGAAACCCGGGGGGCCGTCACCCACAAATTCGACATCGCCGGGCATGAAGGGTACCTCACGGTGGGGCTGTTCGAGAATGGGGAGCCGGGGGAATTGTTCATCACCATGGCCAAGGAAGGTTCGACGATCGGCGGGCTGATGGACAGCATCGGCACGCTGACCAGCATGTCGCTGCAGTACGGGGTGCCGCTGGACGCGCTCGTCAAGAAATTCGCGCACCAGCGCTTCGAGCCGTCCGGGTTCACCAAGAATCCGGACATTCGCAACGCCGCCTCGATCATCGATTATGTCTTCCGCTGGATGGCCAACCAGTTCATTCCGGGATACCGGGAAGCGAGCTCGCCCAACAAAAACCAGCAGCCGGAACTGGCCATGCCCGGCCTGATCGAGGAGATGAAAAAGGCGGTCAACCGGCCGGTCCCTGAACTCCCGATCTCGGAGGAAACGGACATGCTGGTGAAGGCCCGGACGGTGAGCTCCGGGAATGGCCATGGCCGCCACGCGGGCGCGGCGATGATGACGTTGAGCGACGCGATCGCGCATTTTCAGTTGGACGCGCCGACCTGCCCGAACTGCGGGCATGTGGCGGTCCGCAACGGCGCGTGCTACAAGTGCCTGAATTGCGGTGAAAGCCTCGGTTGCTCCTGACCAGGTTCAGGAGAGTGGGTAAACGGAACAGCCCGGGTCGCTCGACGCCCGGGCTGGTTCTTTTTTTGGGGGCGGCATTTCCCGGCTTGCGAACGCGCCCGAATCGTCCAGAAAATTCCCCCATGCGCAAGATCAACACGCGGAAGGCGCCGGAAATCAGTTGGGCCTCACCCAAGGGCGCGTTTGCCGGCTTCGGGATCCAGGTGTCGGAGGAACTGGGGCGCCAACCGCACTCGATGGACTTGAATGAGCGGCATCCATTCGATGTCGAAATCTGCCGCGTGGCCCCCGGGAAGCGCAATTTCCCGTTTCATTCCCACAGCGCCCAATGGGAGTTTTACCACATTGTCAGTGGGAGGGGGCAGGTCCGGCACAAGGATGGGGCGGAGGACATTGAGCCGGGAGACGCCTTCATTTTCAAGCCAGGGGAGCCGCACCAAATTTTGAATAATGGCGCGGAAGACCTCGTCTTTTACGTGGTGGCGGACAATCCGATTGGAGAATCCGCGCATTATCCCGACAGCGGAAAGTGGCTGGTCCGGTCGCCGGAGAGGCGGTTGGTGCGCTCGGAGCCCCTTGAGTATTACGACGGGGAAGAGTGACAACTTGTGCAATCGGGAAATTACGCTATTATTTGCCGATTACATGCCCAATCTCGCCACAGGAACCAAACTGCTTGCTTGGCTCATTGTTTTCCATGCTTTGGGGGGGATGACCCGGGCCGCGGAGTTGGCGGGAGCCGCGCAGTACCGCAAGGAGATCAGGCCAATTTTGGCCGAGTTTTGTTCAGATTGCCACGAGGATGGAGCGCGCAAGGGCAATGTCTCCTTCGATGAGTTCAAGTCGGACGCCGACATGCTCCAGCACCGCGAGCTTTGGCTCAACGCCCTGAAGAATTTGCGCGCCGGGCTGATGCCGCCGGAGAAAAAGCCCAAACCGACCGCGGAACAGATTCAGGCGGTTGAGGCATGGATCAAGAAGAGCGTTTTCGCCATCAATCCCACCGACCCTGACCCTGGACGGGTCACCATCCGCCGGCTCAACCGCAATGAATACCGGAACACGATCCGTGATTTGACTGGATACGATTACAAGGTGGAGGAGGAATTGCCCCCGGACGACACTGGCTACGGATTCGACAACATTGGCGATGTCCTGACAATTTCGCCCCTGCTGATGGAAAAATATATGCAGGCGGCTGAGACGATCACCGCCGCCTCCGTCCCGCGAGTGGCATTGAGGGTCCGGGAACGCACCGTTGTGGAGTCCTCACGCCGGAACAACAACGGCCGCCTGTCTTTTTACGAGCCCGCCGTCGTGACCAATTATTTCAAGCCTGAGGTGGCGGGAACCTACAAGATTCACCTTGATCTGGAGACGTTTGGGCAGTTCGATTTCGATCCGGGCGAAACGCACGTGACTTTCAACATTGCCGGCCAGGAAGTTCTCGCGCGTGATTTTAAGTGGCAAAGCCACAAAATCGCCAACTTTTCGTTCGAACAAAAGCTGGAGCCCGCCCTGCATCCCCTGGTCCTCCGCCTCAATCCGCTCACTGCCAAGGAGAAGAAGAAAAACTCCCTCGAATTGCGCCTCGCTGGCTTGCGCATTGACGGCCCTCTGGAGAAGGAAGCGTGGGTGCGCCCCAAGAACTTCGAGCGTTTTTTCACCAAAGATCCTCCCGAGGAGGCAAAGGCGCGGCGGGCCTACGCCGCCGAGGTTTTGGAGCGGTTTGCCGAGAAAGCATATCGGCGCCCTGTGGACGCAAAGACGGTGGACCGGTTGGCCGGGATGGCGGAGAGCATCTACACGCAGCCTGGCAAACGCTTTGAGGATGCAGTGGCCGAGACGATGACCCCGATTCTCGCCTCGCCCCGATTCTTGTTTCGGATTGAAGACAGCGAGGCGGGGCCGTCCAATGGGCATCCGTTGATCGACGAATACGCCTTGGCCTCGCGCCTCTCCTTCTTCCTTTGGTCCACGATGCCGGACGCCGAACTTTTCCAACTCGCCGCCAAGAAAGAACTGCGCAAGAACCTCGCGGCGCAGGTGGACCGCCTTTTGGCCGACAACCGCTCGGACGCGTTCGTGCAGAATTTTGTTGGCCAATGGTTGCAGGTTCGCGATGTCGAAGGAATCGACATCAACGCCCGGGCGGTCCTGAGCCGGGATGGGCCGCCGGATGATCCAGATTCGACCAAGCGCCGACGCCGGTTTGAAGAGTTGCGCGAAATCCCGGACTCCCAATTGACGGAGGCCCAGAAGAAGGAGGTTGAAGAGCTGCGCGCCGGATTTCGGCGGCGCAACAACAACGCCATTGAGCTGGATGGAAACCTCCGCCGCGCGCTTCGCGAGGAATGCGAAAAAGCGTTTGCGCACGTGGCGCGCGGAAACCGCAGCGTTGGCGAACTTCTTGATGCGGACTACACGTTCCTCAACGAGCGGCTCGCCAAACACTATGGGATTCCCGACGTGATCGGGCAGGAAATGCGCCTCGTGAAGCTCGCCCCCGACAGTCCCCGTGGGGGAGTCCTCACCCATGGCGCAACCCTCATCGTCACCTCCAATCCGACCCGCACGTCGCCCGTGAAGCGTGGCCTTTTCGTGCTCGACAACCTCCTGGGGATGCCGCCGCCGCCCCCACCACCGGACGTCCCGGCGCTGGAAGAAGCGGAGAAAGAATTGGAAAACAAGCGCCCGACGCTCCGTGCGACGCTCGAATTGCACCGCAGCAAGCCGCTTTGCCATTCGTGCCACAACCGCATGGATCCGCTTGGTTTTGCCCTGGAGAATTTCAATGCCTTGGGGATGTGGCGCGAACGGGAGCGCGGGCAGCCCATTGACGCCGCGGGCAGCCTTGTCACTGGCGAGACCTTCAAAGACATCCGGGAGGTGAAGCGGGTTTTGTCCACCACGTACCGCGAGAATTTCTATCGCTGCCTGACTGAAAAGATGCTAACGTATGCATTGGGGCGCGGTTTGGAGTATTACGACGTGGAAACCGTGGATCGCATTGTCGGTCAGTTGAACCGGGAGAACGGCCAGTTTTCGGCCCTCCTCTCCGGAATTATTGAGTCGGCGCCATTTCAAAAACGCCGCCATCCCGAGTTTAAAGAGAATTTCCCGCCGACGAAACCGGCGGAACAACGAGCCAGCTTGGACGCGCCATGAAAAAAACAAAGATCGACCCTGTTGCGGAACGCCAAATGAGCCTCACCCGACGCAATTTCCTGCGTGGCTTGGGCGCCGCTGTGGCTTTGCCAACCTTGGAAACATTCTGGACGCCGGCCACGCTCGCGGCCACGGTCGATCCCACCGCCCGCTTGGCCACGACTGCCACGGGCGCCCCGTTGCGCATGGGCGTTGTCTATTTTCCCAATGGCGCCATTCAGCCGAGTTGGTGGCCCACCACGGAAGGCAAGGATTTTGAATTTCAGCGCACGCTCCAGCCGCTGGCCGATGTGAGGTCGCAAGTGCAGGTGATCGGCGGGCTGGACCACGTCAATGCCAAGGCCGGCCCGGACGGCGCTGGGGATCACGCGCGCGCCAGCGGGACATTTCTGACCGGAGTCCGCGTCAAGAAGACGGCCGGGTCCGACATCCACGCCGGAATTTCGATTGACCAGGTGATCGCGAACAAAATCGGCCATCTCACCCGGTTTCCGTCCCTTGAGTTGACCTGCGATGCGGTCCGGAAATCCGGCAACTGCGATTCGGGATACTCCTGCGCCTACCAATATAACCTGGCTTGGCGGTCGCCGACAACCCCCGTGGCTCCGGAACCGAATCCGCGCCTGCTCTTCGAACGCCTGTTTGGCGCGGGGGCGCATGGCGAACGCAACGCGAGCCTGAAACGGCGCCAAGCCCAGCAGCGCTCGATCCTTGACTTCGTCATGGACGACGCGCGCTCCCTGCAAAGCCAGTTGACCCACCGCGACAAACAAAAGCTCGACGAGTACCTTGGCAGCATTCGCGAGATCGAACAGCGGATCGAACGGGCGGAACGTTTTTCCGAGATTCCTGACCCGAAGCAGCCGACTCCAGGCGGCGTGCCCGCGAGTTACGCCGAGTATATCCAGGTGATGTTCGACATGATGATTCTCGCGTTCCAGACCGACTCGACGCGCGTCGCGACATTCCTGCTGGCCAACGAAGGGAGCAACAAGTCCTTCGAGGAAATCGGGATATCCGAGGGCCATCATTTCCTGACGCACCACCAGAACAACAAGGAGATGATCGACAAGGTGGCGGAGATTGATTTGTTCTACGGTCGGCAGCTCGGGAAATTCCTGAACAAGATGGCCGCGACGAAGGATGTTGACGGCAACAGCCTGCTGCACAATTCGATGATCGTTTACGGGAGCGGGAACTCGGACGGCAACCGCCACACGCACACGAATCTCCCGGTCATCCTCGCCGGTTCCGGCGGCGGAACGTTGACTCCGGGCCGATACATCAAGCACAACTCCGTGCCGATGAGCAACATGCTCCTGAGCCTCGCGGACCGCATGGGCGCCAGCGACGCTGAGCGCCTCGGCGACTCCACTGGCCGGCTCTCCGACGTCTAGGCCAGCCTCACGGCGTCCCGTGGCACTGGCATGGCTTTTTGGCCACGCCAAGGATCCGTGCGGGCAAATACAACAGCCCCCGGATCAACGCAAACGCCGCCCCCACTGTGATCCCCACCAGCCGCAAAGGCAGGGAGATCAACCAGACGATTGGGAACAAGATCAGCGCCAGAAGCGCCAAGGGCCAGCTCAACACAAATAAGATGCACCATCCAATAAACAGGACCATCGCTCTCATCCCTTTCGGTTAGAGCACACGGGCGACCGCGGATTTGTTGCATTTCATTTTTATCCCAGTTCTGGACGACTGTAACTTGTTGAATTTCGGGGCATTTGCCTGAAAGATCGGGGCGCGGCATCCATGAACGCAGCATTCTCCTTTCGGCCGAGGTTGTTTGGCGCATTAAAAGGCTATTCCAAACGCAATTTTCTGCCGGACTTGACCGCCGGCGTGACGGTTGGAATTGTGGCACTCCCGTTGGCGATGGCCTTCGCGATCGCGTCGGGGGCGCCGCCCCAAGCCGGCCTTTTCACCGCCATCATCGCAGGACTGGTCATCTCGGGCCTTGGGGGAACACAGCTTTGCATAGGCGGCCCGACCGGAGCGTTCATCGTGATCCTGCATGGAATCGCGCTTCAGCACGGAATGCTGAACTTGGCCGTTTGCACAATTCTCGCCGGGGCGATGCTGGTGATCATGGGTTTTGCCCGCCTTGGAGGCGTCATCAAGTTCATCCCTTATCCAGTCACCATGGGGTTCACCTCTGGCATTGCGGTCCTGATTTTCAGCACGCAAATCAAGGATTTCCTAGGCCTTCGCGTCGACAACACACCGTCCGAATTCGCGCAAAAAATCGCGGTCCTCATCGAAAACATCGGGACGCTCCATGCGCCGACAGCGACCCTCGCCGCCGGTTCCTTGGCGATCATCCTTTTTTGGCCGAAAAGTTGGCAGCGGCGAATCCCCGGTTCGATCGTCGCCCTGCTTTTGGGAACTGCCCTTGTCGCGGCGCTCAGCCTCCCGGTGGAGACGATTGGCAGCAAATTCGGCGGCATCCCGCAGGGCCTTCCCCGGTTTCAACCGCCCCCGGTTTCGTGGGCGACCGTCCAGCATTTGTTGGAGCCCGCCTTCACCATCGCCCTTCTCGCCGCCATCGAATCGCTGCTTTGCGCCGTGGTCGCCGACGGCATGACGGATGACCGGCACGATTCCAACCAGGAATTGATCGCCCAGGGCCTCGCGAACATTGCGTGCCCCCTTTTCGGCGGCATCGCCGCGACGAGCGCCATCGCCCGCACCGCGACGAACGTGCGCAGCGGCGCGCGCACGCCCGTCGCCGGCATCATCCACGCGGTCACCCTGCTCGGCATTCTGCTTGTGGCCGCCCCTCTCGCGAAGTTCATCCCGCTGGCCACGCTGAGCGCAGTCCTTGTGAATGTGGCCATTGGCATGGGCGAGTGGCATAACTTCGCCCGCCTCCCCAAATGGCCACGCAGCGACGCCGTGGTGTTTCTGGCCGCCTTTTCCCTGACCGTCCTGATTGACCTGACTGTCGCCGTGCGCTATGGCATGGTTCTGGCCGCAATCCTTTTCATCAAGCGTGTGTCGGAAACAACCCAGATCACGGCGGTGGATGAATCGACCGAAACCGAAGGAGCCCATCATTCGATCATCGGCAAGGAGGTCCCGGAAGGGGTGATGGTTTTCCGCATTTTTGGAGCTTTCTTTTTTGGCGCGGCCGACAAATTGGAAACGGCGCTCCAGCGAGCCAAGCAGGAGCCCGACGTCCTGATCCTCCGCATGCGCAAGGTCTTTGCGATGGATGCCACTGGATTGAACGCGCTCGAAAACCTCTTTGACCGGCTCCAATCCAAGGGCAAGGCGCTCGTCCTCAGCGGGCCGCACGCGCAGCCGCTGATGGTCATGGAGAAAGCTGGATTCATCGAAAAGGTCGGCCGGGCCAACGTTTGCCCGCACATCGACGCGGCGCTCGAGCGAGCGAGGGAGATTCAGCGCCGCCGTCGCGCCGGGCTAAATTGACGCGGCGCGGTAATGGAGGATGGCCATTGTGTCATCGTCAAACAGGGTGGCGGCGAGAGTGAATCGGTCCTCGAATTTGGGAAAAAACACGTCGCCCTCGACCTCTTTTTTGACCAGGGTCAGATACAAGTCCGAGCATCGCGCCAGTCCTTCCGTGTAAATTTGCGCGCCGCCGCAAAGAAAGGTGTCCCGTGTTTCCCCGGATGGGTCGATTTGGTCCAAGCTGGTGACGGTGCGGACGCCGGGGAAGGAATAGGCGCCGCGGCTCACGACGATCGTTTCGCGGTGGGGCAGGGGCTTTCCGATGGACTCGAAGGTCTTCCGGCCCATCACCACGACTTGGCCCGTGGTCATCCGCTTGAACCATTTAAAGTCCTCCGGCAAATGCCACGGGATCTGGTTTCCGCGCCCGATCACGCGGTTCAACGACATGGCGGCGATGGCTTTGAACGCCTTCACCTAAACGGCGATTGGGGCCTTGATGGCCGGATGGGGATTGTAATCGACCAGCTCGAAATCCTTGAA
>CAZSXX010000157.1:7618-9789 GCA_964611245.1 uncultured Verrucomicrobiota bacterium | reverse complement strand
AGCGCGTCGGCGGCAGCCGCACCTTGAAGGTGGACGTCGGCATGATCGCCACCACCAACCGCAACCTGGAGACCAGCGTCGAGAAAAAGGAGTTCCGCCAGGACTTGTACTTCCGCCTCAACGTCGTCCCCATTTTGGTCCCGCCCCTCCGGGAGCGCGCGGATGACATTCCCTTCCTCGCGGAACAGTTCATGAACCGCATGGCCCGCAAGCACGGCGTCCGCGTCACGGGAATTTCGCCCGCCTGCTCAGCCGCGTTGCGCGCCCACTCCTGGCCCGGCAACGTCCGGGAACTCCAGAACATCGTCGAGCGCGCGGTCATCCTCGCCAGCGACGGCGAGGATTTGCAGCCCCACCACCTCGGCCTCATTCCCTCCGGGGCGCCCGCGAACTCAGGGGCCACAGGCCCCTCATCCGGCCCGGGCGGCGATGAAGTGATGCCGTTGGCGGAACTGGAAAAGCGCCAGATCCTCCATGCCGTCGAAAAATGCGGCGGCAACCGCACGCAGGCCGCCAAAAAGCTTGGCATCAGCATTCGGACGCTCCGCAACAAACTCCACGAATATGGGGTGGGGGCGAAGGAAGACGCGGTCGAGGAAGAGGAGCCGGCCTAGTTTTTTTCAGGCCCCAGTGTTTCCTTGAAAAACGCCGCGATCCGCGTCCATAGCCGCTCTGTCACGACTGGGTCCGGAACCATGTGGGTGAGCCCGCTGAGCGGCAATACCTCAAACCGCTGCCCGTGCCGGAACAGGGCATCCACCAGCTTGAGCGTGTGCCGGAAATAGACATTGTCATCCGCCGTTCCGTGGAGCAGCAGCAATGGCCTCTCGAGCTTGTGCGCGAGGGGGATCAGCGACGCCTCCTGGTATGCCTCCGGGGCCACGCCCGGCAAACCCAGGTAGCGTTCCGTGTAATGGGTGTCGTAATCAAGCCAGTCCGTCACCGGCGCGCCCGCCACCGCCGCTTTGTAAATGTCCGGCCGCCGCAGGACCGCCATCGCGGACAAATAGCCCCCAAACGACCACCCAGTGATGCCCACTCGGGCCATGTCCATTTCTGGAATCCTTTTCCCGAGCGCCTGCAGCCCCGCCACCTGGTCCTCCAATGGAATCGCCCCAAGTTTCTTGTGGATCGCCCGCTCCCAATCCCGCCCCCGCCCAGGCGTGCCCCTTCCATCCATCGAAACCACGATGAACCCTTGGTCCGCCAGCCATTGGTGAAGCAGGTTCCCCGGCATTGATTTCGTCACCACCACCGAGTGCGGCCCGCCATACGTGTGCACGATCACAGGATGCTTTGTTCCCGCCTGGAACCCACTCGGGCGCAAAACGCGCGCCTGCATCCCTCGGGCCTCCTCAAGCTCCATAATCTCAGCCTGCGGCGTGAACGGCGGATTCTCCGCGGCGCTTGGCAGTTCCGCAATCAATCCGCCGGCCGCATCGTGCACCGTCACCCGCGGCATCGTCCGCAGGGAAGTGGATGTCCGGACGGAGAGGGATTGGTTCGCGCTGTGGGTCGCCGAATGAAGCCCCGGCTCCCGGGTGACCGCCTGGGAATGCCCTCCATCAAGTGATATGGAATGGAGGTGAAGCTCGGTCGGGTTGGCGCTGGCCGCGAAGATGACCGTCCGGGTTTTTGCGTTGAGATCAACCAGGCTTCGATACCCCAAATTCCGGGGAACAACCGTGCGCGCAGGCTGTCCGTTGGCGGACCGCAGCTCAAGCTGCCAGCCTCCCTCCCGTTCCGAGGTCCAAAGAAATCCAGACCCGTCCGGCAGCCAGCGCGGCATGTCCTGATCCAAGTTCACCCAGGTGTTGTCTTTTTCCAGGACCAGGATCCTGGTTCCCCCGGCTTCGCGGTCGACGGCCAGCAACGCCAGTTCGGTTTGCTCCCGATTCTGCACGGTGATGCACAGCGGCGATTTTTCCTCCCACGTCACCTTGGCCAGGTAGGGATAGTTCACATTGTCCCAGGCGATCCATGACGCCTCCCCGCCCGCCGCGGGCGCGATCCCGAGCCGGACCGTCACATTCGCCCGGCCCGGACGCGGATAGCGGGAGGGCAGGGGAGGTTGCCCGGGATTGATCGGGTCCGCCACATACCACGTTTCCACCTGGGTCGCGTCCGTTTCCTGGAACACAATCTCCTTCGAGTCCGGCGACCACCAGTAT
>CAZSXX010000157.1:0-7608 GCA_964611245.1 uncultured Verrucomicrobiota bacterium | reverse complement strand
CATGGAAACGGTCCATCTCCTCCTGCGCCACGAACTCCGCCAGCCCATGGGAAATCCGCTCGCCGCCCCCGGTGGTGATCGCGCGCTCCATTCCAGTCCGCAGGTCGATGACATGCACATCATGGTTCCGAACGTACGAAACCATCGTCCCATCCGGCGAGAACCGTGGGTCCAGGATCGTTCCCGTGCCCGCCTTGAGCTCGCGCGCTTTCGACTCGGCCCGGTTGAATAGGTGGAGCCTCCCCGAAAGCGCGACCAGGATGCTTCCTCCGTCGCGCGAAACCTCGAAACTCGTGAACCCTCCAACGCTGATCCGCGCCCGCTCGCGCCGCGCTTTTTCCTCCGGGGAAAGGTCCTCCTCCCCGCCTTGCGGCAGCATCTCGGGCGACAGGAGCAGCCGCGTCAATTTTGTGGCCACGTCGAATTCGTGAAGCTGGAGCTTCGGCACGCGCGCCTCCGCGCGGAGAAAAAGGACGGCCTTGCCGTCGGGTGTGGGCTTCGCCTTGACCGGCCGCCCCAGCATGAAGCCGCGCGTCAAGGCGTGGTCCCGCAGGTAGCTGTTTGTTTGGGCCATGAGTGTCGAGGCGCTCAGCAGCACGATCAGTGTTCTCCAATTCATGGTGCCACGCTCATTCGGGAATTTTCCGGTGGTGGGTGATGTCCAGGTAAACATTGTATCCGGCGATGAACACGGGGAACAGGTTCTGCAGAATCCCCACGGAATCATTCTTTCCCCAGACAAAGTAGCTCAGCGAGCAAAGCGACCCGGCCAGGCTCAAATACCAAAACGCCCTCGGGATCATCGGCTTTTTGTGCTTGCGCGACGCGTAAAGCTGGAGGAACCAACGGCCCGAAAACATCGCCGCTCCGGCCAGCCCAATCGTTTTCCACGGCGTCAGCACGAAGGTCCCCGCTTGAAAAAGCACTTGATCCATCCCGCCATTGTGCGTCCAACCGCCCTTTGGCTCAATCCCACAAATCGCTGGCGCAACCCGCCCCGCCCGCATTAAGTTTGCGCATGGCGCAGCCTGCCTCCAATAAGAAACCCAAAGCGATGCTGCTCGGGATCGGACTCGATTCCGACGGTCACAAACGTGTCACCACCGGCCCCAATTTCGCGCTCGTCGGCGGATCCGAACACACTCACGCCGACATGACCGAGAAGGTCATCAAGATCAACGAGAAACTCACCCGCAAGGGGAAATCGCTCGACACCGTGGAGTCGCGGGAAATGGATGACATCGCGGCGGAGGTGGGCCTGCGTCGGCCCCAGCCCGAACGGAACTGACCCCGTGCGCACGCTGCCCGCGCTGCTTCTGTTTTGCGGACATTGCGCGGGCGCGGCCGAGATTCAACTGGCTCCGCTCTCTCCCCGCGCCGGCGGCCGCTCCGGATTCTCCGCTCTCCCCTCAAGCCAAACGGGGATTTCGTTCACCAACCACCTTTCCGCCGCCGCCGCCGCCCGCAACCGCATCTACGAACTTGGCTCCGGCGTGGCCCTCGGCGACGTGGATGGGGACGGCCTCGTCGATGTCTGCCTGGCGCGGATGGAGGGCGACAACGCGCTTTTCCGGAATCTCGGGAATTGGCGCTTTGAGGATGTCACGGCCAAAGCGGGCGTTGCCTGCCCCAACCAATTTTCCACCGGCGTGGCGCTGGTGGATGTGGACCGCGACGGCGACCTGGATTTGCTCGTCACCGGCATTGGCTCCGGCGCGCGCCTTTTCAAAAACAACGGAAAGGGAATTTTTCACGAGGCCCTCGACAGCGGTCTTTCGCCAAAGTTCGGGGCCACCTCTATGGCCTTGGCGGATATTGACGGGGATGGCGACCTCGACCTCTACGTTTGCAACTACCGCACCACCACAACCAAGGACAACCCAAACGAGGTCAAGGTCGATGCCCGCTTGGTCAACGGGCGCATAGTCGTCACGCCTGCCGACCGTTTTGAGCCGGTCGTCTCCAAGGGCGGCGGCGTCATTGTCGTCGAAAAAGGCGAGCCCGATTTCCTGTGCCTGAACGATGGGCACGGCCGCTTCACCCCCGTTTCCTGGACGGATGGCCGCTTCCTGGACGAGGACGGCAAGCCGCTCTCCCACCCTCCGCGTGACTGGGCCTTGGCCGCCGCCTTCCGCGACTTGAGCGGCGACGGGCTTCCCGACCTCTATGTCTGCAATGACTTCTTCCAATCGCCCGACCGCGTCTGGATCAACCAAGGCGGGGGCAAATTCCGCGCGGTCGACCGGCTCGCCCTCCGCAACATGAGCTTGTCTTCGATGTCCATCGATTTCGCGGACATCAACCGCGACGGCTGGGACGATTTCTTCGTCGCGGACATGCTGAGCCCGCGCAACGAAGCCCGCCAGCGGCAGCGCGCCAATGTGCTCAAGGGCGATCTCGACCTTCCCATTGCCGATCCCGCCTACCGCCCGGAGGTCCTGCGCAACACGCTTTGCTTGAGCCGCGGCGATGGAACGTTCGCGGAGATCGCGCAGCTTGCCGGCCTTGAGGCGACGGACTGGACGTGGGGTTCTGTTTTTCTGGATGTCGATCTCGACGGCTACGAGGATCTGTTGCTCACCACCGGCAACCTGCATGATGTCCTCGACGCCGACGCCATGCAGTCCCGTGCGCCTCGTATGCCACCCCTGGACACCGCGTGCCGCGCCTACCGCAATAATGGCGATCTGACGTTCTCCGAAAAAGGCGCCGACTGGGGTTTCAACTTCACCGGCATTTCGCAGGGGATTGCCACCGCCGACCTCGATGGCGACGGCGACCTCGATGTCGTCGTCAACCGCATGAATAGCCCCGCTGGGAGTTACCGGAACAACTCGCCCGCCCCCCGGCTCTTGGTGCGGATCCCCGCCACGGCGGTCGGCGCAAAAATCAAAGTTTCCGGATCGGGGCCCCCTCAAACACAGACGGTCATCGCCGGTGGCCGCTACCTTTCCTCCGATGACGGGTCCAGGGCCTTCGCCGCTGGTCTTTCCAACGTCGTTGAGGTGTTTTGGCCCTCAGGAAAGTATTCCAAGTTTGCCGGCCTTGCCCCCAACCAACGGTGCGACCTTCGCGAGCCTGCAGGTCCAGCCCTGGCCCCCGAGAAAATCGACGCTCCTCCTCCGCTTTTCGAGGAGGTGCGTGTCCAAGCCCTCGCGCAACTGGACGGCCCCTTCGACGATTTCGCGCGCCAGCCCTTGCTCCCGCACCGCCTCAACCAGTTCGGCCCCCCGGTCGCTTGGATGGACTTGAACGGTGATGGCCACCTTGATCTTTTCGTTGGCGCCAGCCGAGGCGGCCAGCCCCAGGCATTTCTCGGCGGGGCCCCCGCCGCGCTGGCCCCGTTCAGCATCCCGGCGTTTGGCGATCCGGTCACACGCGACCAAATGGCTGTCGCAATCGCCTCACCCCCGAATTCTGCCCCCGCAATCTTCATCCTATCCTCAAACTACGAGGACGGACTCGGTTTGGGTCCTGCGGTGCGCCGGTTGCAAAGCGGGAAATTTGCCGACGTGGTCGGCGCCACCACAAACTCGCCCGGAGCCCTCGCGGTGGCCGACGTGGACGGCGATGGCGCCATCGACCTTTTCGTGGGAGGGCGGGTCCGGCCAGGCCGCTATCCCGAGGCGGCCGATTCGTTCGTTTATCTTGGAAACGGTCGCGGCGGCTTCGCGATGGACTCCCGCAACCAGAAAACGTTCGCCGGCGTCGGTTTGGTCACAGGCGCGGTGTTCGCGGATTTCGATGGCGATGGCGATCCAGATTTGGCGGTCTCCTGCGATTGGGGCAGCCCCCGGATCTTCCTCAACAAATCCGGCGTTTTTTCCGACGCCACCGCGAGCTGGGGGCTGGCCGCCCTGACCGGTTGGTGGACCAGCATTGCGGCGGGCGATTTCGACGGCGACGGCTCCATCGATCTCGTTCTGGGCAACATCGGCCGCAACACAAAATATCAACGGCGCCTCCCAGACCCCATCCGAATCTATTATGGAGACCTTGACGGGGATGGCGCTCTCGAAATCATCGAATCATGGCGGGACTCCGCGTCGGGCCAATACGTCCCGGTCCGGGATTTTGAATCCCTGTCCCGCGCCATCCCGGGCCTGCCCGGCCGCATCACCAGTTTTGCCGCCTTCGGACGGTCGTCAATCGACCAGATCCTGGGTGAGGCCGCCCAAAAGATGAGAATGCTCGAGGCTGGAACCCCTGATTCCTGTGTCCTTTTCAACCGCCGGGATCATTTCCAATTCCAGCCCCTCCCGGTCCAGGCGCAATACACCCCCGTGATGTCAATCGCCCTCGGCGACGTCAATTTGGACAAAAAACTCGACCTTTTCTTGGGCCAGAATTTTTTTGGGGTTGAGACCGAAACCTCGCGCCACGACGCGGGCCTCGGTTTGGTTTTGTTGAATCAAACGAATGGCTTCAAGCCCCTTTCCGCCGCGGAATCAGGCATCCGGATTTACGGCGAACAACGCGGCGCTGCCCTCGGCGACTTCGATGGAGATGGCCGGCCCGACCTCGCGGTTGCGCAGCATGCCGGCCCGGTCCGCGTCTTCCGGAACGCTGGCTCAAAACGGCCCTGAGCCGTCGTTCCCATACGCCCCGCCATACCCCGTCTGCAGCCGCCATTCCTCCAAATGCTCCTTCGGAATCTCCCCAATGAAACGCGACGGCCCGGTCATCGACGCCCCCTCCCCCCTCGTGAACCGGACAATCGGATAGGTCAGGTACAGTTCATCCTTCGCGCGCGTGACCGCCACGTAAAACAGCCGCCGCTCCTCCTCCAAACTCTCCGCGTCATCCATCGACCGCGCCGAGGGAAACAGCTCCTCGCAGAGCATGATCACAAAGACCACCGCGAATTCCAGCCCCTTCGCTTGGTGGATCGATGACAGCTTGAGCTTCTCGGTGTCGTCCGCCGAGGGCTTGTCCTCCTCTGCCTCGACATTGCTCAGCAACGCCAACTGCGTGAGGAAATCCTCCATCGATTGGAACTGGGCCGCGAAGATCGCCAATTGCTCGATGTCCTCCTTCCGCACGCTGTAATTCGGATAGGTCTCCTCCAGGTAATCCTCGTACATCGCCTCCAGGACCAACCGGATCATCTTGTGCGGCTGGTTCCGCATCGACGGCGCCTCCAACTGCGCCATGGTTGCGGTGAGCTGCGCCCAAGCCACCAACGCCTTCTTTGGCGCCGCCTTGGATGCCCGCTGGAGCCCCGCCGCGAGGGGCGAACCCGACGCGGCGCCGTCGCGCATCTCCGCCTGAAACGCCCCCCAAAGCTTCTCCGCTCCCTTCCCTCCAATGCCCGGCAGCAACCGCGCCACCCGCTTGAACGAAAGTTCATCCTGCGGGTTGATCGCCAGCTTCAAAAACGCCGCCACATCCTTGATGTGCGCCTGTTCGAAAAAACGGATCCCGCTCGTGATGGTGAACGGAATGTTCCGCCGCGTCAGCTCCAACTGCAATTCCAACGCGTGGAAATGCGACCGGTACAGCACGGCGATCTCATTGAAACTGATTCCCTCGTCCCGCAGTTCCAGAGCCCGCTGGGCAATGAACGCCGCCTGCTGCGCCCCGTCCCCGCACGCCACCAATCCAGGCTTCTCCCCCGATTTCCGCGCGGCGGTCAGTTCCTTGGGATATTGCTTGGCGTTCCCCGCGATCGCCGCGTTCGCGACTGTCAAAATCTCCGGCGTGCTCCGGTAGTTCACCTCAATTTTGAAGACCCGCGCCCCCGGATACCGCTTTGGAAATTCCAGGATGTTCAGGAAATTCGCGCCCCGCCACGAGTAAATGCTCTGCGAATCGTCCCCCACCACCATCACGTTTTTGTGCCGGCCGGCCAGCAGGTCAATGATCTCGCCCTGCAACGAATTCGTGTCCTGGTACTCGTCCACCATGATGAACTGGAAGCGCCGCTGGTACAGCTCCAGCGCCTCCCCATCCTCCTTCAGCAGCCGCAGCCACAACACGAGCAGGTCGTCAAAATCAACCACGTTCGCCGCCTGCTTCCTCGCCTTGTACAGCTTCCCGACCCGCTCAATCTCGTCAGCCACCTCCTCATGCGCGCGGTAAAAATCCTGGATCGTCGCCGGGATCGATTTCGAGATGTTCAGGCTCATCGACACGATGTCCCCCACCACCTCCGCCTTCGGAAACCGGGCCTTCGCGGTGTCGATCTTCGCTTCGTCCATCGCGGCCTTGATCAACTCCTTGGAGTCCTCCCGGTCGAGGATCGTGAAATCCTGCCGCAACCCCACCATCGGCGCGTGCCTCCGCAAAATTCGGTTTCCGATCGAATGGAAGGTCCCCCCCCACAGCGCCGTCAAATCCTCCCCCAGGATGTCGTTCACCCGCCGCATCATCTCCCGCGCGGCCTTGTTGGTGAACGTCAGGAGCAGCATCTTCTCGGCGGGCACCCCCTGTTCCAGCAAATACGCGACGCGGTAGGTCAAGGTCCTCGTTTTCCCGGATCCGGCCCCGGCGATCACCAGCGCCGGCCCCGGCGGCGCCGTCACCGCCGCGAATTGCTGTTCGTTCAACTCGCGCGCGTAATCAATCTGCAGGGCGGTCTCCCGCCGGAAGGGCTCAAGCACATACTCACGCGACATGCGCGCAATTTATTGCCAACCGCACCTTGGCGCGACAAGGAATTGATCCCCCTCCAACGCGGCCCCCCTTTTCGATCAAGAATCAGAATTCCTTCTTTCCCTCCCAAACCGCTTCTGGAAAATTCTCGGCCAATGAATTCTGGAGCCGGCGTCACCATTGTCATGCCCTGTTACAAGCAGGAACATTACCTGTTCCGCGCCATCGCGAGCTCGCTCTGGCAGATGGCCCCCAACGATGAGCTGGTCGTCGTCCATGATTGGCCTGCCCCGCTCGACCGGTCCTGGCTGGGCACGGCCGATCCGCGCGTCACCGTCCTGGAGAACGGCGAAAACAAGGGCGTTTCCTTCAGCCGCAACCGCGCTATCCGCCACGCCAAAACGGAGTGGGTCAAGTTCCTCGACGCCGACGACGTCCTCGCGCCCTACGCCCTCAACGTCGTCCGCGGCCCCACTCCCATCCCCCCCTCAACCATCGTCATCACCGGCGGCATGCACCGCATGTTCGACGGCGAATACGGCGACTACCTCTGCGCGGATGAACAAACCTTGCAGGAATTTGACATCCGCAATCCGACCCTGCCCAGCCTCACCTTCGCGCGGCGCTCGGCGTTGCTTGAGTTGGGCCTCTTCAACGAGCAGATCGACCACGAGGAGGATTGGGACCTTTGGTTCAGGATCCGCGAACGGTTCGGCCTCGCGGCCTTCCAGATCGTCAACCAGCCGATTTGCTATTACTGGCTGCACGATGCCGAGCGGGAACAGAAGCGCCGCACCGCCAGCATCGGGGGCCAATATGTCCGCGAGTACTTCCGCGACCGCTACGGCGCCAACCCGGAATGATCCCGCGCCGGGGCCGGGTTGTCTTTTTTGGCTCCGCCCGCTATCGTCGCCCCATGATGAAACCATTCTGGCGGGGCAGGGGGGCGCTGATGCTCGCCCTTTCACTGGTTGTCCACCATGCCTCCACCCTTCGGGCGGACGAGGGCATGTG
>CAZSXX010000156.1:3793-9805 GCA_964611245.1 uncultured Verrucomicrobiota bacterium | reverse complement strand
TCAGATCCAGCGTTTTTCCGCCGCCTTTGAAAAAGCGTTCGGAATCACCCGCGAAAAACCCCTTCCTTAGCGAAAAAAAACGCCGCGTCAAAAGCGGCGTCGGTTTGGCGGGAGCTGCCTTGAATCTCAGCGGAGGCGAAGCGCGATTTGCTTGTCGATTTCCGCCGCCAAGTCGATGTCAGGCGTGCGGGACTTCTTCCGGGCCTGCACCACGATGCGGGAGACTTTCGGCTCAACCTCATCCACGGCGATCCAGACGGTGCGGGTGTCGATTTTCGCCTCGAGGGTGTGGGAAATGGTGTTTTCACCGTAAAGCGTGCCGTTGAAGCGGAGGACTTCCTTCGCGGCCGCAAAGATTTGATCCACGGGGCGCTCGTATCGGCTTTCAATCTTGTCCTTGGCGAGGGGCACCCCGGCATAACGGCGCCCAGCCGGATCCGTGAAGCAAGCAGCCCCGACTGCGACCAAAAGCGCCGCGACCCCGATCCGCAAGAAATTCAAATTCATGGAATTGGATGCAACCACATCCCCATGAACCGTCAAGCTTTTCCGTGGTCCGACCCATGATGGCTTGAGAATGCCGGAGAGTTGCCAAGAGTGCGCGCTTGCCTGCCCGGGGCGAACCAGTAATTTGGTGCCATGCCGAAGAACACATGGTGGATCGCCAGCCTGCTGGCGTCGTTATTGTTGGCGGGGGGCGCTGTTTATTATGGAAAACAGAAGGCGGATGAGGCGGAGAAATCGCGCGAAGACCTGGCCGCAGTGCGGAAGAATGCCGAGGAGACAAACGCCCAGGCTGAACGGCTGTTGAGCGGCCTGGAGGAGAGCAAAGAGAAGATCGAACGGCTTGTGCGCGAGAAAGAGGAGGTCGCCCGGGCTCAGAAGGATTTGGAGTCCCAGATGAGGACGGCGCTGGAGTCCAAGGATGTCACCATCTCGGAGCTGCAAGGGAAGCTGACGGTGAACATTCTCGACCGAATCCTATTCGATTCCGGGGAGGCAGTCCTGCAACCGGCTGGCGAGGCCGTCCTGGAGGACATCGCCAAAGTGCTGGCCAAATATCCCAACCGGCAAATCCAAGTGATCGGCCACACGGACAATGTGCCGATTCGATACAACCCGAAAAACCCGTTCCACACCAACTGGGAGCTGAGCGCCGGGCGGGCGATCGCAGCGGTGAGGTATTTGAGCGAGCGGGCGGGGGTGGATCCTCGGCGGCTGGGGGCCTTGGGGTATGGCGAACACCACCCGATTGCGGACAATTCCACGGCGGAGGGGCGGGCGAAGAACCGCCGGATCGCGTTGGTCGTGATGCCCGATGAAATTGTTCCAACGGACGTGCTGCCGGAAGCTTTGGCCCCGGAATCTGGGACCAACTCGGTGGACCAAGCCAGTTCGCCGGCGACGAACGCCGTCGGGCGGGTTGAGATTGCCGTGACGAACGCCGTTTCCGAGGCGGCATCCAACAACGCGCCTGCTGTCGTCGCTCCGGACGGCAACACCTCCGGTCCGGACAAGAAAGCCGAGTGAGGTGGCGCGCGGATCAGTCCGGTGAAATTGAAAGGTGGACGTAAACGTAGCCGATGAGTTCGCTGATGACGTTGCGGACGCCGTTGCTCGTTTTCCACCACCGGCGCAAGTCGAACGCCGGGTCCGTGTCCGCGATGATGCCCACCTTGAACTCCGGGCCGCTGGCGCGTTGATAGAGGAGCCAACTGCGGCGGGAGTGGACGCCGGTGGAGAGCAGGTCGATTGTCCGGTAGGGAGTGTGCCGTTCCAGGTACGTTTTGAGCGCGAGGGCGGAGTGGTAGGTCCGGTCGCGCGCGACCAACGGGGCGGGAATATAAATCAAATTGGTGCCAGTGACGCCAAACTCACGCATTCGGGCGGCGCCCAAATTCGCAAACGTTTGGTAACTGGAAATATTCATCCCTTTCTCAATCGGCCCGCCAGTTGAGACGATCAGCTTGTAGCCGCCCTCCTTCGCAAGGCGGGCGCCGGTCTGCAGGGTCTGGTCGGAACTCCAACCCTCGACCGCGAGGACCTCGCCATGGATCGGTTGGTTCGGCGCAAGAAAACGCGGCGTGAATCGAATCCCCGCGACGACGAGAGCGGCGACGGCCAATCCCGCAAGAAGGCAAGCCCGCCAAGTGGGGACCCAAACCTGGCGTCGTGTGAAAAACGGGCCGATGCGCACGCGGCAGTTTGAAAGAGAGCGGCGCCGCGGTCAACTTAGGGATTGCTGGGCGCCCGTGCGGCGGTGCGGAGATATCCGATCAAATCGGCCATCCCCTGCGGGGTGAGGGTGTTCTCCAAGCCATCGGGCATGATTGACAGGGTGGAGCCCCGCAAACTTTTCAGGTCCGCGCGGAGGATCGTTTGCCTCGCGTCGCCCCCGGCGCTGAGGGTGACGCTGTTGCCCGTCTCGGCGGTGAGGATGCCCGAGAATTCGGAGCCGTCATTGAGGCTGGCCGTGTAGGCGAGGTAACGCGTTTCGACCGCCTGATTGGGGTCGAGGATCGCGTTGAGGAGGTACTCAAACGGCTTGGCCGCGACGCTGCCCAAATCGGGCCCGAGCGCGAAGCCGTCGTCCCGAAATCGATGGCACGGCGCGCACGTCTGGCGGAACAGGATTGCGCCGGCGGCCGTGTCGCCGCGCAGGTCCTTGGCGGAGGCGAATGCGGCGACCACCTGGCGGCGGTCCGAGTTGGATTCGGCAAAAATCCTTTGGGCGCGAGTGGCGATCAAGGGGTCAAGGTGGGTCCGCAATGACTGCTGGCGGGAGGGATCAATGACATTCTGGGGAATGGCCCCTTTCTCAACGGCGTCGAGAAGGCGGCCAATCCAATCCTGGCGTGTGAACAGAATCCCCAAGGCATCCTGCCGCAGGCCCGGTCCAGTGGCATCCCACGCCTCGATGATCGCGTCCGCCACCTGGGGATCTTTCAGGTTTCCGAGCCGAACCAGAGCGGATTTTCGGAGAGCGGGAGAGTTTGATTCCGCGAGCAACCGGCGCAGGACGGGCAGGTCCTCCGGGCGCGATCCCAGGACGCGGATGGCCAGCATACGGTCATTCTCGGCGGCGCCGGTGTCCACCGAAAGATCGCGGGCGGCGGCAAAAAGGGACGCGAGCAAGGGATTCGCGCTGATCAATTTCTCGGAGGTGCCCTGGCGGCGGGAGACCGAATCGAGAAGCGATCCGAAAGCGGAGAAACGCCAGGGCCCGGACGCTTTTTCCAATGCGGCGATGGCGCTCCGCTGCGTGGCGAGGTCGGCGCCGCCCGCATAGGAGAAGTATTCAGAGACGATTTCCATTTCGGCGGGATTGGAGGGCGGATGAGTGGCCAAGTCGTCAAATATGAATGGGAGCATGGGCCGGACGCTGGACCGGACTGCGTTCTGAAATCGGCCGTCATTCGCGCGCTGACGGGCGGCGTCAGCCAACGCAACGGCAATCCCCTCGGATGGAAATTGCCCCGCCGTGAGCGCGGCTTGAAACACAACGCCTTCGTCGGCGTCTTTCAATGCGGTGATAATGGCATCGGCGGGGCCGCCTACCAGTTCGAGGACGCGCACGGCTTGGCGGCGCACCCGGGGGTCTGAATCCTTCAAGGCGGCCGCCGCGTCTGCGGGAGATGCGGCTCCAAGAACCTGCAGCGTCCAAAGGGCCTGTGAGCGGGCGGCGGGACGGGGCGACCTGCGGATGAGTTGACGGAGCAATTCGGGAGCCTTGGAATCAGGCTGCCAGGCCAACAGTTGTTGAACCGTGTCACGCTGCCACCCATTGGGGGAGTCCATCGCGCCGACCAGTTCCTCGACTGGCAACGCCCGCAGATTGGGAATCGGACGAAGCGTGGCGCCTTCGGGGACGACCCGGTAAATCCGGCCTTTGTCCTCGCCCGCGCGGAGGTTCATGTTTTTCTGCACGTCGGCGGGGATCCATTCCGGGTGTTCAATCACGAATCGGTACATGTCCGCGAAGTGGAGGGCGCCGTCCGGGCCCACTTTAACGGTGACGGGCCGGAACCAAGTGTCCGTGGAAGCGAGGAACTCACGGTCGCGTTCCTCTGGGGCGCGATGGCTTTTGAAGGACACGCCGTCTTGGGAAAGGACTTCGCGGTGGATCAAATTGAAGGAGGGATCGGAAATGAAAACGCTGGAGGCGTAGGCTGGGCCGAACAGATCGTCCCGGTACGGGGTGGGGCTGTTGGCGGCGCTGGCGGTGTTGCCCTTGCCAATGTCGTTGAACCGCTGCTGCGTTTTGCCGACGGGGAAGAGATTGTTGTTTTCGGGGGTGATGACGCGGAGGTCGGCGATGCGCAAATCCTGGTTGCGTTCCGTGTATCGGATGGGCAGGTAATAATGCCAGAGCCACGAGGGATTGTTGTTGCCAAACCAGTTGTCCCAGTCGTCGCGCCGACGTCCGTATTGGGTTGGTCCTTCGATGACCTGCAGCGCGCCGGTGTCCGGTTGAAAGCGAAAGTCGCCACGCAACCGGAGGGGCCCAGGGGGCACGGCAGATGAGTTGAGAACGCCGGCGAGGACTTTCAACGTCCCTCCGCTGTCGCCGTTGGCGCCATAAATCCATCCATCGAGGCCGGCGGTGAAGCCGTTGAAACGGTGCTGCTGGTTGCCCGGGGCGAAACCGGAGACAAGGACTTTCTTAAGGTCCGCAACGCCGTCGCCATTGGTGTCCTCGGCGTAGATCAAATCCGGCGCGGCGGAAACGAGGGCGCCATTGCGCCAAGGCATGACGCCAGTCGGAAAATTCACTCCCTGAAGGAATTCGCTGGCTTGATCGTGCCTTCCATCCTTGTCGGTGTCGGTCAGAATTTTGATGACGCCGCCAGCCTTGCCGCGGCCATCGATGCCCGACGGGTAATCGCGCATTTCCGCGACCCACAGCCTGCCTTGGGCATCCCATTCGAACGAGACCGGGTCGACAACCATGGGCTCCGCGGCGACAAGCTCGATCCGAAAGCCGGGCGGAAGCAAAAAGGATTTGAGGGCATCGGCGGGGGACTTGGGTTCGGGCGTGGACCCGACAAGCAGTTCGCCGAACGTTCGCCGCTGGACGAGATCTGGAAGGTGCGCGGTGTCCTCGTTTTGCACCCAGAGGGACTGGGAATGAAACCAAGCGCCGTTGTTGCGGTTCGGCCCCGAACGGACGACGGCGGGGATGGCGTCGGGATCCGACCGGTCGCCCGCGCTCACCTGCCGGGACCATCCCCGAGCGAATCCGAGGTGCAGCTCGGGATAGAAAAGATGAAGGCTATACCGGCTTTCATTCGAGAATAAAACGTCGTCGAATCCATCCTCGTTGACGTCGACAAAGCGCAGGCCATTGTCCTGTCCCTCCGCATTGACGATCGAGGCGCCCGCCGGGAGGGAGAATTCCATGGAGCTCCATTTTCGGAGGGCTGGGTCCCATTGAAAGAGGCTGTTTTGGGATTCGTTGGAAACGATCAATTCACAGGCGCCATCGTGGTCGACGTCTCGGAACCGCCCTCCGCGGTCCTGGCCTTGCCTGGCGAAAACGACCGGCGCGCGATCACCCTCCAGTCCAGTCAGCAAATCAAGGTCCTCCTTCCAGCGTGCTCCGTCAAAGGTCCACGCCCCGCGCTGGCTTTCGTTGGCCAACAGGAGGGAGACGGCGCCGCCGCGGATGACTCCGAAGCGCGCGCCATTGTCAGTGTCTTCGCCGGTGACAATCCGCGCGGGGAAATCCGAGTCGATCCACTGGCGCATGGACTCGTTCCAAACCCGGGTTTTTTGGGTTGAGGAGTTTCCGATGACGACGTCCAAAAATCCGTCATTGTTGAGGTCGAGCAATCGAACTCCATTGTCGGCGCCGATTGGAGTGCGGAGAGGCTGGCCGGCGAGGAGGTTCTTGTTGAGGCGTTCGAGGGCTTCCCGGAAGTTGAGGTATTTGACTTTCTTGGGGTGGGCTGACTCAACATGGTCGATCAAGGCGACATGCTGCGCGGGGCTGCTCCACCCATACGGGTGGAG
>CAZSXX010000156.1:0-3783 GCA_964611245.1 uncultured Verrucomicrobiota bacterium | reverse complement strand
GCACAAGGTTGAAGACGCCGCGCTTTTGGACAATGAGGTCGACCGCCTTTTGCCAGTCTTCGAGGAGCTGCGGGCTGGCGTCCCCCTGGATGTTGCGCGACTCCCAGTCGCTCGGGGCGGCGAAGGGCATTTCCCAAAGGACGTTGTTGATGACGTAGGGGAAAGGATAGTTTTCGATGGTGGTCTTGAAGGCGGGGAACGGGATGTACTTGAGGAAACGGGGCCGGCCCTGTTTATCCAGAAGGTCACCCGGCGGGATGGATGAATCGTTGGGCGTGAAGAGCATGACCACCGAGGAATCCATCGAGACGAACCGGTTGTTCGGGCCGGTCTTGGCCATGAGCTCGGTGAACAGGCGCGGGCTGGCGCTGTTGATCGAATCACAGCAGGGGGTGCGGAAGGCGACCGGATGGTTCCCGGGAATTGTGGACAGCAGGTCGATGCATCCAAAAAAGGTGTTGGCGGCGGCGGTGAAGTTGCTCTTCGAGAGGATCGGGCAGGGATGCGTCAGGGTGTGGACCTCAAACGTGACGCCTTCCTCCAGCCACGTTTGGAGATGGGCTTCCTCCGGCGTCGGGGCCACCGAGAAAATGCTGGCGGGGGCCCGGCCATCGATTTTCTTGAGCCGTTCGAGGATGGGGCGGAGAAACGTCTCGTAGGGCAAGGTGGCCCGCATGTCATCGATGCCGAGGGTGATTGCGGCTTCGACGCCGGGGTCGCCGATCCATTGTGGAGTGGTGAGCCGGGGGAACCTGCCGTTGACGTAAAAGGGAGAGGGCTCCATCAGATAGGCCAGCCGGTTTGCGCTGGAAGTGGCGCCGTGGCTTGGTAAAGCCATCCAAAGGAGCGCGAGGAAGGCAAGGAAGAGTCGGGCAATCATGGCGGTCTTGATGTGTCCCCAAGAAAAGCCAACTCCGGGGACAAGATCAACCCGTTTTGACGAGTTCGCCGCCGCGTTTGACGCGAAAAGTCTCGCCGCGCCAAGTGACGGTGGATCCGATGAAGGCGCACAGCCAGATGGCAAATTGGAGGAGATCCTTGATGGGGATGAAAATGGCTTCGGAGGCGCGCCGCGCTTCGCCGGTCAGCCGGGCCTGGTTCTCCATCGCGGTCAGGACACGGAGGATCAGGCAGATTCGGGCGGCGGTGTCCCAACCGCCAGCGGCCATCCATGCCACCGTCCAAAGCGTGGCGTTGCTTAGGATGCTCATGAAGTAAGGGCCGGGCTGGCAGACCCGGATGGTGCGGGCCCAACGCAACTGGTGCTTCCAGATTTCGGAGAAGCGGCGGGGCTCCTCGCGGCATTCCACCACCACCGTCGACAGTTCCAGCCCGCCTTGTTCCCGATAAATGCGCCGCCCGAGCTGGTAATCGTCGGCGAGGTGGTTGAGCAGCGGGGCGAAGCCGCCAATTTTTTGGAGCGCCTCGCGCCGGAGCGCGATCACCGCTCCGAGGGCAAAATCCATCGGCTTGAGTGAGTTGCTTTGGCACACTTGGCTCCAAAAATCAGCGTTGACCGCGACCGCCTCCCAAAGCATGGCGGGGTTTTGGGGCGCGGGCAGCTTGTAAAAGCAGTTGATGAGGGCGGTTTGGGGGCGGCGAAACTGCGCGGCAATCTCGGACAGCAAATCCTCCGGCGCAAAAACATCGGCATCGCTGACCACGCAGAACGGATGCGCGGCTTTTTTTTCGAGGTAAGTGAGCGTGGAGACTTTGGCGTTGGCCCCGAGAATGGGGTCACAAATGACCAACTCGATGTTCCGGTCCGGGTAGAGGGCCATCAATTCGCGCACGATGGCGCAGGCTGGATCCTGCGCGTTGGCCACTCCAAACAACGCCTGGACCGGGCCGGGGTAATCCTGGGCGAGCCAACTCTCGAGGCACACGGGCGTGTGGTCATCGGCTCCCTTCAGGGGCTTGAGAAGGGTGATCGGCGGGGCGAAGTCGCGCTGGCCAGAACGGCGGTGCAGCGGAAACCGGCGGGCCGCGAGCCATTGCCAAACGTTGATCGCGGCGCTGGCCAGGGCCAGAACCCCGAGGATGATTTCGGCCATGTTAAAACTGGTCCATGGCGACCATCCGCAGGACCTCCTCGACGGTGGTCTGGCCGTGGATGACGCGCTGCATGCCGGAGTGGAAAAGGGTGCGCATGCCTTGCTGGATCGCGATTTCCTGGAGCTTGCGGGTCGGAAATTTCTGGAGGACCGCGTCGCGCAGGACCTCGTCCATCACGAGCATTTCGGTGAGCGAACTGCGCCCGCCATAACCGGTTTCGTGGCAGGCGACACATCCTCTGCCCCTGCGGAAATTGGCGAAGTTGAGGACCTCCGGCGGCAATGTCCTGCGAATGGCCTCGTCCGGTTCGTACGGCGTGGCGCAATGCGGGCAGTTGGTCCGGATGAGGCGCAAGCCCATGACGCCCACGATGCTCGAGGAGAGCAGGAAGGGCTCGATCTCCATGTTGATTAGGCGTGCGAAGACGCCGGCCGTGCTGCCGCTGTGGATGGTGCTGATGACCAAGTGGCCCGTCAGGCCCGCCTGCACGGCGATGGCGGCGGTCTCCGAGTCGCGAATTTCGCCAATCATGATGACCTCGGGATCCTGCCGCATGAGCGAACGCAACGCGACGGGGTAGGTGAACTCCTTCGCGCGGTTCACCTGCGCCTGGCTGATCATCGGCAGATTGAATTCAACCGGATCCTCGACGGTGCTGATGCTGATGCCGGGGCCGTTCTTCTGGACCAAATGGTACAGCGCGGAATACATCGCGGTGGTCTTCCCGGACCCCGTGGGGCCGGTCAGCAACAGCAAGCCGCTGGGGCGGGCCAGCAGTTTGACGAAGAGGTCCATCGAATAATCGTCGAAGCCGAGTCCGCTCAGTTCGAAGCTCCGGTTGCGCGGGTCAAAAATGCGGACCACGATTTTCTCGCCGCGGACGGTGGGGAAAACGGAGATCCGGAGTTCGACTCCGCCCAAGGACGGATCCGCGGGCGCCCTGCCCTCCTGGGGGAGGTCCGTTTCGTAGCTGATGAGGTCCGCCATGACTTTCAGGCGGCCGGAAATGCGGTCCATGAGATCGAGCGGGAGGTGGACCAGTTCGGAAAGGACGCCCATCAAACGGATGCGGACGGCGATGGTGCTTTCCCATGGCTCGATGTGGATATCGCTGGCGCCGGAATCGACTGCGTCCAACACGAGGCAGCCGACCAGCGTGGAGATGTCGGGATTGCCGTTGGATTGGTCGAGATATCGAGTTGTTTGATTGGTGCTGCTCACAACGCCTTCTCCCGCCGCGCGCTCGCGGATGCCGGTTGATGCCGCCGGTGATAACATTGGGCGTGGCCAATGTCGATTCCTTGTTGGCCAACGCCGCGAGCCGACGGAGCCCGGACGAAAGCCGAACCGGGCGCGCGGCAAACGCGCCAACCCCGCCGTCCACTACCCGCCCGCGCGGATCGGTCCCGCCGCAATCAGGATGCCGGGGGAGGGGCCGCGTCGCCGGATTCTTCGTCCGATTCGACAATGACCGGAGCGATGGCTTGCAACTTGTCGCCGGTGTCGAGGTTGACAAGCTTGACCCCCTGCGTGTTGCGGCCCGCTTCGCGAATGTCCTTGACGGCGGTGCGGACCATTTGTCCGCCCACGGTGATCATCATGATTTCGTCCGCGTCCTTGACGGTGAGAGCGCCGACAACAAGGCCCGATTTGTCGGTGGTCTTCATGGTGATGATGCCCTTGCCGCCACGGGATTGGAGGCGGTACTCCTCAAAATCGGTGCGCTTC
>CAZSXX010000155.1:745-9810 GCA_964611245.1 uncultured Verrucomicrobiota bacterium | reverse complement strand
CGGGGCGCGCCCGCACCGGGACCGTTGGGCGGATTTCCTCGGCGGGGCCAAAATGCCGCAGGACCAGCCGCCCCGCCAACACATCTGAAAATGGGCCGCAATAGTGCACTTGGTCCACCGGCGCGGTCAGCCAAGCCACCGAGGGATCGCAAATCTCAAGATCCTCCGGGCGGATGCCAAGCGTCACCTTCCCGTCCGCGCCAATGACCGGAAGGCTCATGCCCTCGGACACAAAGCAGCCGGACTGGATTTCCCCATCGATGAAATTCATCGACGGCCGGCCGACGAAGCTCGCCACAAATTGGTTGGCGGGCCGTTCGAAGATCTCGCGCGGCGGCGCGAATTGTTGGACCTGTCCACCATGCAGCACCGCCACGCGTTCGCCCAAAGCCAGGGCCTCTTCATGGTCGTGCGTGACATACAGGAGGGTTCGCCGGTCCTGCGCGTGCAGCTTCAGCAGCAGCGCCCGCAGGCGAAGCCGCAAATCCGGCGGCAGGCTCGACAACGGCTCGTCCATCAGCAACACGGCCGGGCGGCGGATGAGCGCCCGCCCGAGGGCCACGCGCTGGGATTCGCCGCCGGAAAGCCCCGTCGGACGCCGGGCCAGCAGCGGCTCCAGTTCGAGTTGCCGCGCGGTCTCCCGCACCCGTTGGTCAATCTCAGCCGCGGCGTGTCCCCGCAGCCGCAGCGGGAACGCCAGGTTTTCCGCGACAGTAAGGTGCGGGTACAAGGCGTGCCCTTGGAAAACAAACGCCACGTCGCGCTTCTCCGGCGGCAACGCGGTGTCGTCGCGGTCATTGAAAAAAACAGCGCCCGAATCCGGCCTCTCGAACCCCGCGACCAACCGCAGCGCCGTTGTCTTGCCCGCGCCGGAAGGCCCCACGATGGCGACCCGTTCCCCGGCTCGCACCGAAAGGTCAACCCCGGCAAGCACAGGCGGGCCGCCGCCGAACGCTTTCCGGATGCCGCTCAGGCGAATGGAGGTCATGGCGAATGCGTCGGCACGGGGGCAGTAAACCCGTTTCGCCAGCCCAAAGCAAAAAGAACCCCCGCGGGGAACCCGGCGCGCCGGCGGCGGTGGGCGGCGGTCCTATTGCGCGATCGAAAACAGGTGGCTGTCCCCGCGCAGGAGCAGGCGGTTGTTGGCCGCGACGGGCGTGGCGACAAACCGCTCGCCCAGGTTGTTTTCGCTCAGCAGCTCAAGGCGGTCCGCGTGGATCTTGGCCGTGAAAACCGTGCCGTCCTCGCGGGCCGCGTACAAAACGCCGTTGGCGACGATGGGCGACGCGTAATAAGGGGCCCGGTGCTCCGGCAGTTGGAATTTGTAAACGGTCTTCCCGGTGGCGGCCTCAAGGCAGGCCACTTCGCCCTTGTTGCGGAGGAGGTAAGCCCGGCCCGCGTGGGCGGCGGGCGTGGGGACGAACACCCCGGTGTCCTCCCGCTTCCAGGCGCGGTGCGATTGGCTGACGTCCCCTTGCCCGCCCAGGCGGATCGCCTCGACGGAGGCTTGGCCGCGGTCGTCCCGGCCCACGGGCACGATGGCGAGGCCGTCCACAATCACCGGCGTGGCGATGCCCGGCCAATATCCCGTGCCCGCCGGATTGAAATTGCCGCACGTCCACAGCGTCTTGCCGGAGGCGGCGTCGTGGGCGGTCAGGTGATCGGCCCCCCAGAGCAGGATCGACTTGCGGCCCGCCTGTTCAAAGAGCAGGGGCGTGGCGTAGCCATTGTCATTCTCGGTCGGCACCTTGAAGTTGCGCGCCTCTTTCCAAGCCATCTGGCCGGTCGCCTTGTCGAACGCCGCCAGCCAGGACTCCCCGCTGTGCATCCGGGCCACGACCACATGCTTCTCCGTCAGCGTGGGCGAGGTGCCGGAATCCCAAAACAAATTCTCGCGCCCGAATTGCTCCACCAAATTGGTTTGCCACCGGACTTTCCCATTCAGGTCGAGCGCCGCCAGCGCGCCGCTCTTGAAATAAACGAAAATGTGCTGGCCGTCGGTCACCGGGGAGGCGTTGCAGCTCGAGGCCAGCGAGCGGTGTTTGGGCGGCGCCTCCGGCCCGAGTTTCGTTTGCCAAAGCTGCTTTCCCGACCAATCGAACGCGAGCGCCGCGTCCTGCCCATCGGCGGGGGAGGTCAAATAGATCCGCTCTTGGTGCACGATGGGAACGGACGTCCCCTTTCCCGGCAGCGGAATTTTCCACTTGATCTGGTTGGTCGTCCACGCCGTTGGATACGTTCCCGAGTCCACGCTCCCGTTCTGGTTCGGCCCGCGCCAATTGAGCCAGGAGTCGCCCGCCCGCGAACCCGGGGTGGGCAGCAGGGTGAACGTGAGGGCCAAGGCCAACTTAGCGATTTTTGATGTCATAGCAGGATAATGTTTCGTGATACCTAAGATAAAGTCTTCCGTCATGGATGACCGGGTGGGCCCACGCGTCATTGTTGGCCTTCGCCAGGCGGAACTGGCCGTGCAGCCGGAACTCGCTCACGGTCGCCTCCAGCAGCCGCATCCAGCCGTCTTCGCTCAACGCGTAAATTCGCTGGTCGGCGTAAAGCGGCGCCCCTTTGACGAAGGCGTCGCTTTGGTAAAGGACCGCGCCGGTTTGGGCGTCAATGGCCGCCCACCCTTTGCGTCCCGGATAAAACGAGCCAACGATCTTGCCGTCGAGGGCGACCACGCTCCCCTGGCAGGTGTCCAGCGTGGATTTCCACGATTCCTCCACCCCAATCTTTCCGCCGCCGCCCGCCGGAACCAGTTTGAAATGCGTTCCCCCCTTCCCATGCGGCGCCGTCACAAAAACCCCGTCCCCCACCAGCGCCGGGCTCATCGAAAGGACCGAATAGGCGGTCGGCATCGGCCGCGTCCACTGGATCGCGCCGTTCGCCGCGTCGACGCAATAAGCCATCCGGAGCGAACAGCCGATGATCAGCTTGCGGCCGCCCATGGCCACCAGGATGGGGGAGGCGTAGCTGGCGTTCTCCACCGTTTGGTCCTTGGTCGCGTCCACCAGCGGGGCGGATTGCCAGAGCGGCGCGCCAGTCGCCGGGTCCAGCGCCACGAGGAACGCCTTGTCCCCGCCCGCCGCCGCATAGACCGCGCGCTCGTCCACCAAGAGGCATTCGCTCATCCCCCACGTGATGTTCCTCCCGCCGAACCGCTTCAGCAGGTCCACGCTCCACAGCCCCCGGCCCGTCTCCGCGTCGAAGGCCGCCACGACCCCGTGCGCGTTCTCATGGAAAATCCGCTTCCCGGCCAACGTCACCGACGCCCGCGCTCCGGGATACGACTCCTTCCACGCGGCGCCGTTGGTGGCTTTCCAAACCAGCGCCCCAGCCAAGTCGTGCGCGAAAATGTGGAGTTCCTCCCCGACATCACCCGTCGTGTAAATTTTCCCCCGGCTCACGATGGGCGAGGAGAATCCCCGGCCAAAATTGGTGGCGGTCCAAATCAGCCGCGGCCCCTCCGCCGGCCAGACCCGCAGCAAGTTCGTCTCGTCCGATTTTCCGTCCCGCTGCGGCCCCCGGAATTGCGCCCACCCTGGCTCCGGCGAACGGACGAGCGACGGTGTTTCGGAGGAGGCGCGAAGAAGGGACGCGTGCGCCAAAAACAGGATCAAGATGGGGATCCATTTCCTCATTCAGGGCCGAAACCTGCCACGAGTTCACGCCCCGGACAAGCGAAACGAGGCCAATCGCGACGTATTGCTTGTTCGTTTCCCCCCGGATTGGTTGTATTGCGCTATGCTCAAGCGCGCTGGCCGGATGATCCTCCTGTTGCTGGTCGGGGTGGGCGCCGTTGGCGCGCCCCTTGGCCAGCCGGTGGTCGTGGGCGCGGGTTCCGCCCTGCCTCTTCCCGCGCGCTATTTCCTCCCGGCTGGCCCCGGCCCGTTTCCCGCCGTGGTGGTCATGCATGGCGTCGGCGGGCTCTGGGCGAACGACAACCCGGCGGGCGGGGTGATGTCCGCGCATTTCGCGGAATGGGCCCAGACCTTCGCGGACCATGGCTACGCCTCATTGTTCGTGGACAGCTACACGCCGCGCGGGTTGGTCGAGTTCCCTGGCCGCCGCCCCGCCGAGGACCCCGCCAAGGATGACGCGGTTTGCTCCCCTTCGTACGAGCGGCCGAAAGATTGCTACAAGGCGCTCCGTTTCCTTCGGGACCGGCCGGAAATCCAGCCGGACCGCGTCGGCCTGCTTGGCTTCTCGCAGGGCGCCGAGACATCCCTGGCCAGCCTCCTTTCCGCCAGTGTGACCCGCGCCGACTGGACGATGTCCTATCTGAAACTCGACGGATCGACGGAAACGAGGGCCTTCCCGGGCCCGGTGCGCCCCGCGGACGAACTCGGCGGCGGGCCTGGGTTCGCGGCCGCCGTCGTCTATTATCCCGGATGTGGCTTCTACAACTACTTTGGCAGCCCCAATTCCACCGAGGCCAATCTTTACATGCCCTCCGTGCCGACCTTGATCCAGCATGCCAGCGCGGACCCCCTCTACAGCGCCGGCCTTTTTCCCGAGAAGCTGGTCTTGAAATCCGCGGCGCAGGCGGCCTCTTCCGGCCTTCCCTTCAACCCGCTTCAGATCGTCGTCTATCCGGACGCGGCCCACTCTTTCGATGAGGCGGATATCCGCGTTGCGCCGCCGGTCGAAACGCCGAACCAAAGCGCCAAACGCCTCGCCCGGGCTTGGACGCTGGCTTGGCTGGACGCTTACCTGAAGCCGCCACGCTTGGCCATCGAGCGGAGCCCGGATGGCGCGATTCAGCTCTTTTGGACCCGGGCCGCCGGCGTGCGGCAGCGGCTCCTCCAATCATCCGGACCGGAGGCGCCAAACGACCTTGTGGTTGACCTCCTGCCCGCCACAACCGAGGTCGCGCGGCCATTCCCGATTCCGGAGGGCCCGGCCCGCCAGTTTTTCCGCCTCGAGAATCGTCCGTCGCCGCCTTGGTGAACCCGCGTCGGGCGCCGCGAGGAATGAGCTTGTGTTTGGGAGGGGAGCGCCTAAAACAAAGTTCATGTCACTTCGGCGCGCAGGGCGGAGCGCCATTCATTTATGAGCAACCTGCTTGGTTCCACCGAAACGCTGGTCTTCGTGGCCATCGCGGTCGCGTCTTTCCTCGGCGTCGGCGGATCGCTTCTGTTCGGCGGGCACGACCACAGCTTGGACCATGACACGGGTGGGGACCACGGCGCCTCCTTCCTTTCGCCACAGATCATTTTTTCCTTCACGCTGGGTTTTGGCGCCTCGGCCGCGATCTCCAGCGCTTACGGACTGGCGGTTCATTGGTCCATCCTCATCGGCCTGGCCTTTGGCCTGGTGATGGCCGGCGCCGTTTACGCGCTCTTCGCCGTCATTTACCGCCAGCAGGCCACATCCTTGGTCGAAACCAGCAGCGTCGTCGGCAAAGTGGCCAATGTGCTCACCGCCATTCCCCCCGATGGAAGCGGGGAGATTGGCCTGCAGGTGGCGGGCCAGTACCGCACCTATCTGGCCCGCAGCCGGAAAGGCGAAATCGCCAAGGGCGCGCGCGTCAAGGTGCTCGAAAACCAAGGAGGCCAGTTGGTGGTTGAGGCGGACGCCAGCTAGAAAAACTGCGCCTGTTTGTAATCGCCGAACCGCCGTTCGAGTTTAAGATGGAGCGCAAAGGGGGCCGTCTCCCAGTGGGAAAAGCAATTTTATGAACGCCACATCCCTCATCGCCTTGCTGAACCTCACCTCGCCGCAAATCGTGTGGCCGCTGATGATCATCCTGGGCGCCCTCGCCCTGATCTTCATCCTCAAGGCGGTCGCCGCCCGCTACATCAAAGTCCCGCCCAACGCCGTGGCCGTCTTCTTCGGGCGGAAATACAAATATAAAAGCGAGGATGGCTCCATCCAGGAGCGCGGCTTCCACATTCTCACCGGCGGCGGCAAGATCCTGATGCCCATCATCGAACAGCACGACATCATGTCCACGGCCGCTTTCCAGGTGGAAATCTCCGAGCACAACATTCCCAGCGCGAAAAATGTCGGCATCGATGTCCATTGCGTCGCCACCTGCCGTTTGTCCAACGTCCCCGAGGACCTGGCCAATGCCGTGACCGCCTTCCTCGGCAAGAACGAGGATTATGTGAGGACCTTTCTCCAGGAGATTCTGAAAGGGCACCTGCGCTCCATCATCGGCAAGCTGGAGATCGACCAGCTTCTGCGCCAGCGCGACGATTTCAACCGGCAGGTCCTTTCGGAGTCGGCCGAGGAATTCAAGCGGTTGGGCGTGCAGATTGTCACGCTGGTGATCCAGGAGGTGAAGGACGCCCACGGCTACATCGAGGCCCTCGGCAAACAGGCCATTGCGGAGACCATGCGCGACGCCAACATCAAGGTCGCCGAGGCCGAGAAGGAAACCGCCATCCGCGTGTCCAACGCCGAGCGCGAAGCCTCCCAGGCGCGCAATTCCAACGCCGGCCAAATTGCGGAGGCGGAGAAAACCCTGCAAATGAAACAGGCCGACTACAAGCGCGAGGTGGACGCCCAAAAAGCGGTCGCCGAAACCTCCTATTCGCTCTCCAAAGCCCAGCAGGAAAGGACTCTCCGCGTCCTGGAGGCCGAGCGCGACGCCGCGCATATCGAGGCCCAAACCGCCGTCCAGGAGAAGGAGACCATGCGCCGCCAGCGGGAGCTGGAGGCCACCGTCGTCGTCCAGGCAGAAGCCGAGCGCCGCGCCAGCATCATCCGCGCGGAGGCCGCCCAGCAGACCACCGCCCTGGAGGCCGAGACCCTTCGGAAAAAGCTCGAAGTGGAGGCCGAGGGCCATCGCGTGGCGGCCGTCAAAGTCGGCGAGGGCGAAGCGTCCAAATCCCGCGCCATCGCCATGGCCAAGGCGGAAGGCGACGCCGCGCAGGTCGAGAAGCGGCTCCTCGCCGAGGCCACCGGCAAACGCCAGAACCTCCTCGCCGAGGCGGAGGGCAAAGAAAAACTGCTCCTGGCCGAGGCCGCCGGCACCCGCCAGCTCGCCGAAGCCCTGCAACTGCTCTCCGAGCAAGGGAAACTCATCATCATTCTGGACAAGCTTCCGCTGCTGCTGGACCGGGGCGGGGACGCCGCCGCCAAAGTCGCGCGCGAGGTGTTCGGCGCGGTGGCCAAGCCTTTCGAAAGCATCGAACGCATCAACATTGTGGACATGGGCGGCGGCGGCGGCGCCTCCAACCCAATCAACAAACTCGGCGACATCGTTCCGAATGCGGTCTTCCGGTTCCTCGCCCAAGCCAAAGCCCAGGGGCTCGACGTCTCGAGCCTTTTAAAAATGCTGAAGATCGATCCCGGGGCCGCCATGGACATCATTGATTCCAACGGCGCCTCCCGGGAGGCAAAACCGGCCGCTCCCACCGCGCCGGGACCAGTGGTGAAGGCTTGACCCTGTTTATCCCCGGGGCGGCGCGTCAGGCGAAGCGCAAAAGCTCCTCAAGCTCCCGCAGGCCCCGGGTCACGGGCAGGCTGCGGCCATTCCGGAGCAGCATGACGTGTTCCCCCGGCATTGACGGTTGGATCTCCTTGATCGCGTTGACATTCACCAGGGCGGACCGGCTGATCCGCACGAATAACCCGGGAGCCAACTGCCCCTCCAGGTTGCTCAATGTCTCCCGCACCATGTGCCGTTCCGTTGTCGTGTGCAGCGTCAAATAGTTCCCGGCCGCCTCGACGTGCGTGATCTCACGGACGGGCACAAATGTGACCCGGCCATTTTGCCGCACCGGAATCCGCGAAAGGAAAACCTTGGCCTCCGGGGGGGCGGCTGGCGCGCGCGCCGCGGTTTCGGCCGGGCCCTTCCTCAACAGCGCCCGCGCCCGCGAAAGGGAGTCCTTGAAGCGCCCCGCCTTCAACGGCTTCAGCAAGTAATCAACCGCCTGCACTTCAAACGCGTCCACCGCGTACTTTCCATAGGCGGTGATGAAAATGACCAAGGGCCGCTCCGCGGGAGGCAAGGACCGGAAGACATTCAGCCCGTCCGCCCCCGGCATCTGCACATCAAAAAACACCAGATCCGGCCGCAGTTCCCGGATCAAATCCCCCGCCTCCGGCCCATTGGAGGCCTGCGCCACCACTTCGATGTCGTTTTCCTCAACGAGGAACGATTCAACCCGTTCCCGCGCCAGTGGCTCGTCGTCCGCTATTAAAACCCGCATTTTCATCCCTCACGTGATTTTCTGCCGCAGCCCAAAAGGCAGCAAAAATCGGACCGTGGTCCCCCGCTCGCCGCGCTGAATTTCAAATTGGTGCCGGGAGCCAAAATGCTGCTGCAGGCGCGCGCGCGTGTTCTTCAGCCCAATCCCCTCCCGCCATTCCCCATTCAGGCTCCGCCCATTGTCGGAAACCACCAGCTCCAGGCTGTCATCAATCCGGCGGGCCACCACCTCAAGCTGGCCCGGCCCCACCTGCGCCTCGATTCCATGCCGCAACGCGTTCTCCACAATCGGCTGGAGGATCATCGCCGGCACCTCCGCCCCCAGCGCCTCAGGCTCCACGCGGGTGGTCACCCGGAGCCGGTCGCCGAAACGCATCTGCTGGATGCGCAGGAATTGGTTCAAAAAATTCATCTCCCTCTCCAGCGAATGCCAATCCGGCGCCTCCAGGGCCGTCCGCAACAGCTCGCTCAATTCCCCCAGCATTTCGTCCGCGGCCCGGGGATTCTTGTGGATCAGCGTCGCGATCGCGTTCAACGTGTTGAAAAGGAAATGCGGCTGCAGTTGCATTTTGAGCGACTGCATCCGCGCCTCGGCCAGGTTGCTCCTCAGCTCCAGCTCCGTGCGCTCCCGCTCCCGAATCCGCAGGGTCATCGTCCGCAGCCGCCCCGTCAGCGCGAGCGCCCCGTAAATCGAGAAATCGAAAATGAAACGCCGCGAAAGCATCCACCATAGGCGCTCCCAAATCTCCGGGTTGAAATCGCCCCGCCGGGGGAACGCCAGCGCCTCCGGGAATAGGTCGGAGGTTTGCATCACCACAAACTCATACGCCACCGCGAACCCCGACCCGATCACCACATGCATCAAAATGTCCCGGGTCCAGTGCGGCGCCTCCAGCGGAGATCTCCG
>CAZSXX010000155.1:0-735 GCA_964611245.1 uncultured Verrucomicrobiota bacterium | reverse complement strand
TGGCGGCGAACCCGACCGCAAGCGAAATGCGGCCGCCATAAAGCATGCGTGCGAGCAGATCCTGGCCGAGGTCATCGGTCCCGAACGGATGCGCTGGCGAGGGTCCCTTGAGGCGCGCGGTGAAATCGATCTCGTTGATCGCTACCGTCCAGATCAACGGCAGGAAGGCCGCCCAGATCAGCCAGTCCCGCAGCCCCATCGCCACCGCGCGCTCCACCGGCAGCGGCCGGCCAAACCCCAGCGAGGTGAAAAACGCCTGGCCTCCCGCCGCCAACCCCAGCGCCACCGCCACCGCCAGAACGGTGAACACCGTCTTGCGCTGCGTGCCCGACCAGGCTTGTGGGTCGCTCATGGTGGAATGGATTGTTGCCCGGCGTTCCGAGTGAACGCGAGAACAGATCCTCCCTCACCAGCGCGCCTTCGCCGTCATTGACGGGCCGCCCCAAAAAAAACGCGCCGTCCCGGAGAGGATCCAGGGCGGCGCGCGCGGAAGTCGAACGGCTTACAAGCCCTTTGAAATCATGTATTTGACCAGGTCGCCCACCCGGTTGCTGTAACCCCATTCGTTGTCGTACCAGGACACCAGCTTGAAAAACCGGCTGTTCAGCTCAATGCCCGAGCCTTCGTCATAAATCGAGGACGCCTTGCTGTGGATGAAATCCGTGCTCACCACTTCGTCTTTGGTCGATTCGAGGATGTCCTTCAAATAGGTCTCCGACGCCTTCTTGATCGCGG
>CAZSXX010000154.1:0-9825 GCA_964611245.1 uncultured Verrucomicrobiota bacterium | reverse complement strand
TCCGCGGCCGCATCCACGCCGCGTAGCGCGCCATGCTCCCATGGAGCGTGAAGACAATCAGGGCCTCCGCCTTCAGTTCGTTCGCCATGACTACCGCGCTCTTGATCATCATCTGGCGCGGCGTCGACAGTTCGGCCATCTCATGGTAGCCCGCCCCTCCCGAGCGCTCGATGCGCTGGGAAATTCGGTCAAAGACCTCCAGGCATTTCAGGGGATATTTGCCCACCGTGGTCTCCCCGCTGAGCATGATCGCGTCGGACTGCTCATAGACGGCATTGGCGACGTCGGTGATCTCCGCGCGCGTCGGCAGGGGGTTGGAAATCATGCTTTCCAGCATGTGCGTGGCGACAATGACCGGCTTGCCGATGGCCAGGCACCGCTTCACCACTTTGCGCTGGATGATCGGCAGCTCCTCGTACGGGCACTCAATCCCAAGATCCCCGCGCGCGACCATCACCATGTCGGCTTCGCCGATGATCTCGTGGATGTTTTTGACCGCTTGCTGGTCCTCAATTTTTGCGACGATCATCGGCTTGCGGTCCGCGTGGGCCACCACCGCCCTGAGTTGCTGCAGGTCCTTGGCCTCCCGCACAAAGGAAAGCGCGATGTAATCCACTCCCACCTCCAACCCGACCGCGATGTCCGCTAGGTCCTTGGCGGTGAGGGCGGGGAGGTTCACCTTCACGCCGGGAAGGTTGATGTGGCGGCGGCTCCCCAGTTTGCCGGGCGTCAGGACCTCGCACTCGATCTTGTTCTGGAATTTCTCGAGCACCATCATTTGAATCTCGCCGTTGTCGATCAGGACCGTGTCGCCGACGCTGATGTCGTTGACGAAATTCTCGTAATTGACGTCCACGGAATGCAGCTCCTCGCTCGTCTCGCCGCGCACCGTCAACGTGAACTTCTGCCCCGGCGTCAGGTTGAGCGCGACGGGCAGGTCGCCGGTCCGGATCGCGGGGCCCTGAGTGTCCATCAGCACGCCGACATGCACCCCGCGCTGGCGTGCTTCGCCCCGGATGGCCGCCGTGATTTGGCGAATCCAGTCGTGGCTCGCGTGCGACATGTTGAGCCGGGCGACATTCATCCCCGCGTCAATCATCTTGCCGATCATGGCGGGCGATTCCGTGGCTGGGCCGAGCGTGGCGATGATTTTGGTTTTGCGCATACCTTCGTCCGGACGGGAGCATACGGGGCGGGCCCGCCAAGGAAAGGGAACTTTTATTCTCGGAGCCGCTAAACAGCGGCGAGGCTGAAGTGCTCCACTTTCGGTGATGGCCCTTCACACGCGAGGGCGGCAATCACCCCAGGCCCCACGCTGATGTCCTCAAGGGTCCACTCGCCTTCGGCCCCCATCAGAATGCGCGGGACTTCATCCGGCTCAAAAGCCACGGAAAACCTCTGGAGCCGATGTGCGATGCCCTCGCCCGTCGCTTTCAAGTAAGCCTCTTTTCGGGTCCAACAACGGTAAAAGGCGCCGGCCTGCTGGTCCGGCGGAAGGCCTTGCCAGCGGGCAAACTCATCCCGGGAAAAAGCGGAGCGCGCGACGTCCGCGAGGTCGGGCATCGTCCGCACTTCCTCGATGTCCACGCCGATTTGCCCAGCGCGGGCCACGGCCACGAGCCCATGCGGGCCGGAGTGCGCGACATTGAACGCGAGTTCGCCCCCGGCCAACGACGGCTTGCCCGAGGGGCTGTATGAAAACACGATCCGGCCCGGATCAACTCCCAAGTATCCGCCCAGAAGAAACCGGAGGCTGGACCGCCCTCCCTCGTACCGCCGGAGGTCCCGGGCAAATTTGAAGCTCGACGCGCGGGCGCGTTCGTCCTCCGAGAGTGCGCCGCCAAACCCGCACCGGTCCAAGTCCATCCTCCAAACATGGACCGCCCCCGGATGGAGTTTTGGGACGGCGATGTTCATGGTGGAAATGGGATGCGGCGGCTCGTCGCCGCCGCTTCGCCTAGGACGGCTGATTCGTGTGGTGGCGGCGGTCGCCCAGTTTGGCCGCGAGGTCCTCGATGGTCCAGTTGACCCCGGCGTCGCTGAGGTGGTCGGCGGTCCGCCCATGGGTCCACACCGCGTAGCGGAGGGCCAAGCCCGGGTCCTTTTGAAACGATGGCTGCGCGAGCAGCGCGCCAAGGAACCCCGCCAAGACGTCGCCGCTGCCACCCTGGGCCAAGAAAGGATTCCCGGAGGGGTTGACGTGGATCGGTTCGCCCGCCCGGCCAACCAGGGTTTGATGGCCTTTGAGCGCCACCCAGCACCGGCCGAACCGTTCCGACACCGCGTGAACCGCCGCGAATCGGTCCGCCTGCACCGATTGGGCCGTCGCCCCCAGCATCCGCGCCGCCTCTCCCGGGTGCGGCGTCACAATGCGGATCAGGTCGGTCGGCACCGGCGCCGGATCAAGCCAATCCAGGCTGCTGGCGTCCACAATCATCGGTTGGCGAAGGGTCCGCCAAAAACGCTTGATGGTCGTCTTGATGTCCTGCGGCAGCGACCGGGAGGCAAGGCCCGGCCCCACCACCAACGCCGTGCAAATCTCCTCGATCCGCACCGACGCGGGCCATGGGTGGACCATCGCGCTTTGCAACTGCGCGGCGACAGGGAGATAAGTGTCCGGCTGGGTGCAAACAGTGATCAATCCCGGCCTCGCTTGCTGTGCGGCCCGCGCCGCGAGGACCGCCGCTCCATGAAAGCCTTGGCTCCCGGCGATGATCGCCAAATGCCCAAACGAGCCTTTGTGGCTGTGAACCGGACGCCGATGCGAAATGCGCTCAAAATCCTCCGGGATGGTCCAGAGAACCTTCGATCCCTCCGTTGCATACGGGCAGGGGAGCAGCCCAATGTCGTGCGCCACATCCAGCCGCCCCACAAACTCCCAGGCAGTGTCGCTCAGCAGGCCCTGTTTGACCGCGCCCACAGTGAGGGTCTCAGCCGCCTGAATGGCGGCGCCTTCAGGCCGCGCGGTGGCCGCGTTGAAGCCGGACGGCACATCGATGGCCAACACATCCAGGTTCGCGGCGTTGATCCGCTCGATCAACCGAATCCATTCCGCGCTCAGGGCGCGGTTCAATCCCAGTCCGAATAGTCCATCGATCACCAACTGGGGCGCTTTGTCGAGCAAATGGCTGATCTCGGGAAACGCGGCCTGGGGGTCCGTGACGTTCACCAATTTGACCTTCCGGTGCAGCAGGTGGCCGGCCGCGGCCCGCGCGTCGTCCCCATTGTGGCCTTGGCCCGCAAGCACCAGAATGCGGTCCTCCGCCAGCGTCATTCGCAGCGCCTTCCGGGCCACGAGCTGCCCCACGCGCTCAATCACTTCCTGCTGGCTCCGGCCGGCGGCCCAGGAGCTCTCCTCCCAACCGCGCATCTGTTCCGGCGTGAGAATCGGCAATGGCATGCGGGCGGATGCTCCGCCAAAATCGAGCCCTCTGTCAATGCGCCCGGGGGGCGTTGTCCGCGCCCCGGCCCTTTTCGTTTGACCCACCGCGCCAGGAAGCGGTTTGCTTCGGAGGATGCGCATCCTGGCGATTGAAAGTTCCTGTGACGAAACCAGCGTGGCGGCGGTGGCGGACGGCGCCATCCTGTCCAACGTCGTGGCGTCGCAAGTCCGGCTCCACGCCGAATACGGCGGGGTGGTCCCCGAGCTCGCGGCGCGCGAACATTTGCGCAATTTCCTGCCCATCGCGCGGGAGGCCCTCGGCCTGGCGGGGTGGCGCCCCGGCGACGTGGACGGAGTGGCGGCCACGCAAGGGCCGGGCCTGCCTGCCGCGCTGCTCGTGGGATTTCACGCGGGCCAGGCCTTCGCCTATTCGCTCGGCAAACCGTTCGTCGGCATCAACCACCATGAGGCCCACCTCTATTCGCCTTGGGTGGGAGGGGATCCGCCTCGCTCCGAATTCGGGCGGTTCCAGCCCAACGTCTCGCTGATCGTCAGCGGCGGCCACACCCTGCTCGTCGAGGTGCTGGAGGAGGGCCGGCACCGGGTCCTCGGTTCGACGGCGGATGACGCGGCGGGGGAATGCTTCGACAAAACAGCCAAGCTTCTGGGCCTCGGCTATCCGGGCGGCCCTGAGATGGACCGCCTCTCCCGCGAGGGCAACGCCGCCGCCCACGCGTTTCCCCGCCCCATGCTGCACGATGCCAACGACGATTTCAGCTTCAGCGGCCTGAAAACTTCGGTCCGCTATTACCTCCGCGACCACCCGGCCGCCTTGGACGATCGAAAGCAAATCTGCGACCTGTGCGCCAGCATCCAGAACGCGATTGTCGAGGTCCTGGTGGCTAAAACCGTTCGCGCCGCCCGCCGCCTCCGCGTCCGCTGCGTGACGGCCTCGGGCGGCGTCACGTGCAACCGCCACCTCCGGGCGAAGCTCGCCCAAGCCTGCCTGGACGACCGTCTGGAGCTTCGCCTGGCCCCAGCCAGCCTCTCAACCGACAACGCGGGCATGATCGGCATTCTCGCGGAACGAAAGCTCCAGCGCATCGCCCCCGATTTTTCCTACGACGGCGATGTCCGTCCCTCCTGGCCGCTGGAACAGCTTGGCTGAAAACCTCCGCCCCTCGCGCCCGCGAAGCTCGGCCTTGAGTTTCGCCCCGAACTTCCTGATTCTCCAGCGCATGTCGCATGACTTTGCAGGCTTGGTCGAATTCGCTTCGTCCTTCGAGGCGCGCCCCGAAATTTCGCACGCCGTCTTCGATTTCGACGGCACGCTCTCGCTGATCCGCGAAGGGTGGCCCGCCGTGATGCTTGGGATGTTCGAGGAAATGCTTCCCGCGAGGGCAGGGGACACCGCCTCGGAGGTCCGCCAGATGCTCTACAACGACATGATGGGCTTGAACGGCAAGCAGACCATTTACCAAATGATCCGGTTCGCCGAACGCGTCCAGGAGCGCGGCGGCGAACCCAAAGAACCGCTTTGGTACAAACATGAGTACCTCCGGCGCCTGGGGGAAAAAATCGAAGGCCGTTTGTCCGGCCTGAAATCCGGCGAGATTTCGCCGGAGAAGTATCTGTTGTTCGGGTCCATCGCCCTCTTGGAGGACCTTCATCGGCGCGGCGTCGCCTTGTACTTGGCGAGCGGCACGGATGAACAGTTCGTCAAGGCGGAGGCGGCCCTGCTCGGTGTCACCCGTTTTTTTGGCGACCGCATTTACGGGGCCAAGGATGATTACAAATCATTCTCCAAAAAAATGGTGATCGAAAGGCTGCTCCGGGAAAACGGAATCGACGGCCGCAAGCTCATCGCGTTTGGCGACGGGTATGTCGAGATACAGAACACCAAAGAGGTGGGCGGCTTGGCGGTGGCGGTGGCCTCGGACGAAGCCGCCAATGGCTCGGGCAAAATCGACGAATGGAAGCGCACCCGGCTGGTGGGCGTCGGCGCCGACGTGGTGATTCCCGATTACCGCGACGCCGCCCCTCTCCTGCGCGCCATTTTTGAAAGCTGACATGGACGCGTCCAAAGCCACGCCGATCGACCTGACCAAGCTCAAGGCCTTCCCCCTGTCGGAGCGGAAAAGCCTGACCAAAATTCAGGATATCCTGCTCGAGCCCGGCGACGAACCGCGCCAACTCGCGCCGGCTCAAAACGCCGCGGTGGACCAGGCCGCCGCCGCGATCCTGGCCGCCCGGAAGCGCGGTGCCGGGGTCATGCTGATTTACGGCGCCCACCTGGTCCGCAACGGCGCCGGCTTGATCCTCGAGCAAATGATGGCGCGCAATTGGCTGACCCACCTCGCCACCAATGGCGCCGGGACGATCCACGACTGGGAATACGCCGCCACAGGCCGGTCCACCGAAAGCGTCGAGGAGAACGTCAAGACAGGGACCTTCGGCGCCTGGGCCGAAACCGGGCGGAACATCCACCTCGCGCTCTACGCCGGCGGCCTGCGCGGCGAGGGCTACGGGGCGGCCCTCGGCCGCTTCATCATGGAGGATGGGGCCACCTTCCCGGCGCGCGACCTCTTGCAAAAATTGCTCGTCGAGGCGGGCGGCAGCGACCTGGCCGGAGCCCGGGCGGATCTCCTTGCCGCCATGCATCGCGGCGAAATCAAGGTCGGCCGCGAACTCGTGGTCCACCAGTTCCGCAACACCTCGGTGATCGGCAACGCCTTCCGCCATGGCGTGCCGCTGACGGTCCACCCCGGCATCGGCTACGACATCATCTCCAATCACCCCATGTTCAACGGGGCCGTGATCGGCCGGGCCGCGGGCGCGGATTTCCGGTCGTTCGCAACCTCCGTGGAGCAGTTGGACCATGGCGTCGTCCTCTCCATCGGCTCCGCCATCATGGGGCCGCAGGTGTTCGAGAAGGCGTTGAGCTGCGTGAACAACCTTCGCCTCCAGCAGGGCCGGCCCATCGTCGCGGGTCACTCCATTTTCGTGGTCGATCTCCAGGACGGCGGGAACTGGGATTGGACCCAGGGCGAGCCCCCGAAAACCAATCCCGCGTACTACCTGCGCTTCTGCAAAAGTTTCTCCCGGATGGGCGGGGAAATGCGCTACGTGCAATGTGACAATGCCGCCTTCGTCCACAATTTATTTCAGCGGCTGGTGGGCCAGACCCGGCCTGCGGCATCATGAAACGGGAACGTTTCAAGGAAATCTCCGGGCGTTATCCCGCGCTGCGCGTCGCGGTCGTCGGCGACTTTTGCCTCGACCGGTATTTCGACATTGATCCCGCCCGCGCCGAAATCTCGATTGAAACCGGGCTGCCTGTCCACAACATCACGCGCGTGCGCTGCCAGCCAGGCGCCGCCGGGACCATCCTGAACAACTTGGTGGCGCTCGGCATCGGCCGGATTCTTCCGGTGGGGATTTGCGGCGACGACGGCGAGGGGTTCGAGCTCCTCCGCTCCTTGGAAGCCCGCGCGGGCACGGACATTTCATTTTTCATCCGCTCCCCCGAGCGGCGCACCTTCACTTACACCAAGCCGCTGGTTTGCGAGCCGGCGAAAGCGCCCGTTGAGCTGAACCGTCTCGACATCAAAAACTGGACGCCCACCCCGGATGGCCTGCAGGCGGAAGTCGCTCGCATGGTTAGGAACGTCGCCAGCGAGGCGGACGCGATGATCGTGCTGGACCAAGTTGACATCGCGGAAACCGGCGTCGTGACCGCGGCCGTTTTGCAAGCGGTGGCGGACGTGGCTCGGGACCATCCCAACCTGCTGATCATCGCCGACAGCCGGCGCGGCCTCAAAGGATACCCGCCCGTCCTGCTCAAGATGAACCGCGCCGAGCTCTCAGTCATGACCGGGCGCAATCCGAACTCGCTCGAGGAAGTGAAGGAAATCGCGGGCGCGCTCGCCGCCTCCCACCAGAAACCGGTGTTCGTGACGCTGGCCGAGCGGGGCATCGTCGGGGCGGGCCAGGGCGCGGCGCCCGTCCATCGGGACGCCCTGCCGCTGCGGGGCGAAATCGACATTGTGGGCGCGGGCGATTCCGTCATGGCCAACTTGGCCGCCGCCTTGGCCGGCGGCGCAACCATCGGGGAGGCGGTCGAGTTCGCCGTCACGGCCTCCTCCATCGTCATCCATCAACTGGGCACCACGGGCACCGCCTCGCCCGCTGAAATCGGCCCGCTGATGGAGCGCGCGGGCCTGCTGGCATGATCGCGCGATTCCTTCCAATCCTGCTCCTGCTGTTGTTCGCAAGCTGCGCGGGCCGTCCTCCCCAGGCCGAGTTGCGCCGCTTCGAGTTCGAAACCCCCCAGATGGGCGTCCCCTTCCGCATCGTGCTTTACGCGCCGGGCCAGCCGGAGGCCGAGGGCGCCGCCCAGGCCGCCTTTGCGCGCGTGTCCGAGCTCAACGCCATCATGAGCGACTATGAGTATGACAGCGAACTCAGCCAACTGGGGCGCACCTCGGGGACCGGCCGGGCCGTGAAAGTCAGCGATGACCTGTGGAAAGTTTTGCGGTCGGCGCAAGAGTTGGCCCGGGCCAGTAACGGAAGCCTGGATGTGACCGTGGGTCCGGCCATCCAGCTTTGGCGAAAGGCCCGTCGTGAGAAAGTGCTGCCCCCTGCCGCGGCGATCGAGGGCGCGCGGCGAAAGATGGGTTACACCAATCTCGTTTTGGCGAACCACACGGCGGAACTGAAAGTCCCTGGCATGCGGCTGGATCTCGGCGCCATCGCCAAAGGCTACGCGGCCGACGAGGCGCTCCGTTGCCTCCGCGCGCGCGGCCTTTCCCGCGCCCTGGTCGCCGCCAGCGGGGACATGGCCCTGGGCGACCCGCCGCCCGGCGAAAAAGGCTGGAAGATTGAACTCTCCGAAGCGGGCCGCGACGGGGCCACCCCGTTCCTGTTGGCGCATAATTGCGGCGTCGCGACCTCGGGCGACCTCTTCCAATTCGTCGAGATCGACGGCCGCAGGTATTCCCACATTCTCGATCCCCGCACGGGCGTCGGCCTGACCAACCGGAGCCTCGCCACGGTCGTCGCCCGCGACGGCATCAACGCGGACCGCCTTTCCACCGCCATCAGCGTGCTGGGGCCGGACGAGGGCATGAAGCTCGCCCGCCGCTTCGGGGCCGAGGCCCGCGCCACGAGCCTCCTGGAAAATGGTGCGAAGGTGGAAGCCGCCACGCCAGGCTTTTGGAAACGGGTGGTCTGGATTAAATAATCGGCGATGGCCAACTCCGCTGGAACACTGAACTGCCTGATGTGCGGGGCATCCGCGCGCACGGACGCCACCGCCTGCGCCCATTGCGGCGCCCGCCTGGCCACCGTCGCGTGCCCCGGCTGCTTCGGCATGATTTTTCAGGGGTCGCACTATTGCCCGCTCTGCGGTGTCCGCGCGAACCGTGTCGTCGGAGCCGAATCGAAATTGGGCTGCCCGCATTGCGAATCGCCGCTGACGGTCATCACGGTGGGGGCGGCGGCCCTCAACGAATGCGGAAAGTGCGAAGGCCTCTGGGTGGACACGGTCTCTTTCGACCGAATTTGCGCCGAACGCGAGGAGCAAATGGCGATCCTCGGCCCGGCCATCGTTCTGCCCAAAGCCGAGCCCTCGTCGAAGATCAAATACATCAAATGCCCGGAGTGCCGGGTTCTCATGCACCGCGTGAATTTTGCCGGCTCCTCCGGGGTGGTGATCGACATTTGCCGGAGCCACGGCGCTTGGTTCGACGCCAGGGAGCTCCAGCGCATCGTGGACTTCATCCGCAAAGGCGGAATGTCCCGCGCCCGCGAAAAGCAGGCGGCGGACTTGGTCCGCGCCCGGCGCGACGTCGCGGTGGAACGGATGGGCTCGCCGATGGCGATTCCCCGCGGCTCGAACCACTCCGAAATCTTCGACCTCGTCGGCATGGTCGGGCGCCTCGTGCTCCACCTCCTGCGCTGATCACTGCGGCTTCCAAACCAAACTCGGATTGTTGGTCCGTCCTTTGTCGCCCGCGAAATCCCAATACTCGACATTCCGGAAGTGCGAAACATGGCCGTCAAGGAACGAAATGTTCGCCCCGCCCAAGTGGATGTTCGTGTGGACGTTGTTCTGCTGCGCGCGCGCGGCCCGCTTGCCGTTGTCGAACAGCCAGACCACCACGCTCGGGTTCGGGACGGCGCCCAGGCGGATGCGCCGGTCCCCCTCGCCCGTCCCGTCGATATGTTGATTTAGGCAATAGTGGTATAAATTTAGTCCGTTGCTTCTGTTCGTGTTGGCCGGGCAGAGTAGGGGAGTCCGGGTCAACGGCGCGCTGGCGTTCGTCCGCCACGGCATGTCGTTGTAAGTCGGAATCCCCATCACCCGGGGCAGCGCCACATACCACCCGATCTCGGAATGGAGGGACGTTCCGGACCCCTCCGGCGGCAGGAAATCGTCATGG
>CAZSXX010000153.1:0-9841 GCA_964611245.1 uncultured Verrucomicrobiota bacterium | reverse complement strand
CGCTTCTTGGCCAGGCGCGCGAAGTTCCGCAGCGATTCAATCGAGGTCTTGGCTTCCCCAAGCACGCTTTCGCGCAGCCGCTCGATCTCGCCCCGGGCCTGGATGATCACCGGGTGCTTCTCGCGGTAGCGCCGCAGCAGCGCCGCCAGCGCGGCCTCTTTGACGGCCAATTCCTGCTTGAGCCGCAGCATCACTGGGTTTTCCCGCACTTGGGGAATCGTGTCCATCGCCGCGCCGGCGTCCAGCAGCTTGTCGATTTCCGCGATGTTCTCCTCCGCCGTGGAGGCTTCCAACTGCGCCTTGCTCAATTCATTCTTCGCCGTGAACAACCCTTGCCGCACCAAGTCAACCGTGTCCTCCAACGATATCTCGTTGTGCGACGTCCGGTACTCCTGCAGCGCCATCTCCGAAGTCTCGACATTCCGTTTGGTGTCCGCCTCCTGCGTCTTCAGCCACGTCAGCGCGTCGAACGACGCCTGCAACTTTTGCTGCAGGTTGTTGTGGATGAATGTCCGCCCAATCGTGTCCGCGATCGCCTGCGCCTTTTTCGGGTCGGAATGCTCCACCCGCACGTCCACCAGCCGGCTCAGCCGAACCGGCGCGATCGACACGTCCCCCAAAATCGCCGTGATTTTGTCCGCCGCCTTCACATAACGCGGATCCTCATCCAGCTTCAGCTTCCGCGCCACCGCCTCGATCAATGTCCGGCTCTGCAGGTTCTTGTATTGCGTCTGCAGGTAATCCATCTCAAACCGCATGTCAGACGAGACGTTCTCGCGGCTGTTCAACGGATTGTCCGTCTCGCGGTTGATCTGCAGCCGCGCGCTGGCCAGGTAAATCGGCGTCGCCTGCGCCAGGTAAATGCCGGTCAACACCAGCACCACGAGGAAGGCCGAAATGGCCAGCCAACGCCGTTCCAGCACGACATGGACATAATGGCGGAGGTTGGCGTTGGATTCGCCCAAGGGCGAGTCGGGCTTGTTTGGCGCGGCAGGTTGCATGTCGTAAATTCTGGAATTAGAGGAATTTTTCTTTCACCTCGATCAAGTCCCCGGGCTGCACATAAATCATCTTCTCCGGGTCGGTCACCTTCAGCAAGTCATCCATTTTGAGGACGGTCTTTTCTTTCTCGCCCCGGCGGCTGAAATGGATTTTGTTCGCGTCGCCCCCGCGCGCCACTCCCCCCGCCCGTCCGATCACATCCATGATTGTCATCGGTTGCTCCGCCGGGATCAGGATGTTCCCCGGCTTGTTCACCATCCCGGTCACGGTCACCTCACGCTGCCGGTACTCCTTGATCGCGACCAACACCGTCGGGTCCACCAGGTAATCCTTGTCCAGCGCCTGCCGCAGCAGTTGCTCGATCTGCGCGGCCGTTTTGCCGCCCACCTCCACATTGCTCAGCCAGGCGTAGGTGATCGTCCCGCTGCTGCTCACGCGGCATTCCTGCGTCAATTCCTTCTCGCCCACCACCGCCACCACGAGGATGTCCTGCGGGGAAACTTTGTAGTCGCCGTAGGCGTCCTCCCCCAATCCCATCCTCGGGGAAAACACGAAAAGCGCGCCCAGCAAAAAGACAAGGGCGCGCGGCGGACAAATGCTGTTCATACATTCAGTAACCAATGGCCAGACTCAATGTAACCCGATTCACGTCATAGTCAACAGATGCGGCGGTCAGGCTCGACTTGAACGACTCGAAGCTGTACTGCAGCCGCGTCGCCAGCCAAGTCTGGAAAAAATAGCTCACTCCCGTGTTGATCCGCCAATTCGTGTCGTCCCGCGACGTCCACGATCCCGCCAGCGGTTCGTACGAGAGCATCATGTACGACGCCCCCGCGTCCGCCCTCAAACGCCCGGTCGATCCCAGGATCTGCCGGTAGTTCACCTCGATGGTGTCCGACGTGTACGCCGTCCTCACATATTGCACCGACACATTTTGCCGCCGGCTGTAGGTCAGGTTTCCCGTGCTTTTCTCGGTGAACAGGTAGCTCACGTTTCCCTCCACCACCGGCGCGCTCCCGGCGTCATTGTTGATCGACGCCGCCGCCCCGGTCCCCGTGCTGAAGGTGCTCACCTCATACCCCGCCTTGATCTTCCCCTTCAGCTTCTCCGTGAAGTTGCCCCTGGCCCCGACAAACCCCCCGGTGAACGTCCGGTCGGGCAGCGACCCCAATCCCGGCGCGTTCGTCTCAAGGTCGGTCGTCCCGTAATAAAGTTCCCCGAACAAATGCGTCTCCGCCCCGAGCCGGTACTCAAATCCCCCGGTCCCCGTCAGGGTCCGGCTGTCGAACAAGTTCGCGTAGCTTCCTTCGTAATTGACCGAGTTGTGCAGCGCGTCCACATACACCCCGGTCCGCTCCCCCACCTTGTAGTGCAACGTGTAAAGGTCATACCACTGCGTCCGGTTCACCTTCCGCCCCGTCACCGCGCTGAATCCCCCCCCCAGCGCGCTCGACAGGAAATCCAGCCGGTCCGCCCCATCCAGCGTGAACCGGCCCCGCGACAAATGGGTCGCGGTCGTGATGTGGTGCTGCATCGCGTTCTGCGACGTCGTTTCAAGATAGAGCATTTGCTCCATTTTGTACGAAACACTGATGTGGTTGGCGCTCGGCAGGTCTTCCCCCGCCAAAAACCGGAGCCCCGGCGAGATGACAGTGATCAGGTCCGACGTCCCATTTCTCTTCTCGTAGAAAATGTTGTCGGAAAACTGTTCCACCAACTCAAGCTGCGGCCTCAGTGACACCGACCCGCGGCTGAACATCAAAAAATCGGACGCCTCCAACGCATGCGCCGCCGGGCCTGACGCCATCGCCGCCACGCCTGCCGCCGCACTCCACCCCGAAATGATACGCATTTTCTTCATCAAGCCATTCCAATCCCAACCCTAAAATTCCCTGCCAACCCGCGCCGTTCCCCCCCCGGTTCTTCCTTGGTCAACGGAATTCGCGGAGCAACCCTAGGCTTCCAATTCGGCACGTCAAATCATTCCCGCGAATGCAACCCGTTGAGCAGCAATCACGCCAAGAACTTCAGGGTCCACCCCGACTCCCTAAACCGCCGCCAATTCGAAAAGATACTCCGCGAACGAATAAATCGCCCCATCCAGCCCCTCCACCTTCGGGTTCGCCGAATCGATCACATAATACTCATCCGGCGCATGCGCCCCGCTCCCGTGCCCCAGCCCAAAATGCCCCGCCGGCAGCCGCAGCGGTTCCCCGGTGAAAATATATCCCGGCCACGACCCCGCGTTGCGCGGCCACAGCAGCGGCTCCAGCTTCGCCCGCCGGTAAACCGCCTCCTGCGCCTTGATCATCGCCGCGTCCGCCGGCGTGCTCGTCGGGTCATACCCGCCCGTCATCCTCACCGAAATGTCCCCAAATCCGCGCTTGGCCAGATGCGCCTTCAACGCCGCCAGCGCCTCCGCCGCCGTCATGTCCGGCACCAGCCGCAAGTCGATCTTCGCCGTCGCCTGGTGCGGCAGGATTGTTTTCCCCCCGCGCCCCGTGTAACCGCCCACCAGCCCCTCGATGTTCACCGTCGGATGCGAGACCAGCCTCTCCAGCGCCTCCGTCCAACTCAGGTCGCGCACCCATCGATCCACCCCCAGCAGCTTCTTCGCCTGCGCCTCGTCCACCCTCCGGGCCGCCTCCGCGATCATCGCCTTCTCCTTGGCGCTGATCGCCCGCGCCTTGTCCGCGAACCCATCAATCGCCGGGTCGTTCCCATCCTCCGACACCAGCGTGTGCAACGCCTGCACCAGCCTCCACGCCGGGCTGTCCACCCGCGCCTTGTTCGAGGAATGAATGTCCTTGCGCGGCCCCCGTCCCCATAGCTCCCCGCTGCACGTCATCTCCAGCTCCACGATCCCCTTCGCCCCCAAACTGATCGTCGCCACCCCATCCAGCCCCTGTCCCGCCGACGGCATGAACACCCCCATGCATTTCGCCAGCGCCGCCTGCGTCTCCGCCCGCCGCACAATCTGCGCGAAATTCGGCGACCCAATCTCCTCCTCCCCCTCCGCCACCAACACAATGTTCACCGGCGGCTTCATCCCCGCCCCCCGGATCGCGTGCAGCGCCGCCAGCAACGACGCCTGCGGCCCTTTCTGGTTCACCGCCCCGCGCCCCATCACAATCTTCCCCAGCCCCGGCTTGTCCAGCAGCGCCGCGTCCCACGGCGGCGACGACCACTCAAAAAGGTCCACCTGCTTCACGTCATACATGAAGTAAACCCCCACCGTCCGCTTCGCCCCCGCGTCCAACACCGCGAACACCCCCGGCTGCCCGTCCGTCCTCACCTTCTCCACCGTCCCGAAACCCGCCTCCCGCAGCAGCTCCATCATCAAGTCACACCCCTGCGCCATCCCCCGGTTCTCCGCCGCGATCGACGGCTGCTTCAGCCACCGCCGCAGCCGCTCCAACGCCTCGTCATGCCGCTTCTCAATCTCCCGCCGTATTTTGGGCAACTCAACCTCCGCCGCCCAAACATCCCGCCGCGCGGCCACCGCCGCGGCCCCCGCCGCCGAAGCGCGCAAAAACGTCCGTCGATTCATGCCGTTGCTTTCCAGGTTGAAGTTCACTCTCAAATCTCCGGCAATCCCCACGGCTTCCGCCGCGGCCGGTCCAGCAGCCCATTCGCCTCCGCGTCCCCCACAAACCGCTCCGCCTCCGGGTCCCATTTCAATTTCCGCCCCAGCTTCACCGCCAGGTTCCCCAGATGGCACACCGTGCTCACCCGATGCCCGATCTCCACCGAAAAATAAGGATCCTTCCGGCTCCGCACACACTTCAAAAAATCGTCATGCTCCCCCGCCGGGTTCGTGTACAGCCGCACCTCCCCCTCCCCAATCTTCGATCCCAGAATCTTCGCCGAACTCGCCTCCACCGGCGCCCGCCATCCCCGGTTCCCCACCCATCCCTCCGTCCCGATGAACTTGATGCTCGGGTTCCCCGGCTTGCACGTCATCACCACCCCATTCGCGTACCGGTACGTCACGTCATAATCCTTCACCGTGTCGTACAGCCCCCCGGACCAAAAAGTCCCCGTCCCCTCCACCTCCACCGGCCCGCCCAGCTCCGTGTCGTTCGCCCATTGCGCCGTGTCGAACAAATGCGCCCCCCAATCACAAATGATCCCCCCCGAATAATCCTGGATCCACCGGAAATGAAAATGCACCCGGTCCTTCGTGTAAGGCGCGAACGGCGCCGGCCCCAGCCACATCTCATAATCCAGCCCCTTCGGCACAGGCTGCGGCGTCGGGTCCCCCGCCATCGTCGGCTGCGCCGGCAAAATCACCTCGATCCTTTGCAGCTTCCCAATCCGCCCATTCCGCACTAGCTCCGCCATCCGGTGGTACTCCGGCACCGCCCGGTCCTCCGTGCTCGTCTGGAACACCTTCTTGTGCTTCCGCACCGCCGCCGCCAACACCCGCCCCTCCCCAATCGTCAACGTCGGCTTCTCGCACTGCACATCCTTCCCCGCCTGGATCGCCATCAAACTCATCACCGTGTGCCAATGGTCCGGCGTCGATATCATCACCGCGTCGATGTCCTTCCGCGCCAAAACCTCCCGGAAATCCCCCGTCGCGAAACAATCCTCATTCCCGTACCGGTCGTTCACCGTCTCCCTCGCCCGGTACAGCCGCAGCTCGTCCACATCGCAAACCGCCACCACCCGCGCCGCCTCATTCCTCAGGTAATGCGACAAATTCCATCCCCGCCCATGGTCCCCCACCCCAATGAAACCCACCGTGACCTTCCCGCTCGGCGCGTTCGCCCCCAACACCGACGCCGGCGCGAACATCGGCGCCACCCCCGTCAACAACGCCGCCGCCCCCGCCGATCCCTTCAAAAACTCCCGCCGACTCCCCGATCGAATAGCGCTCATCTTGGCAATAATTGGTTCACCCCATTCAATCCCCACGCCCACCCATTGTCAAAGCACATGCGCCGCCGCGCCAGAAATTCCAGGCCGCCGATCCGCGGGCGGCTGGGCGTTGCGGGACCCACGCTTACCCGAAAAAAATCCCCTTTACCCATTACTTAAAATCACCGATTAGATACCCAACGATTATGCCCACCAAACCTTTGGAACGCCTCATCTTCATCCAAGGCGGACTCTGTTTCTTTTGCAGGCAACCACTGCCCGATGCGGACGCAAGCGTCGAGCACCTGTTCGCGTTGGCGAACGGCGGGGGCAACAGCGACGAAAACTGCGTCGCCTGCTGCAAATCCATCAACGCGCTCCTGGGCAGCATGTCCCTCAAGGAAAAATTTCAAGTCGTCCTCAACCAAAAAGGCCAATTCAAATGCCCCAACGGCGCGGGTCGGCCAACCCGGGTGGCCCCTGTCCCAACGCCTTCGGATTCCCCCTCCCCCCAATCCCCCACCTCAAACTATGAGTTCGTCCTCGCCAACCTGAAGAACCGGAAAGAATCCAAGCCCCAAACCCTGAAGACCCTCACCACCACCATCGGCGCCATCATCAAGCCAGCCATTCCAGCGGGCGAAATCGCGGCATTGGTCCAGCGCCTCCAAACCTCCGGCAAAATCTCCCTCTCCGGCGCCAAAGTGATCTACTCGCTCTGATCCTTTTGATCTACTCGCTTTGATCCTTTTCGGTTTCACCCCATCCGGATTCTGCTGAGTTCATTACCGGGTCGCCGTGCCGCCGCCTGCGCTCCCGCAAGGCATTCGGTGATCTCCCCCGAGCGTTCCGCCCACCCGGCCCTTTCACCGCCCCCGCCGCATCACAATCTCGTCGGGCGTCATCCCCACAAACTCAAACCCATCCTTCCCCAGCCCGTTCATCGCCACATTCATGAAAAACGACCGGTCATCCGCGTTGCCCGGCTTCGGCGCCTTCCGCAGCTCCGGGCCGATGAACTCGACCCGCCCGCCCGTGCGGATGATGTGCGTGTTGTCGCGCCCATCCCATCGGATCGTCGCGTACTCATATCCTGCGTGCCCCGCCGGCTCCGCGGCCATCAGCCTCAAGCCAACCACCACCGCCGCGCAAACCGCCCCGCCCGCCATGAACGTGTTTTTCATAAATCAATAGCGGGGCGCGTCGATCCGGAACCCCTCGTGCCTCATGTCAAAATACAGCGCGCTCGGAATCCGGTCCTCCTGCGAAAACCAGCCGCCCGTCCGGAAAAGCTTCGTCTGGGGGTGCAAGTTCGTGCTCACGGGAATCGCGCGCACAATGAATTCCGTTGATCCGAAGTTGTGGAACGTGCCGTCCGGGTCGCCAAACACCTTGATCGTGACCGGCGCCTCGCCCACGTAATCCTGGTTCACCTCAATCCGGGCCCCAGGCTCGGACGCCTCGATTTTGATGTAATACGCGACCGTCCCATCCGGCCCGCGCTCTCCACCCACCGTCGCGCAGCCAACCAGTCCCACCAATCCCACCGCGAATCCCCCGGCCGCCGCCTGCATCCAGCGCTTCAGCATCCCTGATGCTTAATGTCTTTCGCGTGCCGAATCAAGCCTCGCCCCAGCCGGAAATCTTTGGAGACGCCCGTCGTCCAGCATCGCGGCGGCTCAAATGCCCCGCGCGCGACCGCCAAATCTGCCCGCTATTTATACGTGCTCCGCTCCTGCAGCCAGCCATGGTCCTTGCCCCGGTCCATCGGGTTCGCGCCGATTGTCGCATTCTTCGCCAGGATTCCGCCATCCCGCCAACGCTTGATCTCCGCGTGGCCATCCGCATAGGAAAGCCCCCCGGACGCATTGTGGTAAGTCGCCGGAATGTCCACCCACGCGCCCGTCGGCGTCCGGCCCGGGTCGCACACAAACCACCCGTCATTGATGCTCGCCGGATTCTCATCGATCGTCACCCACGTCTCCGCCGGCTTCGTGATATGGCTGAGCTGCCGGAAATACCTCGTGTTCGCGCTCGCGCCCCATTCCTGCCCGGACAGCGGGTTCATCCACGCGTTCATCGACATGCTCCGCACCCGCGGGACCCCCACCATCTTGTACGCGTTCATCGTCCCCCCCCTCACGCTGCTTCGGTCCGCCGGGCATCGATACACGTCCGTCGCGTTGACATACTTGTACAGCATCGAATCCATGATCAACACCTTGTTCGTCCAACCCGGCGCCTGGTCCATCGTCCCCATGCACCATTGATTCTGCGGATAATTCTTCGTCGCCGACGTCGTGTTCACCAGCGCCCCCAGCCCCGCCGTCGGCACAATCTTGTCGTTGTTGTCCCCCGCGTACAAATTCCACCCCAACATCAACTGCTTGCCGTTGCTCTGGCACATGATCCCGTGCGCCTTGCTCTTCGCCTTGCCCAGCGCGGGCAGCAGCATGCTGGCGAGGATCGCGATGATCGCAATCACCACCAACAACTCGATCAAAGTGAACCCACGGCGGGGAATCGTTGCGCGCTTGATAGTCATATCGTCTGGTCCTTCGAGCTTTACGGGTCTTGCCTGCCCAGTCAAAGACAAATAAACCGCCCTAAACGCCCCGCCAACTGTGCGTCCTGTTGCACGGCCCCCCCCGCATTATCGGAACATTAATCGGGGATCCGCGGCCCCTTTCCGATGCCCCGCTGGCATGGGTCCACCGCCTGGGCGGCCGTCTTCAAAAAGCGTTTCCTGCTCGTCGCACCCGCCCACCGCCCGGCGCGCGCGGATTGACAATATCCCAACAGCCCCGCAGCCTTCTCCCATTCCGAGCCTGAACCGCCCCAGCGACCACCCATGAAAAAGCCCCGCAAAAAAAACCATTTCCTCCCCGCGCTCACCCTCCTCCTCCCGGGCCTCCTCCTTGGCCCCCAAGCCGGTTGCGCGACCCGGCCCCCTGCCGCCTCAAGCCCCCATCCCCTCCAAGGAACCTGGCAGGGCGTCATGGTCGGCCACGAAAAAGACGGCAAAATCACCGTCACCATCACCGGCAACTCCCTCCACTTCCACCGCGACACCAACTTCTGGTGGAAAACCACCTTCACCCTCCCCCCTGGCGATGGCCCCAAACGCCTCCACGCCACCATCCAAGACTGCCCCCAAAACTCAAAAGACAGCATCGGCCAAATCGTCAGCGCCATCTACAAAATCGAGGACCAAACCCTCACCCTCGCCGGAATCCGCACCCCCGACGGCGAGCCAGAACCACCCGTCGATTTCGACAGCGAAAACACAATGGCCGCCCGCTACGAACTCCGGAAAGTCCAACCCCAATAGCGGCTTGTTGGGAAAGAGTATTACCGGTATGATCCATACCATGAAACTGGATACGATTGTCACGACCAAGGGAACCACGACCATTCCGGAGCCGTGTCGGAAAGAACTGGGCATCAGCACGGGAACGATCATGAGTTGGGAAGTGCGGGGAGGGAAACTCGTGGGCTCCAAGAAGGCGGGCGCGGAGAACGCCCTCCAGGCGCACATTCGCAAATATTCCGGGGCTTGGAAGGGAGCCTCGAAAGTGTTGAAAAGGACGCGGGGTCGCGACGTATGATCCTCCTGGACACTTCGGTGATTGCCGCCTGGTTTGATGCGGACCATCCACACCACCTCGCGTGTGAGGGGGCCTTGCTCCATTGGGCCAATCAAGAGGAGTTGGCGATCAGCGCCGTGACCTACGGGGAATTGGCCGCGGCGGGCCGAACCAGGAAAGCGCTGGATGAAATCCTCGGCGGGTTCACGCGCCTCGCTTGTGATTTCGAGGCCGCCTTTCGCTCTGGGCAGTCGTTCGCACGGTGGGGGACCATCACCCAAACCGAAGGGTCATGAGTAAAATACACAAAAGCCACTTGACAACATCCCATAAGCCACTAAAGTGACCACGACAGGCCGACCAAGCCCGTTCCATCGCCCCCGGCGAAC
>CAZSXX010000152.1:0-9875 GCA_964611245.1 uncultured Verrucomicrobiota bacterium | reverse complement strand
TCATCGAGCCGTGGACGCTCGACCTCGCCAGCACGGGCTGGATCGTGGCGATGGGTTTCCTCGTCACGCTCGCGTGCGGGCTGGTGGGCAACTACCTCATCCTCCGCCGCATGGCCCTCGTCGGCGACGCCATCAGCCACAGCGTCCTTCCCGGCATCGCCATCGCCTTCCTCCTCGCCCGCAGCCGCGGCACCCCCGTCATGTTCGCGGGCGCCCTCGCCGCCGGCGTCGTCACCACCATCCTCATCGAGCTGATCCACAAAAAATCCCGCGTCAAGCAGGACGCCGCGATCGGCATCGCCTTCACCAGCCTCTTCGCCATCGGCGTCATCCTCATCAGCCTCTTCGCCTCCAAGGTCGACCTCGACCAGGAATGCGTCCTCTACGGCGAGATCGCCTTCGTCCAATTTCAAACCCCCGTCACCCTCCTTGGCCTCGGCCTCGGCCCGCTCCCCGTCTTCCGCATGGGCGTCGTCGCCGTGTTCACCGTCCTTTTCATCCTCCTGTTTTACAAGGAGCTCCTCGTCAGCTCCTTCGACCCGGGCCTCGCCACCTCCCTCGGCGTCAACGCCAGTTGCGTCCATTACGGGCTCATGTGCTGGCTCTCCCTCGTCGTCGTCAGCGCCTTTGAATCCGTCGGCGCCATCCTCGTCATCGCCATGCTCATCCTCCCCGGCGCCACCGCCACCCTCCTCGCCACCCGCCTCCCCTCCGTCCAGGGCCTCACCGTCCTCCATTCCGCCCTCAGCTCCGTCGCCGGATTCCACCTCTCCACCTGGCTCGACTGCTCCACCGCCGGCGCCATGGTCGTCGCCGGCTCCATCCTCTTCGCCCTCGCCTGGATTTTCAGCCCCTCCCAGGGCCTCCTCCGCCGGTTCTTCCGCCCCCCCATCGCCCTCGCCCCCGACCCCACCGACCCCACCGCCCTCCCATCCCCAGAAAATGCCTGTCGGGATTCACTTCTTCTCCTCCCGCACCTTCGCGTTGTATTCAGGCACCCCGCCCGCCGGGTCCGTGAGCCCATGCCGCAGCAGCACATTCCCCTCCGGCCAATGCACCTGCAGGTTCCCCGGCGCGATCGGCGCCAAAAACACGCTCCCCTCGTAAGCCCCCAAATCATTCCGCAGCGTGATCCGGTCCGTGTTCGCCAAATGCAGCCTCGCCGCGTCCTCCGGGTTCATCAACACCGCGTCCCGCGGCGCCCCATTCAACGGGTCGATCTCCGCGTAAATCAGGGTGTTGAACTGTTTCCCCCGCCTCGTGCTCACCTCAAATTCCCCCGGCGCCCTCTCCAGGTTCGGCAAATTCACCGGCCGGAAGTGCGCCTTCCCATCCGCCGTCGGGAACTTCCAGTCCCCGCACAAATGCGCTCCCCCATACTGCACCGCGTCCCCCGTTTTCCTCAAATGCTGCACCCCCTCATAAAACGGCACCACCCTTGCGATCTCCTCCCGCATCGCCCACCCCGTTTCGCACTTCAACAAATGCGCCCGTTCCGGATACGTCGCCGCCGCCAAATCCCGCAGGATCTTCCACTCCGCCCGCGCCTCGCCCACCTGCCTTGGAATCTCCGGGCTGAAAATGATCCGCCGCTCCGTCGTCGTCTCCGTCCCCCCGTCATCCTGCTCATACCGCGTTTTCGCCGGCAGCAAAATCACCTCCTCCTGCGCCTCCAAAAACATCTGGTCCGTCAAAATGATGTCCTGGTGCACCCGCATCGGCGCCCTCCTCATCGCCCGCGCCACATAATCCGGCTCAGGCAGCGTCCGCAAAAAATTCCCCCCCAGGCAATACAGCAAATCCAGCTCGCCCCTCCCGCACGCCTCCACCATGTCCACCGACGTCAGCCCCGCCCAATCCGGAATCGGGAACCCATACTCCGCCTCCAGCGCCCGCGCGTTCTCGGCGTTCACCGGCTTCCCACCCGGAAACGCCGTCGCGTACGCCCCCATCTCCGCCCCCCCTTGCACCGACGAATGCCCCCGGATCGGCATCAGCCCATTCTTGTCCCGCCCCACGAACCCCTTGCTCAACCCCAGGTTCACCACCATCTGCACCGCGTCCGCCCCGTACGCGTGCTGCGTGATCCCCATGCTCCACACCACCACTGCGTTCTTCGCCCCATGCATCAACCCCGCGAACGCCTCCATGCTCGCCCTCGGCAGCCCCGCCTGCCTCTCCAGTTCCTCCCACCCCAGCGTCCCGCAATGCCTCGCCAGCCCATCCCAATTCACCGCGAAATTCCGCGTGAAATTTGCGTCCTCCCACCCATTCGCCATCATCACCTTCAACACCCCATAAATGAACGCAATGTCCCCCCCCTGCGACACCGGGAACCAATAATCCGCCAAATCCGTCCCAAACAGCGCGCTGTCCAGGCTCGACGGCACCCAATATCGCTGCATCCCCGGCTCCAAATACGGGTTCACCAGCACAATCTTCGTCCCCAGCTTCTTCGCCTCGTGCAGGTACTTCGTCGTCACCGGCTGGTCATTCGCCGGGTTCGCCCCAAAGAAAATGATCAAGTCCGTTCCGTACCAATCCTTGTACGAACACGTCGTCGCCGCCACCCCGATCGCGTGCTTCATCGCCGCCGTCGACGGCGAGTGGCACAGCCGCGCCGCGTTGTCCACGTTGTTCGTCCCCAAAAAACGCGCCGCCTTCTGCGCCATGTAATAAATCTCGTTCGTCACCCCCCGCGACGTCAGGAAAAACGCGATCCGCCTCGGGTCCGACGCCCGGATCCGTTTCGCGGTCCGCTCCAGCGCCTCCTCCCACGAAATCCTGCGGAACCCCCGCGCCTTCTTCTCCCGCACCATCGGGAACGGAATCCGCCCCAGCCCCCGCAACTCCGCGTTCGTTTTTCCCTCCAGCCGCGACACATCCTCCAGTTGACCCGCGTCCAGCGCCGGCATCGTGTTCAGGCGCAGCAAATTCAGCCGCGTCATGCACAAATGCACCCCCTCAATCGTCCAATCATGAAAACCCGCCACCCCCAGCGCGCACCCATCACAAACCCCGCGCGACAAAACCTTGTACGCGTAACCCAAGTTGTCCCGGTTGTCCCACACCACCTTCAACATGTCCCGGAAATGGTGCGGCTTTCGCGCGCCCAGCCCAAACGGGGCCAACCGCCGCAACCCCGGTGTCTTCGCTACTTCATGTGGCATAGTTCGCCACAGATTTTACCACCCAGCCCCCGACGCAAGGCGAAAAAGTGGGCGCCTCGCAGCCGCCAAACCGGACCCGCTCCACTTCGGACCCTATTTCCGAAGCCGATAAAATCGCGCCTCCTCCGCCGCCGGCACGCTCAGCAGAAAATGCTCTCCCTGCGCCGTCGGTCGCGGCAAAACCTCCGTCCACGTCGCGGAGCTTCCCACCGCCCCCGTCGCCTCCAGCGTGAAATCACCCCGCGCCGCCGGCCATCGGATTTCGATCCCGCCCGCGCTCCGCTCAACCGTCAAAATCGCCTCCGCCGGAATCACCGCCCCCACCGTCAATACCGTCTCCGCGCTCCACGCCTCCCCCTGCGAATTCCGCGCCCGCAGCCGGTACACCCCGCTGTCCGTCGCCACCAATCCCTGGATGTCGAGCGCGTCCGAATTCGCCCCCGAAATCCGGGTGTCATTCACCAGGGCGACATCCCCCTTGAACCACTGCAAGCTCGGCGATTCCGGCCCCGCCTCCACCAGCGCCTTCAGCCACACGCTCCCCCCCGGCTCCCGTTGCGCGGCCCTTGGGCTCGCCAGAATGTTCGGCGCCGCCGCGGGCCCTTCCACCAACGGAAACACGAAAAGATCCAGCTCCCCATTGGTGTCCTCCCACCCAAAATCCGTCGCCGCGCTCCCCACCAACACCGTCGATCCATCCGGGCTCACCCGGTGCGCCAGGCTCGCCCCATTCCCCGCCGTCAACAGCCGGTTTGTCCTTCCCATCACGTCATGGACATAAATGTCCGGCATCCGGTTCCTGTCGTCGTGCCCGCTCACATCCGACAAACTTTCAAACACCACCAACCGCCCATCCGGCGTGATCGCTGGACGCTTTGTCAGCTTTGTCCCCGGTTCTAAAAAGAGGTTTGTGCCGCCTGTTGTTGAATCTAGTATTCCATTTGCCGCAAAAGTCGTCCCAAACTCATAGGCGACCCTTTTCCCGTCAAAACTGATTTCAGCGCGTGAACTGCTTTGCGCTGAGCTGAACGGATACGGAATAAATCCGAGGTCTGGGCTTTTTAGGTCAATCTCCCCGATTGCCGCCAGTCCTCGGTTTAGGACAGCGGTCGTCACGACGCTCAATCCATCGCCCGAAAATGTGGACCAACGGGAAAGCACGTCGTTGAAGTTTGCTGGACGAGGATAGATGACGTCGTGTTCGAGATCGTAAGCGATCAGGCTCGAATAGGTGAATGTCTCAACGCCCGTGGTGGGATCCGTGTAATAGAATGGGCTCCCTGTTTTGATGTGGAAAACAGCCCATCGGGAGTCGGGGGAAAATGCAAAATCGCCGACATTGCAATTAATGGGCTCTCCGGCTGCGCTCCGAATCAAAAGCTTCGACGAGTTCGATTCACGATCCCACAGAAATGGGTGGTCGAACGACACAGACTGGGCGGAGGCAGTCAGCCAAACATACCGGCCATTCGGGCTTAGCGCTTGCAGGACCGCTGCCGCTTTGAGGTTGCCTGCCCGGCCATTGGTCGAAACTTGTCGCGTGATGGATGCCTCTCGGTCGTGGAGGAAAATGTCCGAAATCCGGTTTGTGTCGACGAGACCGGCCACCAAATTCGACGCCGCGCTTTCATACGCAATCCACCGTCCATCCGGCGTGATCAGCGCATTGTGCGCCGGCGCCGCCACCCCGCTCCCGTCCGGACTGCGGCTGATCAAAACCGTGCTCCCCGCTTTCCGGTCGCGCAGCCAAACTTGCGGAAACGGACTCACCTCCTCCCGAATCCCGCTGAACACAATCACCTGTCCGTCGCGGTTCATCGGCTGGGCCGAAAGGGACAGCAGCCGGAACGGATTTGGGCTCTGCGTCGGCCGCAAAGCCTTCGAAAGGAGAGATACCTGCGGCGTCTGGACCGCCTCCCAAATGAAGCAGTCCAATCCTCCATTTCCGTCCTCATCGCCGGTCAGTTCAGGGCTCGCTGACGAGAACACCGCTTTTCGCCCATCATCGCTGATCGACACGTCAATGATGAATCCATTGGCAATCCCAAACCCGGAGTGGCCGCGCGAGATCAGCGTCGTTTTGGATTCCACCATGTCACGAAGGTAAAGCTGCGTGAACCCTTGGTCCTCGCCCTCCACCAAATTCGTCGCCGCGCTCTGGAACGCGATGTATCGCCCATCGGAGGACATCAGCGGAACCGAAACATTGGTCGACCCCAGTGGTCCACCACCCAAACCTACCGTCGCCAGTTGATATGTCCTGGATTCCCCATCATACCGATAAACATTCCCCCCGGTCGAAAACGCAATGAACCGACCGTCCGTGCTGATCGCTGCGTCCCCTTCGGGAGGCAGTCCCTCGCCTCTCCGACTAATGTTCGTGGCGATGACCCGCGTCGCGTTTGTGTCAATCGCCGACCAATCTGGATCAAGGTCGTGCCGGATCAAGTGGGTCGCGGTCGGCGGGCTGACCTCTGCGGTGTAAAGAACGAATCGCCCATTCCCGCTCACTCCTTGCAGCGCGCACGTCGCGGACGACGCAGGGCGGGGAATCTTGAGCGCGTTGCTGCTCACCCACATCGTCGTTTCGTTTTGCAAATCGTAACCATACAAATGCGTGCCGCTCGTGGAGGTCGTCGTTGCCGCGAAGACGAAATTCCCCGCGCCCGCAATCACTGGATTCGCCCACAGCGCGCCCGCGAAACCCTGCGGAGCAATCGCCCGGTTTGTCCCGGCAGCCCGGTCAAATAGATACCCCATCGTCCCCGCCACGCCCGGCGCAATGTCCGCGGATTGGCTTGCGAAAAAAATCCTTCCTCCGTCCCGCGACATCGTCGGATTCGACGACCCTTTTCGCGCCGTGGCCGCAGCTCCTTCGTATGGCGCGCTGATCCGCCGGGTGCTGTTCAACGCCGTGTCGCGCACGAAGATATCTACCGCCCCATCGGCGTCGTCCGCAACCAGGTTGCTCGCCCCGCTTTGAAAAACCACGAAACGCCCATCCTCGCTCACACTCGCGGCGGAGCAGTGCGCACTCGCCCCTCCGGTTCCCGCCACATCCACGCTGATCAAGATGTTCGTGCCAGCCCGCCGGTCCGACAGGAACACGTTCACCCATCCCCCGGTCGTCGCCGGTTCCGTGAGGTTCGGCGCCGAGCTGTAAAAAAGCGCGAACCGTCCGTCACTGGTCATCTCCCCTGCGGCGGAAAATCCCGCCGCGCTCTCCGAAGGGGGGGCCGCCGGTGTGACGGTGACATGCTCAGGGGTCGCGGCCCCGAGGACAAGTTGGCCCACCAGAAATCCTGCGCTGATGAGCTTGGCCTGCAACTGAAGTGATGCCATTTGAACCGCCGGAGCTTGAGGTTTATTTGCTTGCGAGCAGTAGGCCACATCATCCCTGTGCGGTCAACGCCTAACGATTCCTGACGATTCCGGAGTCTGGCGCGCCTCTGAAACCGCCGTTGATTTCTCCTAGACTTTGTTTGCCAAGCCGCTTAGATAATCCTTGCTGCCCGTCAAGGCGGCCAATCTCGGCAACTCACGCATCACCATGCAGGCGCGGCCACCGAAAAACGAAGGGTTCACGCGGATCGATCTTCTCTTCGTCTTGGTCACGCTCGCATTCCTCCTGGGCCTTTTCGCCCCAGCCTTTGCCCGCTCCGAAACCGGCTCCCGCACCATCGAATGCCTCGCCAACAAACGAAAAATCATGGGTGCTTGGGCCTCCTACGCGCTGGACAATGCTGACCATTTGCCCGGCGTCCTGACCATTCCCGACGCCCTGAATCCAACCGCCTCCACCATGGCGACTTACCGTCAATGGGCATCCGGTGTCATGGATTGGTCGTCTTCGGGTGGCAATACAAACACGCTTTTTTTGACCGACCCGCGTTACTCATCAATTTCCCCTTACTTGGGTTCGGACGCGGCTGTTTTCCGGTGCCCCGCGGACCAATACCTGGGCGCGCAGCAAAAAGCCCGTGGCTGGGCTGGCCGCGTCCGCAGTGTGTCCTCCAGCGCGTCCATTGGCCCCAACAGTGGCTTCCTCGATTCAGACAGTTATTTTCTCGGCGGCATCCGGAAGAGTTCCCACTTCGTCAAGCAGCCCCCCTCCGCAATTTGGGTGTTCCTCGATGAACACCCGGACAGCATCAACGATCCAATGTTCATTCCGCCGAGTCCCACTGCGTGGCTTGATCTCGTGGCTGCGTTCCACGACCGCGGCACCGCCTTTGGCATGGCCGATGGGAGCGTGGTCCTGCATCGGTGGACGAGCCCCCGGACAATTGCGCCGGTGCGGTTCATCTTTCCCTCGGTGATTGCGGACAGGAGTGACATTGCATGGGTCCGTGAACACACGCCCCACCGATAGTCTTCCCCGCCCCGAGCCCCATCACCGGTCCGCGTCAAACTGCGGCGGCGCCTGCTGCTTCCTCGCCCGGTACGCCTCATACCTCGCCCAGCAATACCGGTGCACCCCTTTCGGCGCCAGCACCAACGGCAGCAGCGCGTAAATCTTCAGCAACAACAGCGGCGTCTGCTTCCGCGCCTCCGCGATGAAATTGGCGTACTCCTTCCGCACCTCCCGCTTCCGGAACGTCGTCTCGATCAAAATCGCAAAAATGGTGTTCCGCCAAAAATTCTTCCCCCCCAGCACCTCCGCCATGCACTTCCCCCGCAACACCCGGTCCGGAATCTTGTTGCACCCCTTCAACCACCCCACCATGAACTGCAGCGGCGCATACCCAAAATTGTTCCCCTTCGTGATCACCTTCTCCTTCGAGATGTAAATCGACACATCCTTGATCGCCATGTTCGCGTTGAACATGAAATGCGGCAGCAGCGTGTCCGCGTTGTGGTAACCCTCCGTCAAGTTGTGCGAGTCAAAATACTCCGTCTTGAAAATCAGGCACGCGATGAACGAGTGCCACAGGAAATACTCCTGCGTCAGCGCCAACTGCCGCGTCGTCGTCAGCGTCCCCCCCTTCAAATTGTGCCCATGCACCCCCACCGAAATCATGTCCAGCTTCCCCTCCAGCACCTTCTCCACCACATCCCCCGCCTTCGAAAAATCGAACGAGTCATCGTCGCACAACACCCACGTGTAGAGCGACCCCGCCAGTTCCACCGCCCGCAAATAATTCGCCGAGCACCCCAAATTCGCCCGGTGCCGCACATGCCGGAACTGCGGGATCACCCCCGCCATCCGCTGGCATACCTCCGTCGTCCCGTCCGTCGACGCGTTGTCCACCACCGTGATTTTGCACAGCGAGAACGGCCCCGCCGCGAGCTGCTTCAGCGTGTTCTCCAGGAACGGCGCCCGGTTGTACGTGAAAATGAACAGCTCAATCCGCCCCGCCAGCGCTCTTTTCGTCTCGTCGGTGTAATTCACAATGCCCGCGCCGCGAAAATCACATTCGCGGCGCGCCCGAAATCTTTCACGCCCCCGCCCCAAACACAACTGGAAATCCCGCCCCCGCCCACGCGCCCGCCGCGCCGCCCGAATTTTTCCCCTTTCGGCTTTCTCGGGACTCCTTATACTCCGCCCCCGTGAAATCCATATTGCTCAGCGCGATCCTCTCCGCCCTCCTGCTGGCGCCCGCCCAGGCCGCCCCAGCCCTCACCCTGCGGCAGGTCGCGCAGGACTTCGTCTCCCCCACAACACTCCTCAGCGAACCGGGGACCGACAACCTCCTCGTCGCCGACCAAGCCGGCGTCATCTACCGCGTCAAGAAGGACGGCGCCACCGAACCCTGGCTCGACCTCACCTCCAAGCTCGTCAAACTCAACCAGGGCTTCGACGAACGCGGCCTCCTCGGCTTCGTCCTCCACCCCGACTACAAAGCCAACGGACGCTTCTTCATCGTTTACAGCGCCCCCAAACGCGCCAACGTCCCCCCCGATTGGGACCACACCTGGGTCCTCTCCGAATTCGCCGCCCAGGACGGCGCCGCCAAGCTCGACTCCGAGAAAAAACTCCTCGAGATCGACCAGCCCTATTTCAACCATAACGCCGGCGCCATCGCCTTCGGCGGCGACGGCCTCCTCTACTGCACCGTCGGCGACGGCGGCAACGGCAACGACAAAGACTCCCCCAACCACAGCCCCTCCCACAGCCCCGGCGGCAACGGCCAGGACCTCAACAACCTCCTCGGCAAAATCCTCCGCCTCGACGTCTCCAAGCCCGGCGCCGCCGCCATCCCCTCCGACAACCCCCTCGCCGAAGGCAAAGGCCGCCGCGAAATCTACGCCTGGGGCCTCCGCAACCCATGGCGCATCAGCTTCGACCGCGAAACCAAGGAACTCTACGCCGCCGACATCGGCCAGGACCTCTACGAAGAGGTCAACATCATCAAAAAAGGCGGCAACTACGGCTGGCCCGTCCGCGAAGGCTTCCATTGCTTCAACCAAGACGACGGCCGCGCCGAACCCGAGGATTGCCCCCGCTCCGCCAAGGACGGCTCCCCCTTCCTCGATCCCATCTTCGAATACAAGAGCTCCCGCTCCTTCCCCCGCGACCCCGGCGCCCTCGGCATCTCCATCACCGGCGGCTACGTCTACCGCGGCTCCGCCATCCCCAGCCTCAAAGGCAAATACGTCTTCGCCGACTGGTCCAAAAACATGGCCGTCGCCGACGGCGTCCTCTACGTCGCCACCAAAATCTCCCCCAAGGGCAAAGCTTGGTCCCTCGAAAAACTCTCCCCC
>CAZSXX010000151.1:0-9895 GCA_964611245.1 uncultured Verrucomicrobiota bacterium | reverse complement strand
GGTGTATTTTCGTCCCATCTCCCCTCAATTTCTCCGCATTAATTCCATCTTCTTCACAACTTATCGCATTAACTCGACCGTTTTAGTAGGGTTTCCCCACCCCGTCAACGGGAAAAGACAATCTTGACCAAAAAACTGTACTTCGTAGGTTTTCCCTGTGAAACTTTCGCAGCGGGGACACTACGCGCTCCGGGCCCTGATCGTTCTCGGCTTGAATTATGACGATTCCGTCGTCCGAATCCAGACCATCTCCGCCGCCCAAAACATCCCCAAGCGCTTCCTCGAGCAAATCCTCAACGAACTCAAATCCGCCGGCATCCTCGAAAGCCGCCGCGGCGTCGCCGGCGGGTATCGCCTCCGCCGCGCCCCTGAACTCGTCACACTCGCCGAAATCATCCGCCTCATCGAAGGCCCGCTCGCTCCGGTCGGCTGCGTCAGCGAAAAATTTTACGAACCCTGCTCCTGCCCCAACGAGGAGAAATGCGGCATCCGCAGCATCATGAAGGAGGTCCGCGAAGCCATCGTCAAGGTCCTCGAAACGGTCACCGTCGCCCAACTCTGCGAACGCGTCCGCGACCTCCAGGGCGTCCACGAAAACCCATTGGACTACATCATCTGATCACGGCCCCCGCACCAAAAAATCGTCATACCACCCCGTCACCGTCGTCCCCGTCCCATCCGAATCCGTCATCAACCCGATGCTCACCACCGCCGGCGGCTCCCCTCCAAAAAGCAGTTTCCAATCCGTGTAAATGTCCCGTTCCTCCAGCGCCCACTTGCCCGCCCCCCCATCCCCGCTTTCAAGCACAATGAACCGCGCCCGCCCCGAACTGGGATGCTCAAACGTCTTACCAACCTCCACCCGGTTGGCCCACACATAATTGATCGTCCGCGGAGGCCCGATCATCGTTTTGAACGCCACAAAAATCCGCGCCGTGTGGTCAAAGGTGACCTTCCGGTCGTCGGACCCTCCCGGGGGTGTTTGGTCCACCTTCCATCGCCAGGAAAGGATCGTCTTCGGCTTTGCGGGAAATCCCACCTTCACCGCCAGCCCGGACGCCGACGACTCAGCCTTCGCCACCAAAACGGAATTGGTCCCCTCCTTCACCACGCGGTGCGCGGTCTTCCCCTCAAACTTCACCGGCTCCCACCGCGCCCCCAATCCCCCCTCAAAATCCTCGGTGAACAAAGCCGCCGCATGCATTTTCGCGCACAGGCACGCCAACCCAAAAGCCATCCCTAATTTCATCCCGCCGCCAAGCTACCGTTCTTTCGCCCCCTGTCCAGAGGAGCGCCCCGATTTTTGTTCCATCACAAATGGAACCTCCGGCGGCTCCGGCCGCCGCAGCGGCCCCGCCGAGATTCGCACCCGGGCCCCCAGCGGCTGGCTCATCTTGGTCTCCCCCCCCGTCGCCAGCGTGAAACACCCGTCCCGCTCCCCCCCGTCAACTGTTTCCCGCGCCTCCAACCGCGCCCGCGAAGCCGTGAAGGTTCCCTCAAATATCGAGAACCATTTCCCGTCCTCCTCATGGTTCCACACATTGCAAAACCGCGCCCGCCTCACCTCTTTCGCGCTCCGGTAATCCCGCCGGAAGTCCTCCACGTGCGACGAAAACCCGCGCATCCCCGCCGTCGAGGTCCGTGCCCGAAGCTCCGCGATCTTCTCCCACGCCCCGGCCCCCCGGTCATAAAACCACGCCGTGTATGTGGTCCGTTTCCCTGTCACCACCGCCCGCACCACAAACCGGTTCACCTCCTCCGCGCGCCAATCCGCCTGCCGGATGCATTGCAACCCGCTGCGCCCCCCCGCCGCCGGGTTCGCCCGGTACCTGTCGTTCTTCCACACCACCTCCACCGGCTCCTTCTTCAACGCCTCCGGGTCCGCGTCCTCGTCATGGTTCCACACCGAAAAAATCACCGTCCGCTTCCCCTCCCCGTCATACTGCTGCAGCCCGAAAAAACCGTTCTGCCACGCGCACGCCGCAAAAAAACTGTTGTCCGCCGATTTCTCCACGATCATCTCGGCGTGGTACGCGTCGGACTCGCTCGCGTCATAAACCATGATCGCCGTCCGCGCCGCTTTCGGCTCCTGCTCCGGCGAATCCGCCCCCAGCGCCTTCGGCCTCTCCGCTCCTTGGTGCGCGGGAGAACCCGCCGCCACCAACAGCGCCATGACAATCCACTTCATCCCCCGATTATTTCTCTTTTTTGAAAAGATTGCCAATTCCCGTCCCAATTTTCTCCACCGCCTGCGCTCCGTCGCCCCCCGCCTTCTTCACGGCGTCCAACGCCCCCGACCCAAGCTGCCGGGCCAGTTCCGCCCCCTCTTTGCCCAGCGCCGCCGCCCCTTCCGAAACCGCCTTCACGGTCCCCGCCAAAACCGCCGCCAGCGCCTTCTCCGTCAACTCCGCCGGCGTGATCCCCTCCGGTCCCTGCCCAAGGTTCGACAGCCGGATCTCCGGCAGCGCCAGCGTCCCCGATCTCCCGCCCAGGATCGTCGCGCTCAAATTGATCCTCCCGCCCGTGATGACGAACTCGTCCACTTGCAGGCCCTTCCCTCCCTCAGCCGTCGCCGCCGTCTGGTTCGTTCCCGCCATCTCCCGCACATTCGCCAATATCTTTGACAGGTTGTTCCCCCGCAAATCCGTTTCAAACGTGATCTCCGGCGCCTCCACCCGGATCGACCGCACCACCACTTTATCCCTGAACACCGACCCCGGATCCACCGCCATCGCCACCGTCCCCACCCGGATCGCATGCGGCGTCTTGAACCCCTCCGGATTCCCCAACTCAAACCCCTTCAGCGTTCCCGCGCCCGAGAAAACCGACAGCGTCGCCCCATCCAGCTTCACCGGCACCTTCGTCACCATCGGCCCCGCCTTTTCCACCCCCGCCTTCACGATCGAGCCAAGGAACAGAAATGCCAACCCCGCCCCCAACAACAACAACACCACCACCAACGCTCCCGCCCCCAACATCAGTTTCTTTTTCATAGGTCCTTGCCAACTCCATCCAACGGTATCGAAACCCGCCCGCTCGGCAATCCTATTGCCCGCGCCGCCCCGGCCCATTATCTATCCACCCATGCGCCCGCCCACGCCCCCACCCCCTCACCCCCCATCCAGCGTCGCGGACTGGGAACTCCGCCGGCCCGCCATCCGCAATCAACTCATTTCCCTCCTCGGCGCTTTGCCCCGAATCACACCCCCCTCCGTTCGCTCAGTAAAAGCTCGCCACGATGGCTTCACTTGCGAAAAAATCTCCTTCGACAACGGCGCAGGCTCAACCGTCCACGGCTATCTCCTGCTGCCGGACAAACCACCCGGCCAACCATCCCCGGGCCTCCTCTACTGCCACTGGCACGGCGACGAATACCACGTGGGAAAAGAGGAGATATTCCAAAACGCCCACACCCCCGAACCGCCCGGCCCCGCACTCGCGCGCCGGGGATACGCGGTCCTCTGCATCGACGCCTACGGCTTCGGCGAACGGAGCGGACACGGTCCCGGCGGCCCAACCGAAACCGGCCGCGCGGAGGAGCTCACCGCCGCCAAGCTCAACCTCTGGCTTGGCCGTTCCCTCTGGGGCATGATCCTCCGCGATGACCTCATCGCCCTCGATTTCCTCGCCTCCCACCCCGAGGTCGACGCGTCCCGCCTCGGCGTCCTGGGCATCAGCATGGGCGCCACCCGCGCCTGGTGGCTCATGGCCCTCGACGAACGCCTCCGCGCCGGCATGGCCGCCTGCTGCCTGACCCGTTGCCAGGACCTCGTCGCCTCCCAATCCCTCCACCAGCACGGCATCTATTACTACGTCCCAAACTTCCTCGCCCACTTCGACACCGAATCCGTCGTCGCCCTCATCGCCCCCCGCCCAATCCTGTTCCTCACCGGCGGCCAGGACCCCGGCTCGCCCCTCTCCGGCATCCGCAAAATCGAACAGCTCGCCCTTCCCTTCTGGCAAGTCCACCACGCCGAAGCCCATTTCCAAAGCGTCGTCCATCCCAACATCGCCCACGAATTCACCGCCGAAATGTGGTCCCGCACCCTTTCCTGGCTTCAATCCCACCTCGCTCCCAGAATCGCCCCTTCCGGTCTCGGCGCATCGCCTCCGTGAATGCTCCGATTGTTTTTATCAATTTCCCACTTCCTCCCGCCCTCCGTACGGTGTGATGCAATGAAAGCCTCTCCTTCTCAAAATGGCCCGTGGGGCCAACGCCTCCTGATCTACTTCTTTTCCGGCCTCTTCGGCCTCCTCGTCTTCTGGCTGCTCGGCTTTGTCGTGCGTGACATTGACACCTGGCGCGGCCCCACTTGGGAGGAGGTGGAATCCCGCCTCCGTGACCCGGCTCTCCGCGACGGGGCCTCCACCGTGCGGGGCGAAATCGAGCAAACCACCCGCTCCATCAATAATCACCGTCAGCGTCAAGCCGCCCTCCGCGACAGCGCCAGCAATTCCGAACGGACCATGAACCAATTGCTTCAACTTCAGAAGCTGACCCTCGAGAAATCCCTCTCCCCCACCCCCGCCGAGACCGAGGCCTTGGCCACAAGCCAGCAACTCTTCCTCGCCAACCAATCCAAATACCAGGAGATCAACGAACAGGTCAGCGCCTTGAGCGAACAGCTGCTCGCCCTTCAAAACCGCGAGCGCGACATCCAAAAAAGCGTCGACGCGCAAACCCCGGAAATCCAGGCCGAGTTCGCCCGCCTCCGCTTCCGCCACGAGGTGAAGATCGCCGCCTCAAAACTCGCCGCCCTCCTTCCCCTCCTCGGCCTCGCCTCCTGGTTTTATTTCAAACGCCGCTCCAACCTGTACGCCCCGCTCCTGAATGGCTTCGGCCTTGCCTTGATCGTCCGCGTCGGCCTCGTCATGCACCAACACTTCCCCGAGCGCTATTTCAAATACATCCTCATTGCCATCTCCATCGCCATCGTCGCCCGGATTCTCGTCCACCTCATCCAAAGCCGCGCCTTCCCAAAGGCGGAATCCCTTTTGAAACAGTACCGCGACGCCTACGAACACTTCCTCTGCCCCGTCTGTGAACACCCCATCCGCCGCGGCGCCTTGAAGTTCCTTTTCTGGACCCGCCGCAGCCTCAAAAACCTCCGTGTCCCCGAAAGTGCCTCCAACCCTCCCGACGAGCCGTACGTCTGCCCCGTCTGCGCCACACAGCTCTTTGAGGAATGCCCCCACTGCAAAGCGACCCGCCATTCCCTCCTGCCCGCGTGCTGCCATTGCGGCGACGCAAAATCATTCACCCCAACAGCCGCCGTCCCGCCCTCGGCGACCGCCTGACGAATGACGCACCCTCGGCCAGACCAAACTCCCCCCTCTGCCGTCCGCCTACCGGACCGCCGATTTCGGCGGCCGGATCGTCAGGGTGCAAAGCCCCATCGCGAGCAGTGACCCTCCCAGCAGCAGCAGCGCGGCCATGTCGCTGCCCGTCTTGTCCTTGAGCGTCCCAACGATGGTCGGCCCAAAATACCCGCCCAAGTTGCCCACGGAATTGATCAAGGCAATGCCCCCGGCCGCGGCCGTCCCGCTCAAAAACGCGGTCGTCAGCGCCCAGAACGGCGCGATCGTGCATTTCAACCCCGCGAACGCCAGCACCAACCCGCTCATCGCCAGCACCGGGTTCGCCGCCTTGGCCGCGATCACAAACCCGATCGCCGCGCTGAACGCCGACAGCGCGATGTGCATCCGCCGCTCCCCCGTCCGGTCGGAATTCCGGCCAATGATGTACATCATCACCCCCGCCACAAAATACGGGATCGCGTTGATCAACCCCACCTTCGCGTCCGTTTGGCCCGAGAGCTGTTTGACAATCGTCGGCGCCCACATCTCGAAGCCGTAGGACCCCACGTTCATCAGGAAATAAATCATGCAGAACAGGTAAATCCGCCCCGACGTGAACACCTGCCGTAGCCCATGCCGCTGCGTCGAGGACGCCGCCGCCGCGTCCGCCGCCACCCGCGACTCAATCCACGCCCGCTCCCGCCCGTTTAGCCACTTCGAATCCTTGGGTCCATTGGGAAGGTACGCCAGCACCACAAACCCAAAAATCACCGCCGGCAACGCCTCGATGAAAAACAGCCATTGCCACCCATGCAGCCCCCCAATTCCGTCCATCTTCAGCAACGCCCCCGAGATCGGCGACCCAATCACCCCCGCCGCCACCCCGCCAATCGCGAACAGCGAGATGATCTTCGCCCGTTCCGGCGCGGGGAACCAATAGGTGAAATACAGGAGCACCCCCGGAAAAAACCCAGCCTCCGCCGCCCCCAACAAAAAGCGCATCACGTAAAACATCGTGGCCCCCTTGAGGAACATGAACCCCATCGACACGAAACCCCAGACGATCATGATCCGCGCGATCCATATCCGCGCCCCCACCCGGTGCAGGATCAGGTTGCTCGGAATCTCAAAAATGAAGTAGCCGATGAAAAATATCCCCGCCCCATGCCCAAAAACCGTCGCGTAGATCGACGGGTCCACCCCCAGCGCGTCCTGCAGGTGCAGCTTCGCGAAACCGACATTGATCCGGTCGATGTACGCAATGACGTAACAAAGGAACAGGAGCGGCACGAGCCGGATCGTGACCTTCCGCAGCGTGGCGGCTTGTTCGGCGGGCGAGAGTTCCGGCGCCTCAGGGGTCGGACTGCTGGTGGCGGGTTGCATGGATGCGCTGGACTTTGGCGAAAGCGGGGGACGACTGGCAAATTAATTCCGCCGCGCCCACTCTGTTTTCACGCCTTCGCAGCCCAAAGCCCAACCCAGGGCTCTTGGTCAAACACATCCACCGTGAACTCCCCCGCCGCCTCCACCGGGCTCAGGATCGCCAGGAATTTCAGCGGCGCCGCCCCCGGATTCCGCGTCGCATGCGGCGTCCCTTTCGGTATGTGCGCCATTTCCCCGGGCCCCATCTCCCGCTTCTCCTCGCCCACCCACTGTTCCGCCCGGCCCTCCAGCACATAGATGACCTCCTCCCTCCCGGGGTGGACATGGAACTTGTGCGCGGCCTGCGCGGGGAACGTGGCCCGCACCAGCAGCAGCTCCTTCGCCCCGACGATCTCCGGGTTCGACATCCACTCCACATGGCACCACGGAAAGTCGTCGTGTTTGACATTGGCGGCCGTGACAAAATGGGCGGGCATGCCCCACGTTAATGGATCCCAAAAAATTTGGAATTCAGATTTGCCCATCCCCGCCCCCGCGCGCCCGGTCGCTTTTTGCGCGACTTCCCCGCCCCGGTTTTGCTATCCATTCCCCACCAATGCGAACGCTTTGCCTTTTCACTTTCGGCGCCCTGCTCACCGTTCCGGCTTTCGCCGAGGCCCCTCCCGAACTCAAGGCGCCACGCTCGCTCTTCGACGGCGCCACGCTCGCGAATTGGGAATCCGCCCCCAACCCAACCCTCTTCCGCGTCGAGGACGGGGCCCTCACCGGCGGCAACGAAATCGACCACATCCAGCGCAACGATTTCCTCGCCTCCACCCGCGACTACACCAATTTCATCATCCGCTTCAAAATCAAGCTCACCGGCAAGGAGGGCTTCATCAACAGCGGCTTCCAAATCCGCAGCCAGCGCGTCCCCAATTCCGGCGAAATGAAGGGCTACCAATGCGACTTCGGCGAGCCCAACTGGTATGGCGCCATCTACGACGAGGAGCGCCGCAACAAAGTCATGTCCCACTCCGACATGGCCGCCCTGCGCCCCGTCATCCGCCGCGACGACTGGAACGACTACGTCATTCACGCCGAGGGCCCCCGCGTTCGCACTTGGATCAACGGCGTCCAGGGCACCGACTACATCGAGCAAGACCCATCGATTCCCGACTGGGGAAAACTCGGCGTCCAAATCCACGGTGGCGGCAAAGCCAAAGTCCAGGTCAAGGACGTCTTCATCCAGGAGCTTCCCTCGCTCCCCAAATTTGAGGGCGCCCCCGAGCCAAAGAAGGCCGCCCAAGCCTCCCCACTCACCGCCGCCGCGCAGCGCGCCACCTTCTCCCTCCCGCCCGGCTTTGACATCGAGCTGGTCGCCCAGCAATCCGAAGGCATCGGCAAATTTGTCGCCGTCTCCTTCGACACCCAGGGCCGCATGTGGAGCATGACCGCCACCGAATATCCGGTCGACGCTAACGAAAGCCCCGAAGTCGCCAAAGCCCTCTACGCCAGCGTCGCCAAGGACAAAATCGTCGTCTTCGACAAGCCCTTCGGCCCCGGCCCGCACACCCCGCGCGTCTTCGCCGAAGGCCTCGCCATTCCCCTCGGCATCCTTCCCTACAAGGACGGCGTTTACGTCCAGCACGGTCCAAACATCAACTTCCTCCGCGACACCGACGGCGACGGCAAGGCCGACAAAACGGAAACCATCCTCAGCGGCTTCGGCGTCCAGGATTCCCACCTCTTCCCCCACCAATTCACCCGCGCCCCCGGCAACTGGATCTGGTTCGCCCAAGGCGCCTTCAATTACGGCAAGGTCAAAACCACCAAGGGCGTCGAACAACAATTCGACCAAACCCGCATGGCCAAATTCCGCTACGACGGCTCCGACTTCGACATCACCTCCCAAGGCCCCTGCAACATCTGGGGCCTCGTCCTCAAGGCCAACGGCGAAGCCTTCATCCAGGAGGCCAACGACTACGGCTACCCCATGATGCAGTTCCACGAATACGCCAACTACCCCGGCTGCTCCGACGGCCAATTCAAAAGCTACGCGCCCGTTTTCCCCGGCACGGCCCCCGACTTCCAAATGGGCGGAACCGGCCTCAGCGGCCTCGCCCTCTCCGATTCCTACGGCTGGCCCCGGCCCTACAACGACACCTTCTTCCTCGCCAATCCCATCACCCGTAAAATCCAGGCCATCCGCGCCCACGTTGACGGCCCCCGTTACCGCCTGCAAAAGCTCCCCGATTTCGTCCTCTCCTCCGACGAATTCTTCCGCCCGGTCGCGCTCTCCTTCGGCCCCGACGGCAGCCTCTACATCGTCGATTGGTACAACAAAATCATCTCCCACAACGAAGTCCCCCGCGCCCACCCCGAACGCGACAAAACCCGCGGCCGCATCTGGCGCGTCAAACCCAAGACGCTCGCTCCCTTGAACGTCCCCAACTTCGCCACACTGCCCGAACAGCAGCTCCTTCCCGCTCTCTCCGCCCGCTCCGAGGCGCAAATCCACCTCGCCTGGCAGGCCATCGTGGACCGCCGCCTCACGAACCTCGCCCCCAACCTTCGCTCCATGGCCCGGGCTGGCGTCATCCCCGCGCTCTGGGCCCTCGAAGGCCTCCAGGCCGCGGACGAACCCTCCCTCGCCAAAATGGTCCAAAACGCCGACCGCAATGTCCGCCGCGAAGCCATCCGCGCCGCCGCCGACTCCCTGCCCGTCGACGCCGTCCTCCCGCTCCTGACCGCCGCGGCCGATGACACCGATCCCGAAGTCCGTTCCCAAATCATCCGCACCGCCGGCCTCTTCAATGACCCGCGCGCCGTCGCGTTGATCGCCCAATTCGCCCTCCCCTCCCTCGCTGGCCCCACCATGCCCTCCACCCAAAACGGCCAGCCCATCAAAACCCGCGAGGCCTACGAGCGCGAATTCCAGCGCTACCTCGTCCGCCTCATGCTCGAGCGCCACCCCGCCTCCGCCGCCGCCTTCCTCGCCTCCCCCGCCGGTTCAGCCCTCCCCCCGGAAAACCAGCTCCTCGTCGCGCTGGCCATCGAGCCCAAAGCGTCCGCCGCCCTCGTCGCCAAATCCCTCCCCAGCCTCGCCCGCCCGCCTTCGGACGAGGAGCTCCTCCGCCTCGTCCAATTCCCCGCCGAACCCGGCGTCCCCGCCGCGCGCCAAACCATCCTCCGCTCGGACCTCCCCATGCAGGCCCACCACCGCAATCGCGCC
>CAZSXX010000150.1:0-9920 GCA_964611245.1 uncultured Verrucomicrobiota bacterium | reverse complement strand
GGCGAAGGAGAAGTCGGGCGCGGCCTGGCCTTGGCCGCCGACGAGTTCGCTGCCGCGGCGGACGTTGTCCTGCATCCACGCCGGGAGGAAGAGGTGGAAGGGGTTGCGGCGGACTTCCCCTTCGTGGAAGGAGGTTCCGGAGACGAGTTCGGCGACGTCCTGGGAGGAGGATTCCACCATGAGATTGGGGCATGGGCTGGCGCCCCAATATTCGGTTTCGATGGCGTAACATTCGAAGGAATCGCCGAGGGCGGCCATGGCGTCGACGACGAGGTGGTGGGTGCCGATGTGGGTGGAGTTCCAATCGGTTTCGTGGGGGAAGAAAACGATGCGCGGTTTTTGGGCGCGGAGGATGCCGGCGATGATGGCGACGGACTCGCGCCAATGGGCGGGCTCGAACTGGCGGGTCTTGGGGTTTATTTTTTCGAGGCCGTTGGGGGCCGTTTGGATGAGGCCGTAGCCGATGTAGTCACAGGCGCGCTGGAGCTCGGCGAGGCGCGCGGGCTGGCGGTCCTTGTTGCTGCCCTGGGTGACGGCGACGTTGATGACGTTGAAGTGGGCCTCGCGCATGACACGGAGGGGGAGGGCGCCGATGATGCATTCGTCGTCGGGATGGGGGGAGAAGATGAGCGCGCGCGGGGAGTCGGCGTCGGTTTTTGGGCGGGGCAGGGGCGAAAAGCCGCCGAAGGGGGCGCGGCGGGCGGAGTGGAGGAGGTCGGCGTATTGCGAGACGAGGTGGGGGTAGGGGTTCATGCTTGGCTTGAGGGAGGCGGAATCAAGGGTTGAGGCCGAGGGCCGGGAGACTGGCGGCGGCGACGGCCTGGCCATGGCGCTTGTCTTTTTCGTTGGGGATGTGGAATTGGACGCGGCGGGCGAGGTCGGGGAATTCCGCGTGAAGGACTTCCTTGGCGCCGTCGAGGATGACATCGCCGCCGGGGCCCGAGGTGACGCGGCCGAGGATGAGCATGTGCTGGAGGTCGTAAAAATCGGAGTAATGGGCGAGGGCGTAGCCGAGGTAGGTCCCGATGGTCTGGTAAATCTTGAGGGCGCGGGGGTCGCCGGCGTCCATGAGTTTTTGGACCTCTTTCAGTTTTTCGGCGAGGGAGAGGTCGGCGGGCAGTTCGATGCCGGCGGGGGCGAGGAGGCGGCCGACGCATTGCTGGGAAAGGTATTGGACGCCGCAGCCGTAATCGCCGGACCATTCGTCAACGGGGCCGTCGGGGTTGTAGTCGATGGGGGTGAAGGCGAGTTCGTTGAGCCAGGAGGTGATGTTGCCATCGGCGGTGACGCAGCCGCCGGCGGTGCTGGTGCCAAGGGCGAGGCCAAGGACGGAGTTGACGCCGAGGGCCATGGAGCCTGCGAGGGCGGTCACTTCGCCGTCGTTGGCGACTTCGAAGGGGATGTTGTTCCAGGCGCGGCGCAGGTCGAGGAAGATGTCCTTGATGTGCTTCTGGAAATCGTCGGGGGAGACGCCGCGGAAAAGGGAGGCGACTTTGACGCGGTTGTTGACGTAGACGCCGGCGGCGCTGCCGCCGATGGCGTCGACGCGGGGGAGATACGAGGCGGCGCGCTGGAGGGAGGCCATGATTTCCTGGAAGTGCCAGCGGGGATCTTTTTGCGGGATGGGATGCCAGACGACCTCCTCGGAGAAGACGCATTCGCCGTCCTTGACCGCGGCGACTTTGCGGTCGCTGCCGCCGAGGTCGAAGCCGATGCGGCAGCCGGAGAGGTGGCGGCCGAGCGGGGCGCTGGTGGCGCGCTCCGGTGGAAGTTGGGGCGCGTGGACGACCTGGAAGGGTTTTTCGTAGATGCGTTCGCCCATGATCTGGGCGTCGAATTTGCCGCACGCGGTGGATTGGTAATGGTCGGCGAGGCGGTCGGCAAGGGGTTCGGGGCCTTGGAAATGGATTTTGAAGCCGCCGCGGGACCAGAGCAGGAATTTGGCGAGGCGCTCGAGATAACGGAAGTTGCCGGGGGCGGCGGGATGGTCCTCGCGGGCGATGCGGGTGGAGAAGTGGAAGAGGGATCCATCGGCCTGTTCGACGCCGAAGGCGACGGGGAGGCCTTCGCCGAGGGAGGCGAGGAAGGCGCGGTTGGCGAGGACGGCGGGACGGAAATTGGGATCCAGAATCGGGGTGACTTTCGGTGAGACCAAGGGCAATCCAGTGTTCATATTCATCGCTCGCGGGCTGATCCTAACGAGGGCGTGCCTCAAAAAAAGGAGAATCCGCCGCGGAGAAATTTGGGGCCAGCGCTTTGTTTTGACTTGGGGGAGTTCTTGTGTTCAATTTCGAACAGCGATGAATTTCGACATTTCGCACCTGCTCGACGCATGGGATTACCAAGCTGGGCAGATTGTTGTTCGGAAATTGAAGGGCAAGGATGGCCGGGAGAAAATCCAACTGCGGGTTGATTTGGGCGTCCTGCAAATGAACGCGGCGGGGCGTCCCGACGGCAAGCAGCCGTATGGGCACGAGTCATTGCTGGAGCATTTCACGGCGAGGTTGGAGAAGGTCCGGAGCGAAAATGGGCAGAGCGACGAGGGCTTCAAATTGTCGGCGGAGGATTGCGCCAAGCTGCAGCAGGAGGCGATCCAGTACCACCACCGGTACATTTGCCTGTTCCAGCTGAAGGATTACGACGCGGTGCTGCGGGACACGCAGAGGAACATCCGGGTGTTTGATTTTGTGGAGGAGCACGCGGAGCACGCGGAGATGGCGTGGGCGCTGCAGCAATTGCGGCCGCAGTTGCTGATGATGCAGATTCGGGCGATCGGCTCGAAGAAGATGGACGCGGACGATTTTGAGGGGGCGATCAGCTCGATCGAGGAAGGGGTGGAGGAGATCCGGGGGTTTTACCGAGAGCACGGGCGAACGGATTTGGTGGAGCAGAGCGGGGAGATTCATTCGTTGGAGGGGTGGATGCAGGAATTGCGGAACGCGCGGCCGATGTCGGAGCGGGAAAAGCTGGAGCATGAATTGCAGGACGCGGTCCGGCGCGAGGATTATGAGCAGGCGGCGGCGGTGAGGGACGCGTTGCGGTGCCTGCAGAAGTAGCGCTGGGCGGTGGGGGTGGTCCACTGGCGGGGCCGAGGGGAAGGGCGGGGAGAAATCAATTTTGGGGCGGAGGCCCAATTTTCATTGCGACTCGGCACGCATTTGGCTACCAAACACCCATGCGCTTACTCCGGATTTTGCAGTTGGGTTGTATCACAGGTGTCGCGGTCACGCCAGCCGTTGGCGGGCAATCGGCGGATGCCCAGGCGAAAGCGCTTGAGGCGACGCGGTCGGCGAACGCCGGATTGGGTGGGGCAGCCGAAGTGCGGCAGGCGAGGAATGAGCGGGAGAAGTCGCTGCAGGCGGAGGCGAGGGCGCGGCGGGCCCTGCGGGAGCAACGGTTGGAGGAGTGGAAGGCCTCGTGGGAAGTGGCGATGGCGCAGCGGGCGGCGGCGATCCGGGAAACGGCCTTGGCGCGCCAGAAGGAATTTGACACCCGGGTGGTGGCGGACGCGGCGGAGGTGAAGACGGTGGCGATGGCGAAGGTGGCGCCAACCCCGGCGCCCGCCAGCCGCGAGGTGATCCCCGTGGAGGCAGTGGCGCCCGCGACGGTGGCAACCGCCGCGCCGAAAGCGGCGGTGGCGGAGGTGGGCGAGGAGGACATTGAAGCGCGCGCGAGGGAGATTGTCCGCGCGAAGCAGGTGGCGATCGCGAGGCCGGTTGTTGAGGCCAAACCCGAGGCGAAGGCGGAAGCCGCGCCGGTGGCCGAGGTGAAGAAGGCGGGCGAGCCGCTGGATCCTTCCGCCGTTGAGAAAGCGTTGGCGGCGCTGCGGGCGCAGGTGGCGGTGACGCCCGCGCCGGAGGCCCCCGCGAACCAAGCCGAGACGGCCAGGACCGTGACCACGGAAGCGGCGACGGTGGACGTGAGCGCCCTGCAGGAGAAGGCGCTGGCGGCGCTGCGCGCGGCCCCTGTGGAACCTCCAGCGAAGGCGCCCGAGGCGGAGGCGGCGACGCCAGCCCCCACGGCCATCCGCGAAAAATCGGCGGATGAACTGGCGCTTGAGCAGCGGGCACGCGAGATTTTGACGGCGAAAGCGACTCCGGCCGCGAAGCCGCTGGCCGTGGAAGAGCCGGCGCCCGTGGCGGCGCCCACGCAGGCGGCACGGGATGACTCGCAGGAACGCGCTTTGGCCGCCTTGCGGCAGCAGGTGGCGATCACTCCGGCGCCGGTGGATGCGCAGGAGCAGGCTCTGGCCGCATTGCGGCGGCAGGTGGCGGTGACCCCGGCCCCCGTGGCGGCGCCGGTGGCGCACGAGAAAGCGGTGGCCAGCCTCCGCGAGCAATTGAACGCGACGCAGCCCGCGGCGAGCGCCGCGACGACGATTTCGGCGCCGTCTTTGGCGGACAGGGCGCTGGAGATTCGGGCGCGGGAAATCCTGAGGGAGCAGGCGGCGGCCGCGGCGGCTGACGCGAAGCCCACGCAGGTGGCCCAGGCGGCGCCCGCGGCCGCGGCGCAACCGGCTCCGGAGCTGGATGAGGCGACGAAAAAGCAACTGGAGCGGCGGGCACAGGAAATTTTGAAGGAACAGCAGGCGGCGGCGAAAGCGGCCGGAGGGGCGACCAAGGCGGCGCCAGCGCCCGCGCCGAAAGCGGCGGCGCCGGTCTCGGCAGCGACGCAACAGAAAGCGTTGGAGGCCCTGCGGCAAGCGCAGCCCACGCCAGCGCCCGCGGCACCCGCAGCGGCGGCCCCGGCCGAGGTGAAAGAACCGCAACCGAGCCCGTCGGCTGTGCAGGATTTGCGCGACGCCCTGGCGACGGACGCACAGAAACGGTTGGAGGAGCGAGCGCGCGAGTTGCTGCGGGAGCGGCAGGGGGGCGCCCCAGCCCCGGCAGTGAAGGCGCCGACCGCCGCGCCCACGACGGCGACGACAGCGCAGCCCGCGGTGGACGACAAGGCGCGCAAGGAACTGGAAGCGCGGGCGAAGGAGATTTTGCGGGAGCAGGAAGCGGCGGCCAAGGCCGCACAGGCGGCCAAGGCGAAGGCCGAAAAGGAAGCGGCGCAGAAAGTGAAGGACGCCGAGAAGGCGAACCAAGCGCTGGCGGAAGCGAAGGCGAAAGCGGAACGCGAAAAGGCCGCCGCCGAGGCGAAAGCGCGGGCCGCGGCTGAGAAAGCGCCCGTCCAAACGGTGAAGCCCGCTGCGACACCGAGCGCCACGACGGCGCCAACGACGGCGGCGGCCCCCAGCGCGGCGGACGAGGAGAAGGCGCGCAAGGAGCTGGAAGCGCGGGCGAAAGAATTGGCGAAGCAGCAGGCGGCGGCCGCGAAGGCGGCCCAAGCGGCTGAGCAGGCCCGGTTGAAGGCGGAGGCCAAAGCCCGCGCCGAGGCGGAAAAAGCGGCGATGCCCGCGGCGAAAGCGCCGGCCACCGCCGCCAAGACACCGGCCGCGAAGCCCGCGGCGAGCGCGCCTCCGGCGGCCTCGGCCGCCCCCGCGGCGCCGGCGGCATCGGCGACGCCGATGACAAAGCAACAGAGGCTTGCGGAGCTGACGGCGCTGTACAAGGCGGACAAGATGACTCCGGCGGAGTACCACAAGCGCCGGGCGGCGATCGTTTCCGAGCCGTGACGGGAGGGGGCGGGGCTTTCCTCGATGCTGTTGTTCCGCGAAAAAATCCCGGAGGGCTGGCTTCCCAAAATCATCGCCAACCTTCCGTCGGTGTTGGTCGACCACGCGCACCTGGAACGGAAGGCGGCGACGACGTCGATCACGCTGGAAAAGTACCATGAGTTGTTTGAGCGGGTGGAAGAGCTCAACGCGATCGCCATTGAGGAGTTGCAGCATTTTCAGTTGGTGCTGGCGCTGTTGAAGCGGCGCGGGATTGCCTTCACGCAGCCGCGGCCGAGCGCGTGGATCACCGGGTTGATGCGGGCGGTTCGGAATGGGACAAAGGGGCAGGTGATCGACCATTTGATCAGTTGCGCGCTGATTGAGGGGAGGAGCTGCGAAAAGTTCCAAATTTTGGGGGCGGCGCTGCGGCCGATTGACGGGGAGTTGGCTGATTTTTACGCGGGATTGGTGGAGTCGGAGGGGAATCATTACGCGACCTACATCCTGATGGCGCGGGCGATCGACGACGCGGAGACGGACCGGCGGCTGGATTTTTATTTGGACTTGGACGCGGAATTAATCAAGGAGCCGAATCCATGGCCGATTTTGCATTGAAGGGGAAGCGGGAATGAGCATTGCGACGCGAACGGGCGACAACGGGACGACCGGGATGATGTACAACAAGCGGGTGGCGAAGTCGCATCCGAGGGTGGAGGCGGTTGGCGCGGTGGACGAATTGAACGCCGCGATCGGGATGGCGCGCGCGCTGAATGGCCCGGGGATGGTGGGGGAGAGCCTGCTGTTGATCCAGCGTGAGTTGGTGATCTTCATGGGAGAGTTGGCGACGCTGCCGGAGGATTTGGAGCGGTATGGGAAGGATGGGTTCCAATTTGTGACGTCCGCGATGACGGGGAAGCTGGACCGGTTGGTGGAGGAGTTGGAGGGGCAGGGAATTTCGTATCGGGGTTGGGCGACGCCGGGGGCCAACGCGGCGGCCGGGGCGTTGGATGTGGCGAGGACGACGTGCCGCCGGGCGGAGCGGCGGGTGCAGGTCCTGCGTGAAACAGGGGAGGCCGGGAACGGGGAGATGATCGTGTATTTGAACCGGCTGTCGGACGTCCTGTGGCTGATGGCGCGGTGGGTGGAGACGAAAATGGAGGGTTAACGGGAGGGAGCGACGAGGGGGGAGTTGGTGATTTTTTTCTCGAAGAACAGGACCGTTTCTCCGGTTTTGGCGTAGCCGAGTTTCTCGCGGGCCATGCGCTCGACGGTTTTTGGGTCTTCGCGGAGGTCCTTGATGTTGTTCTCCAATTGGCGGCCGGCTTGTTCCTCGTGGCGCACCTGGCCCTGAAGGGACTGGATTTCCTTGCGCATGCGCTCGTTCTGCTGGAAGAGCGGGATGTACCAAACGACGACGCCGAGGATGGCGGCCATGAAAATCAGGAGGGCCATCAAGCGCGAGAGCTTTTGCCAGATTCCCAGATCGACGTTCACGGGGATTATTTGGCGTACTTCGGGGGCGCCCGCAACGTTCCATTCCGGAATTCGCGCGGGGAAAGGAAGGGTCAGGCGCGGGGGTGGGCGGTGTCGTAGGCCTTTTTAAGGCGCTCGGTGGTGATGTGGGTGTAGACCTGGGTGGTGACGAGGTGGGCGTGGCCGAGGAGTTCCTGGACACTGCGGAGGTCGGCGCCCGCGTCGAGGAGGTGGGTGGCGTAGCTGTGGCGGATTTTGTGGGGGGTGAGCTTGGGATCGAGGCCGGCGAGGGCGAGGTATTTTTTGAGGTCGAGCTGAACGGAGCGGGGATTGACGGGTTGATCCGGGTGGCTGGAGCTGGCGAAAACTGGGACTGGGCCGGAGGGTTCGAACTGGTTGGCGGTCCAATAGGCGCGGATGGCCGCCAGCGCGGGGGCGCCGATGGGGACGAGGCGCTCCTTTTTGCCTTTGCCGCGAACGCGGACGACGGATTGAGGCCAGTCGATGTCCGCGGCCCGCATGCCGCAGAGCTCGCTGACGCGGAGGCCGCAAGAATAGATGGTCTCGAGGATGGCGACATCGCGCAGGAAGGGAGCGGGGTTGGGGGGGCGGTCGGCATGTTCCTTTTGGGCGGCCAGTTCCTGGAGCGGAGCGTCCAGAAGGGCGAGCATTTGCTCCTTGCTGAGGAAGCGGGGGAGGCGTTTTTCGCGTTTTGGGAGCGTGATGTTTTTGATCGGCATTTTTTCGAGAATGCCCTGGCGGATCAGGAATTTGTAAAATGTGCGGAGGGCGGAGAAGCGGAGGCTGATGGCGGCGCGGCTGAGTTTCTGGCGGCCGAGGGAGCGGAGGTAGGAGCGGAAGTCGTCGCGGTCGAGGATGGCCCAGGCGGGGAGCATCTGGCGCTCAAGTTGATGCCAGGCGGAGAACTCGGCGAGGGCGGCGCGGTAGTTGCGGAGGGTGTAGTCGGAGAGGGCGCGCTCGGTGGCGAGGTGGGCCAGGAATTGGGCGGTGAGGGATGGGGGATCGTCGGCCATCAATGTTGGGAAGGTCCGGGCGACGGGAGAGGAAGTCAAACGGATTGAATCGGCTTGACGATGGAGGCGCGTCCCGGCCAATCCTAAAGCATGGCCACCGAAAATTTCGCGCCCTGGCGCATTGTTCCGTTCGCGGAAGCTGAGGTCGAGAACCTGCCGGGGAAAACGCATTATTGGCAATGCAAGCCGGGGATGGTGGCGGACACGAATTTGATGTTTGTGCGGTGCCACCTGCCGCCGGGGGAGGCGCACAAATTCCATTATCATCCGAAGATGGAGGAGATTCTATACATCCTGAGCGGGACGGCGGAGCAGTGGATCGAGAAGGAGAAACGGGTGATGAAGGCGGGGGATTCGATTTACCTGCCGGCGGGGTTGGTCCACGCCACGTACAATATCGGAGAGGGCACGCTTGAGTTTTTGGCGATCCTTTCGCCGGCGAAGAGCGAGGGGCCGGTGACGATGGAAGTGAGCGACCGGGAGCCGTGGATGTCGCTGCGGTAGGCTAATCGCCGTCGCCGTTGGAGGGTTTCCTTTCCCAGGATTTCATTTTGCGCTCGGGGAGGGCGGCGTCGATTTTGGCGTAGTAGGTTTCTTCGCCGAAGAGGCGGTCGGCCTCGGCGGCGAGTTCCGCGGTGGGGGTGACGCTGAATTTTTCGTGGGCTTCGATGAAGATGGCTTCGCCGGCGGGCATGCGGAAACAGAGGAAGAGGGGGATTTTGCCCGGGAAGGCCGAGATGAGGCCGTGGACTTCGGCGAGGCGGTCAGGGGTGAAATGGGCGGCCTGGAGGCGGAGGTGGACTTGGCGGGTGAATTTTTTGGGAGCGTCCTCGAGGGCCATCATTTCGACTGGAAAGATTTTGGGGCGGTCCTCGCCGTTGTTGACTTCGCCGATGACCAGGAGGGCTTTGTTGGGGACGAGAAGGTCGCGGTATTTGTCGTAATTCTCGTTCATGCACAGGACTTGGACTGTGCCTTGGAGGTCCTCCAAGGTGAGCATGGCATAGGGCTTGTTGTTTTTGCGGGAGACGCCCTGCTGGACGGCGGCGACGAGGCCGCCAAGGCGGGTCATGGTGCGGGGCGGCAGTTGAAAGGCGGTCTGGGAGTCGGTGAGGGCGAATTTTTTCAAGAGGGGGACGAAGGGGGTGAGGGGATGGCCGGTGACGTAGAAGCCGAGGAGCTCTTTTTCGGCGGCGAGGAGTTCGCTTTGGGGCCATTCGGGGAGTTGCGGGATCTTTTCCTCCTTGGGCGAAGGGCCGTCGTTGAGCATGCCGAAGAGGGAGGATTGGCCGCGAAGGCGGTCCTGGGCATTGCTGGCGGCGCGGGAAAGGGTGCGCTCGATGGAGGCGAAGAGGGTGGCGCGGGTTTCGCCGAAGCAGTCGCAGGCGCCGGATTTGACGAGGGCTTCGAGAATCCGCTTGTTGACGGTGCGGCCGTCGACGCGTTCGCAGAGGTCGGCGAGGCTCTTGAATTTGCCGCCGTCGTTGCGGGCGTTGAGGATTGTCTGAACGGCGACTTCGCCGATGCCCTTGATGGCGGCGAGGCCGAAGCGGATGACGGAACCGCCGCGGGCGGGGGCGAAGGCGACGAGGGATTCGTTGACGTCGGGGGGGAGGACTTCGACGCCGAAGGCGCGGGCCTCGTTGATGAGGATGCTGACCTTGTCGGTGTCGCCCATGTCGTTGGTGAGCATGGCGCTCAGGAACTCGACGGGGTAATTGGCTTTGAGGTAGGCGGTTTGGTAGGAGACGATGGCGTAGGCGGCGGCGTGTGATTTGTTGAAGCCGTAGCCGGCGAACTTCTCCAGCAAA
>CAZSXX010000149.1:0-10003 GCA_964611245.1 uncultured Verrucomicrobiota bacterium | reverse complement strand
ACGCCCCCATCGCGAAAAAATCATGCTGCTAGATCGGGGCAAATTTGTGGTCAACGCATTGCGCGCACCCAATCGTCTGCCCCAGCCACCCCGTCCCAACCGCCCGCACCCGGTCCGTCAACATCCGCGCCTCATAATCCTTCTCCTGCGCCCCGCCCTCCTCCGTGCTCAACAGCAACCGGTTGAACGCCGACCCCACTTTTTCCTCCTGCCCGCTGTTCGGCAGCAGGTCCCCCGCGATCTGCTCCCGCGTGAATTGGTCGAACGGCTTGTTGTCGTTGAAAGAACGAATCACGTAATCCCGATACGGCCACACGTTCCTCGGATTGTCCGAGTGGTACCCGATCGTGTCCGCAAAACGCACCACATCCAGCCACCCGATCGCCATCCGCTCCCCATAATGCGGCGACGCCATCAACCGCTCCACCACGTTCTCATAGGCGTCCGCCGACCCATCCTTCTCGAACGCCTCCACGTCGTCGGGCCGCGCCGGCAACCCCACCAGGTCAAACGACAACCGCCGCGCCAGCGTCCGCCGGTCCGCCTCCGGAGCCGGCTTCAGTCCCTTTTCCTTCAGTTGCTTCCGCACCAGGAAATCAACGCCATTCCCCTCCACCGCCGCCTTCTTTGGCGGCAAGTACGCCCAATGCGCCTCATACTTCGCCCCCTGCGCGATCCACGCCTTCAGCGTCTCCTTCTGCGCCGCCGTCAATTTCTTCGCCGAGTCCGGCGGCGGCATCAAGTCATCCTCGTCCGCCGTGAAGATCCGCTTCACCAACTCGCTCTCCTCCGCGTTCCCCGGCGCGAACGCCTCCGCCTTCACCGCCTCCTCCCGCACATCCAGCCGCAGCTTGGCCTTCCGGTGGCTCGCGTCCGGCCCATGGCAAAAGAAACAATTGTCGGAAAGGATCGGGCGGATGTCCCGGTTATAGCTGAGCTCCGCCGCCCCAACCGGGGCCAGCCACAAAGCGGCCGCCAAAAGCATTCGGCACATTTTCATTTGAATCCCGCAACCAGACACAATTTCGCTCCAATTCGCAACCTTTACCACGCCTTCGTTCCTTCCGCAAAACTCCCCCCGCCACCCCACCCATTCGCCGTCGCGAGCCAGCCTCAGCCCGCCAGCCCGCGGTTCCCAAAGCTTTTTCTCGCCTGATCCGCCCCTTTCTGGTATTTTAGGAATGTTCCATCCATTAAATTAAGGAGGCCAATCGCCGCCCCCAGCCGGTTGCTGGAGCGCATGGGCCTTTCAACTCGGACATGGAAACTCCGCTCCGGCGGCGAATCCAAACGTCCATCAGCGAAGGAAAAAATAAAAATATGACAAACTTCAAGCAAATGATTCAGCGGTGCCTGTTGGCCTGCTCCTTGGCCGCCGCCTCGCCCGCGTTCGCGGGCGCCAACCCCAGCATCGGCTGGAATTACAACACCATCACCGCCACTCCCCATTACCCCATCGTCGGCGAAACCGCCCAAATCGCGGTCGTCGTGACCAATCCCGGAGACGCCCCCGCCAACAACGTGCAGGTCAAAATCTCCTTCAATGATTGGGGCGTCACCTTCCAAGGTTGGCAGGAGATCGCCACTGTGACCATTCCCACCATCCCAGCCGGAGGCTCCGCCACCGCGCAAACCGAGCATGTTTTCGTCACCCGCGCCCACACCTGCCTCGAAGCCCTCGTCGTCGGCGCCAGCGAGAACACCGATCCCAACGATGACCGCGGCCAAATCAACCTCGAAGTGATCAACTCCGGCGAGACCTTCTCCTGGAACGTCCCCGTCGTGAACAACGGCGACCAACCCCTGCACCTGCTCCTCGTTGGCGCCTGTAGGGGCCGCGGCGATGGCGCCGATGGCCAGGCTTGCCACGAGGACGTCAAAGAAGTCGACGTCGCCCCCGGCCAGGAACTCCTCGTTCCCGTCAACATTGACCTCCGTGGCTTCGCCGTCGGCGAGCCACTCGAATTCGAATTGAACGCCTTTGACCTCGGCGCCGGCGGCGACGCGTTCCTTCCGGCCAATCGCAACCACGTCCAAATCCGCATCGTTCGCCAGACCGCGCTCAACCTCGCCCAGGAAACCCTCGGCCAGATCCGCGCCGTCGCGGCCCTCGTCCCCGAAAAAGGCCTCAAAAAACGCGTCGAAGCGGCGGCCGCGCGCGTCGACCAAGTTGTGGCCAACAACCTCTGGGCCGACCCCGACCACGTCAAAAAGAACAACGTCTTCGCCCACGCCCAAGCCGCTGTGAACCAACTCATGGCCCTGCTGGACACCGACCTCCCGCAGCCCCAAAAAATCGCCCTCGACACCGCCGCCCGCAACCTCGCCGACGCCATGCGCATCGTCGCCAAAGCCGCCAATGGCGACGCCGCCTCCATCCAAGTGGGCGACGACGACCGCGCCGGCGGCGATTACAAAGGCGCCATCAACGCCTACAAACACGCCTGGCGCTAGCCCCGGCGTCCCCTCCAGTTCTCGCGCGGAACCGGAACGCGGCCAAAGCCCGTTCCGGTTTTTTTCTTTTCTCTTTTCCCCCGCCGCCTACGCTCTCGCTTGAACCAACGAGGACCTATGAATCGCCGCAAATTCCTTTCCCAATCCGCCGCCGCCACCTCCGCCCTCGCCTTCTACGGCGCCATCCGCACCGTCCGCGCCGCCGACTCCCCCAACAGCACCATCCGCGCCGCCGTCATGGGCCTCGGCCGCGGCCTCGACCACGTCGCCGCCCTCGCCGGCATCCAAAATGTCGAGGTCGCCATGCTCTGCGACATCGACGAAAAACGCTTCGACTCCGGCCTCAAACGCACCGAGGGAAAACAGGCCCGCCAACCCCAAGTCTCCCGCGACATCCGCCAAGTCCTCGAAATGAGGGACCTCGACGCCATCTTCATCGCCGCCCCAAACCACTGGCACGCCCCCGCCTCCATCATGGCCTGCAACGCCGGCAAGCACGTCTACGTCGAAAAACCCGCCAGCCACAACCCGTGGGAGGGCGAAGCCATGGTCCGCGCCGCCCGCAAAAACAACCGCGTCGTCCAAATGGGCAACCAGCGCCGCTCCTCCGGCGGCGTCCGCGAAGGCATCCAAAAACTCCACGAAGGCGCCATCGGCAAAGTCCGCTTCGCCCGCTCCTGGTACGACAACGCCCGCGGCTCCATCGGCCGCGGCCAGCCCGTCCCCGTCCCCGCCAACATCGACTACAACCTCTGGCAGGGCCCTGCCCCGGAGCGCCCCTACCTCGACAACCTCGTCCACTACAACTGGCACTGGCGCTGGCACTGGGGCAACGGCGAACTCGGCAACAACGGCATCCACGCCCTCGACCTCGTCCGCTGGGGCCTCGGCGTCACCCATCCCACCCGCGTCTCCTGCGGCGGCGGCCGCTACCATTTCGACGACGACCAGGAAACCCCCGACACCGTCGTCGCCCAGTTCGATTTCGGCTCCGCCGGCGCCACTTGGGAAGGCAGCTCCTGCCATCCCCGTCCCCACGAAAAACACGACTTCGTCACCTTCTACGGCGACAATGGCGCCCTCGCCATCACCGGCGGCAGCGCCTATCGCATCCTCGACCCCAAGGGCAAGGAGATCGCCAAAGGCTCCGGCGACGGCGGCGACCGCGCCCACTTCGCCAATTTCCTCGCCGCCATCCGGGGCGACGCCAAACTCAACTCCGAAATCGAGGAAGGCCACATCAGCACCCAACTCTGCCACCTCGGCAACATCGCTTGGCGCACCGGCCGCAACCTCCACATCGACCCCAAAACCGGCCACATCATCGGCGACAAGGAAGCCCAAAAACTCTGGAAGCGCGAATACCGCAAAGGCTGGGAGCCCAAAGCCTAAAAAATATTGTTTCCCAAGGCGGATTTCCCTTGCGGCCGTCCCTCTCCCGGAACAACATCCCCACCGTAACCCGTAATCTCTCTCCGATAAGTCGGCCTTTGGCCTGCCTTTCGGAGTCACGCCACTGACTGTTGACTGCGATCCCGCTGGGCACGACGCCTGCGGAGCCCTCGCCGTCGGCGGCGGTGTGATTTGCGGGCCCTAGTTCAATCAATCATTATGAGTATGAAACGACGCCTCCTCATCTCCTCCTCCCTTCTGGCCGTGGTCTGCCAGTCCGGAGTCGCCCAAATCGCCCTCCCCGGCCTCCCCGAGGAAAATGGCCTACGGCCCAAATCCGCCACCATCTTCCTCCACGACGACACCGCCGTCTTCAATAACAAGCTGGAAGGCAGCATCGGCGTTGGCATTGCCAACAACGGCAACGTCATCGTCGGCTGGGAGGACGATGCCCAAAGCGGAACCGCCGGAATCCTCGACTTCGAGGCCGTCTGGACTCTCCTCAGCTCCAATGGCGACCTCCTCACCCCGATGACCGAAATCAATTCCTCGGCCATCGATGGCGGCCCCATCTCCACCCGCTTCCTCGCCTACTTCCGCGCGGACGGCTCCCCCATCTCCGGTTGGACCTCCTGGGGGCCCAAAATTAAGGCCAACCTCTTCGGCGACGGCGTCGGCATGGGCGCCACCTCCTTCGCCCTCGGCGCCGAAGTTTCCGAATTCGCCGACACCCAAATCCAGGAGGGCGGCGGCTCCGGCGATTTCCCCTCCGTCCAATTGCTCGGCAATGACGGCTCCCCCCTCCGCATCGTCGCTGGCGTCACCGACGCCCACGCCGAAACCCCCGGCCACATCCGCATCGGCGACTGGGAGTACCTCTCCAACGGAAACATCCTCATCGTCGGCGAAAGCCGGCAGGACGTTGACATCGTCGACAAATTCGGCGGCGCCGCCCCCACACGCCACGCCATCTTCCGCATCGTCTCCCCAGCTGGAGTCGAAGTGAAACCCGAAACCCTCGTCAGCGAAACCACCGACCGCGTCGAAATCTGGCACGGCGCCGGCGTCACCCAAAACGGCTTCGCCATTCGTTTCAACCTTAACGGCGCCGCCACCGTCCGCTTCTTCAACAACGACGGCACCCCCGCCTCCGGCAACGTCAGCCTCGCCACCCTCACCGACAAACCCATCAACAACGGCGGTGGCCGCGGCGACGGCGTCGGCTTCCACGGCAACGGCAAGGACGCCTACGTCCTCGCCGTCTCCGGCACCGACGAAAACGGCGCCCGCAAAGTCTGGATCTCCGTCATCAACGCCGACGGCACCCTCCGCTGGACCAAAGCCGTCAACGACGACACCGTCGTCCTCAACTCCTCCAGCCAGGTCGACGCCGCCATCGACGAAAAAGGCCGCGTCTTCGCCGTCTTCTTCGACAACTACGCCACCGACGGCAACGCCACCGTCGTCCTCGGCCGCCTCTTCGACGCCACCGGCGCGCCCATGGGCGGCATCTTCCACATCAGCGAGGTCGACGTCCCCGACCCCACCATCCTCGAATCACGCCGCCCCCGCGTTGCCTGGCGCAACAACCTTGCCGCCGTCGCCTGGGAAAGCCGCAACAACCCCACCTACTACTTTGACGTCGATGGCGACTCCATCCCGGACCGCACCATGGCCGTCCGCACCTTCTCCACCTTCACCCCGGGCACCGTCGAAGGCGCCGGCCTCACCCGCCTCGTCTCCGACACCCCCGTCATCCCCACCACCGCCAACGCCCTCGGCAACTGGGAACCCAACGCCAGCGTCCTCGGCAACTCCCATTTCCTCATCGAAGGCAACACCTTCGCGAAAGACTCCGCCACCGAACAGCGCTACGTCGTCCGCGTCCAACCCGCCGCGGGCGGCGCCGGCAAAACCGTCGAAGGCTTCTACTCCGACGCCGGCGCCCCCTATGACGCCGCCATCAACCTCTCCCGCCAAAACGGCAACCCAGGCCGCGTCGCCGGCGACAAACGCCCCGGCGCCCTCAATTACATCGTCGGCGGCGAAATCTCCGCCTTCGGCTTCCCCGAATTCCAATCCGAGCCCAGCCGCTGGGCCGCCAACAGCGTCTACTCCGCCAACAACCGCTTCGCCGGCGTCCAATCCTACTCCCTGGACCCCGCCACCATGACCCCCACCCCGCTCAGCAAGGCCTTCGACGCCGTCCTGGGCGGAATCCCCGGCGACCCCGTCAACGTCCCCGAAGTTTCCCGCTTCGGCGGTGACGTTGCCGTCCTCGACAATGGCAACATGGTCGTCGTCATCGACGACCGCTCCAACATGATCGGCTCCTCCAGGACCCCGACCCTCGCCATCGTTTCACCCACCGGAGCCACCATCAAGGCGGGCTTCGCCGTCGATGACTCCGTCTCCGACCAAATCTGGTCCAACGTCGCCGCCCACAAAGGCGGCTTCGCCCTCCGCTTCCGCGGCGTCATCCGCTTCTACGACAACGCCGGCGAATTCCGCGGCATGGTCGACCAAAACACCTCCGGTGAGTCCACCTTCGACCGCGGCCGCGGCGACGGCACCCGCATCGCCTCCCACATCAACTCACACTTCGTCTTCCTCGCCGGCGGCAACACCCCAGTCGGCGGGCGCAACTCCGCCGTCAAAGTCGCCGCCTTCGACTCCCGCGACTTCTCCTCCGCCGGCATTGCCCTGGTCAGCGAAGCCTCCTTCCCCTCCGGCACCTCTGGCTACGACCGCGTCAACCTGGCCTCCGACGCCCTCGACCGCGTCGCCGTCGGCTACGAATCCATCCCCACCGGCTTCACCAAAGCCCAAACAGTGGTCCGCGTCCTCGCCTTCAACGGCGCGACCAAAGCCTTCGCTCCGCTCACCGCCAGCTTCTATCCCTTCGCCAACTCCGTCCCTGGCACCGCGGAACTCCCCAACACCACCCGCACCTTCCGCATGACCCTCGCCATGACCACCAAACAAATCATGGTCGCCGCCAAAGGTGAAATCACAGTCGACGGCCCCCCGGCCCTCGACCCCAACTCGCCCAGCGAGCTCAACTTCTACACCGTCTTCACCCACCCCGCCCCGGCTGAAGACCCCACCCCGGGCGTCGGTGGCGACGTCCTCCTCACCATTGCCCGCTCCGGCAACTCCGACGTCCAGCTCACCTGGACCGTCGACGGCTACACCCTCGAGACCGCCCCCGCCGTCTCCGGCGCCTGGACCAAAATCACCACCACCGGCCGCACCCACACCCTCCCCATCTCGGGCACGGCCTTCTTCCGCCTGGCCAAACCCTAAACCAACCCACCCCACCCAAAGCGGCAGGCAACCCCTGCCGCTCTTTTTTTTCCTCCGTCAGGCCCCCAAGTCAACCCACCGTCTCCAGCGCATGGCGTTCCACCGACTTCCGCTCAATCAGCGGCTCGATCCTTTGATCCAACGTCGCCAGCACGCCACCCTTCCGGATCGCCAAGCCAAGCAAATAAGCGTCCATCACCTGCTGATGCCCCATCAACCGGACCCCCGCGAAGGCGACCGCTTCCGCGACCGGCATTCCCTCCGCCCAAAACTCGTGATCCTCCGCTTCGGTGTTGGCCGAAAGAACCTGGACCGCCTCGCGCGGTTGCACGGCGTCCCGGGAAAACGCCGGGTTCGACACCACGCGGACAAAACCCGCCTCGGTCATCGCGCAGGTCGCCCAACCCCTGCCCCGGTTCGTGGCGAACCACTTCACCGCCAACCCATGCCGCTCGTGGCTCGGCCAAAGCAGCGCGATCAGCAGGTTTGTGTCGAGCAAATACCCCTTCATATCCCCTCAGTTTCAATTCGGCGCACATCCTCCGTCGTCACCTTCGGCGAATCGTCCGGCAAAAGAAAGACCACCAGGCCGCCCTTCTTCTGGGCTGCCGTCGAAGCGTTCAACCCACGCCGCACCAAGTCGGACACAGTCTTTCCCAACGAAACACCCCGCAGCTTCGCTTGCCGGGCCGCCAGCTCCAGGACATCATCATCCAACGTCAATGTCGTCCTCACAGAAGAATCATGCCGCCATCCTTATTCGATGTCCATTTTTTAAAAATGCATCATCATCGGCGGATGCCATCAAACGTTGACGGCGGGCGCTCTCCGTTCTTGAAGTTTCTGCCGGCCAGCGGGGCACGGAATTGTGAATAGAGTGCGAACAACTGGGAACAAACTGCTGTTGACTGGGCCTTTTGCCTCCGGATCATGTGTTGGAGCCTGCGGAACCGCCGGCCCGCGCCCCGGCGGCTCTTGGGCGCTCTGCCCATTTTTGAAGTGCTGAATCAATGAAGACCCCCGCCACCCATCCCGATGTTTCCGCTGTGAGTTTCATGGACGGTGCGCTTGGCATCCAGAAATGCGCCCTGGCGGGTGAGCGCCGCGCCGTGAGGGTGGGGTCGGTGATTTTTTTCTCCTGCGAGGCAGGCGACGCCTGGATGGTGGAACCATTGGAGGGTTTGGCGACCTGCCTCACGCTCGGCTTTAAGAACCGGCCGATTCCGATCCGGGAAATAAATTCCACGGAGGAGATCGGTTGGGACGCCGAATACCGGATTGAGGGCGATTCGTTCTTCGTCCGTTCCCTGGACGGCCAGTCGAGCGGAGTCATGTCCGGTTATCCGACCGCCGAGATCGAGCGCCTGGCGGAGGCGTCCCCGGCGCTTCCCGCCGCCTTGACCGCCTACGGGATCGCAGTCGAGCGGTTGCGGACGGGGCGGAATGCCCCGTGCCCCTGCGGCAGCGGCAAGAAATACAAAAAATGCTGCTTGGCCAACGACGAACTGTCCGCGCGCCAACCGCCCGCCATGGATCCAATGGGTGAAGAGGATCTGGCCGAGCTTCCACCCTTCGATGCTGGCGACCCGCTTTGGGACGGGGGGCGCGGCCCATTTGACTCCGGCGGGAAATAGTCGGTCTCCGCCCCAGCGGGCTATCCTCCCGAGGTCAAGGCGGAGATCAAGGCGGCTTGGGACCAATTCACGTCGCTGGCCTCCCCCACGACCGACGAGATGGACCAATTCCTGGAGCGACTCCTCCTCCTGCCGCCCGGGGCGACTCTGTGGAACGAACTCATGCATCGATTCGCGCGCGCCGGGCATTCCGATTTGCCGCGCGTCCTTCGCCGCATTTCCGCCGCAGTCCCGCCGACCGAGGAAACGGCGCTGGGGTTTCTCTATTGGGCGGCGTCCGAGGAATTCGTCAGGCATGGCTTCACTCAATTTTTGCCGGAAATCGCGGAGGGTTTTGCGAAGCTCGATCTCCACAGCTACGACCCTGACGCCCTCACGAATGTGGGGATTTATTTGCTGTCCGAGGGATTCGAGACTGAAACCTTGCGGCTCGCCGAACATTTCCTGCCCATTGACAGCCAGGATGAACTCATGTCGTACTCTGTGCCGAATCGGTGCTGGCTCATCTATGACCTGCGCGTGGGCCTGGCCCTCCGCTCAAACGTCGCCCCGGAGCGGACGGAGAAAGAAATCGCCGATGACTTGAGGCGGGGCATCGAGGATGAAATCGATCCCGAGTCCGCCCAGGGCGCCGCCGCGGTCCTCACCGGCCGCGACCCGGCGCCCGCGTGGACCCGTGCTCAGTTTTCCCTCGTGCCGGGAGACCGGGCCACCCGCGACGCCGCAACGCCGGATTGGCCGCGCTTGGGCGGCGTGCTCGCCCGCGTGGCGCAGGAGGCGCGGCAACTCGAGCAACTGCCGCCGGGACGCGCCCTCCGCAGTTTGTCGCTCATGCTCGCCTCGGCTTGCATCTGGCGGGAGGAACGCGCCCGGAAAAAAAAGAAGGTCGGCGACAATTTGCTCGATTTCCTCCGTCCCGCCGGCCTGGAGCAACGCGTGGCGAAAAGCTGCGCCTCCATGGTTGGAATCTGCCGGCCGCAGGTCCGGTTGGCGCTCCATGCCCACGAAATCCTGGCCCGCTTCGCGGCCCGCCATGCCTTGATATCCACCGCCCAGGCCGCGGAATTCGCCCGGGAGCTCGCGCGGCTCCAAACGCTCATTTGACTCCGACTCCACCACAATTTCTTTTTGCGGAATCTCGCCATTGGACTTAACTACACAAACACCACTTGACAACATCCCATAAACCACTAAAGTGACCACGACAGGCCGACCAA
>CAZSXX010000148.1:0-10059 GCA_964611245.1 uncultured Verrucomicrobiota bacterium | reverse complement strand
AAATTGGATTGCGCCCGCCGTGTTGCCATTGTTCTGCCTGATGGTGGCCGATTGGGAGCCGCGATGGAAAAACGCCCCCCGGTGGGTTCGGGGATTCTTTGTCGGCGGAGTGGCCCTGGGCATCGTGGCGACTGTGATTCTGCACGAGACGGGTTTGATCCGGAAAATTGCCGGTCGGCCGCTGCCGGCAAAAATCGACCCATTGCGCCGCGTGCGGGGATGGTCGGAGATGGCGCGCGTGGTGGAGGAAGTCCGCCAAGAGGCGGCGGCGGAGGCGGGAAAGCCGCCCTTCATCATTGGCGAGCACTACGGCATCACTGGGCTGTTGTCATTCTACATTCCCGAGGCGAAGGCGAAGGTTGCGGCGGAGCCGCTTGTTTACTACCGGACAAGCGGGCGGCCGGAGAACCAGTTCTATTTTTGGCCAGGCTACACGGAGCGGAAAGGGGAGAGCGCCCTTTACGTGCGATACGCGAATCCGGGCGCCCCCATCCCCGAAAGCGTCCAGCGGGAGTTCTCCAGTGTGCGCCCGCTCGGGAGCCGGGCCATTGTGCGGCGCGGGATGACGCTGCGGACCATCGAGCTTTTCGAATGCCGTGACCTCCGCTGACCCCATGCTGGAAATGCCGAGGGCCGAGCGGTGGGCGCCTTGGGCCGTGTTCATTCTGGGAATCCTCCTCCTCCTCCCCTCCATCTGGTCGGAGTCCAGCGTCACCGGCGGCGATGAATACATGTTCACTCTGCCGACGCCGATGGAAATGCGCGAGCGCGGGGAATGGATCACCCCGTGGCTCAACGGCGAGCCGCGCCTGCGAAAACCGCCGTTGGTCTATTGGGCGATCCGGGTGTCATATGAGATTTTCGGGGTCTCTCTGTTCGCGGGCCGCCTGATCGGAGTGTTGGCAGGGGCGGGTCTGGCGGCGGCCTCGGCGTTGCTGGCCCGGGAAATGTTTGGGCGCCACGCGCTGCTGGCGGGCTTGCTGGCTCTTTCAACGATGGGCATTTCGATCGAGGGCCGGCGGGCGATGCTGGACCTGCCGGTGGCGACCCTTGCCGCCTTCTCCGTCCTCCATTTCGTGCGGTGGGGAAAACAGGGAAGGCTCCGCGACATCGCGGTCTCCGCCGGGTTGCTCGGGATGGGCGTGCTGACAAAAGGCCCGGTGGCGCTGCTGTTTGTTGGGGCAGCGGTGGTCGCGTGGCTTTTGGTTTTCCGCAAAAGCATGGACTGGCGCGGCCGGTGGGCACAGATCGCACTGTCGGCGGCCGTCTTTTTGGCAATCACCCTGCCGTGGCCGCTCGCCATGTATTGGCAGTGGAGCCAAAAGCTCAGCGCGATCCTCCAGGAGGAATTGGCGGACCGCCAGTTTGGCGCAATGCGTGCCGGATCCCCCCTGTCGGCTTGGACCGGCGCGGTCGGATTGGTCTTTCCGTGGAGCCTGATGATGCTGGCGGCGATCTGGACCTGGTTCCGGGCGCCGGACGAGCCGGCGCGGCGGGAGCGGGCGTGGCTGATCCTCTGGTTCACGCTGTCCGCCCTGCCGTTCTTTTTCATGAAGGCGTTTGAGCGCTACATGCTGGCGCTGGTTCCGGGACAAGCGGCGCTGGTGGCGGCGTGGATCTGCTCCGGGACTTGGGAGAAACGGCGGAAGCTGTTCGCGGTCTCGGCCACATTGCTGTGCCTCGTCGCGTTGGCGGTGGGCGCGTTCGCGTGGTGGTTTCGTCTGGGCGTGTGGCAGCCCATCTTCGCGGCGGCATTGGCGGTGGTGACGGCGGTGGGCGCCTTTCGGGACCACTCGCCGCACCGGACAGCGCTGCGGGTCGCGGGCGTGTTCGCGGTGGTCCTTGGGCTGGTTTATCCCCTGCTGGGCGTGGCGGCCCTGCCAAAAAATTTGCCCATGGCTGGGCAACTTCCCGCGCGCAAGTTCCAATCCAACCAACCCGCGATGCTCTCGAGCCGGCTGGGATACAGCGTGCGGGAATTCGACCCGGCGCGCATGAAATCGGATGAGATTGTCTTCGTAGAAAGCGTCCGGGCCGACGCGTTTGAGCAGGCGATGGCCAACGCGAAACTGGCGGCCCAGGAATTGATCCGGTTCAAAACATTCTACTCCCGCAAGGCGTGGGTGCGGTTCGCGCGGGCGGACGCGACGCGCGAGGACTGGCGGGCGGCGTTCCGGGCCCGCTCGCTGGACGACTTGCGTTCGGAGTTTCGGTGTTACCTCGTCTCCGCGCCATGAAGTTGCTCGTTCGCCTCGGTTTGATTCTGGCCGCCCTGGCGCTCGGGGCCCCCTCGCTCGTGAAAGGATGGAAAGCGCGGTCGGCCGAGCCGCCAGGGTTCTTGATCGCGGCCGCCTCCCCGGTCGTCGAGCCCGCGCGGTTCAGCGCCTCATTCCTGCCGAGGATCGCCGACGCGCCCAGCGTCCATGCCCCATCGGTCTGCGAAACGGCGGGCGGGGGGCTCGCGGCCGTGTGGTGGGGCGGGTCGCGCGAGGGCGGCGGCGATGTCCGGATTTTTCTGTCGCGGCGCGGCGCCGACGATGGGGGGTGGACCGAGCCGCGGGCGATCATGTCGCGGGATCAGGCGGCTGGCCAATTGCGTCGGCGAATCCGCCGCATTGGCAACGCGGTCGTTTACTCGCCCGGCGGCTCGGAATTGCGGGTCCTGTTCGTCACGACCACCATCGGGGGTTGGTCCACCTCCTCGTTGAATTGGATGGCGTCGCACGATCTCGGGCAAACCTGGGAAAACGCCGAGACGCTGCGGCTCAGCCCACTGTTGAACATCAGCGAGCTGGCCAAGAATCCGGGTGTGCGGATGACGGACGGCTCGTATTTGTTCCCGATTTACCACGAGCTGGCGGGCAAGTTCTCCGAGGCGCTTTGGCTCTCGGAGGCGGATGGAGAAGTCTCCGCGCGGAAGACCCGGATTTTCGGCGGACAGTCCGCGTTCCAGCCGTCCATCGCGCCGGTCAGCGAGGACGAGGCGGTGGCGCTGTGCCGGGACGCGGGCGGGTCCCGCCGCGTCTGGATTTCGCGGACCATCGACCGTGGGAGAAACTGGTCGGCGCCCATGGAGACGGACCTGCCGAATCCCGATGCCGGAGTGGATGTGGCTCGCCTTGCGGACGGACGCTTGCTCCTGGCCCATAACGACGCCAAGGCAGGCCGTGAAAACTTGACGCTGGCGCTTTCGGAGGACGGGGGCAGGAGTTGGAGGAACGCCGCGGTGGTGGAGCGCGACCAGGGCGGCGAATTCTCATATCCGACCCTGTGCGTCCGGGCTAATGGAGGCGTCGAACTGGTGTACACTTGGAAGCGGGAAGCGATCCGCCACCTGAGTTTCAACGCGGCTTGGGTCGACCAAAAAATCGCCGAAGGGAAGGCGTCGAAATGATGCGGCGGCTTCCAGTGCTGGGAGTGGCGGCGGCTTTGGCCGTGGGCGGGGCATGGATGGGATATTTCCCGAGTGCGCCCTTCGCCGTCTTGGTTTTTGGCTGGGCCGGCGGAGCGCGGTTTTCAAGGAAGTTTCTGTTCGCGGCCTTTTTGTGGGGAGCGGTGGCGAGCGTGGCGCTCTATCCGGCGGCTCTGGGCTGGGGCCCGGTTGACCCATACGCATGGGGCTGGGGAAACCCGGCGTTTGTTGGGGTCGTCTGCGCTGTGATCGGCGCCCTGATCGTGATGGACCAACCCTTTGGATTGGCGCTCCTGCTTGGGCTCGCGGGGTGGGGGCTGGGAGGGCAGGGGCCGGACAATCTGTGGGATTGGCTGATCGACCCTTTGTATGGGCTGGCCTGCCTGCTGGGTCGGCCATTCGCTTTTTCCGGTCGCCGGGCGGCCGCGCCAGCGCTAAGCTTCCCCCCGAAATGAAAATGCTCCGGTGTCTTCAGGGCTGGTTTTTCCTTGCTGTTGTGGTTGGCGCGGTGGCGGCGCCGCTGCCGGAGGACCAACGGATTTTGCGGGGCAAGCTGGAGAATGGGGTGACGTGGATGTACCGCCAGCACAACAACCCTCCGGGAAAGATGGCCCTTCAAGTCCATGTGCGGACCGGTTCGCTCAATGAAACCGACGCGCAGCAGGGCTTGGCGCATTTCCTGGAGCACATGGCGTTCAATGGCAGCGAGAATTTTCCGCCGGGGAAATTGATCCCCTACTTCGAGAGCATCGGGATGCAATTCGGCCCGCACCTGAACGCCTTCACGAGCCTGGACCAGACGGTGTACATGCTCTTCACCCCAAACACGGAGGTCGAGCAGATCGACAAGGCCTTGGTTGTCCTCAGCGACTATATCTTCAGGGGATCCCTGCTCGCTGAGGAAATTGAGAAAGAGCGGGGGATTGTGCTGGAGGAAAGCCGGTCGCGGAAGAGCGCGCAGGATCGCATTCAAAACAAACTTTGGCCCGAACTGTTCGAGGGGTCGCGCTTCGCGCACCGGCTGCCGATTGGCGATGAGAAAGTCCTGGCGACCGCGCCCAAAAAGGAGTTCGACGATTATTACCGCACCTGGTACCGGCCCGAAAACGTGACCGTGCTGCTCGTCGGCGACGCGCCGCCGGACAACATCCTGCCGCTCGTGAAAAAGCGGTTTGGCGACTACAAGCCGACAGTTCCGGCCCGGGAGCCGATGGGCGCGGAGTTCAAGCCTTTCACCAAGGAGCGGGCGATCGTCGTGACAGATCCGGAGACCGCCATCTGCGAGGTGCAAATGATCAACATCCTCCCGGGGCGGCCCCCGACGGTGACCTCCGAGCAGGCGCGGGTGGAATTGGTGGAATACGTGGGTTCCTGGATCCTGGGCCGCCGGTTTGACCAACGGGTCAAGAAAGGAACGGCCAGTTTCCGGCAGGCGGCGGCGGATGTCTCGGACTTTTTCCATGAGGCCGTTTTGATCCAGGGTTTCGCCATGGGGGAGCCGCAGGATTGGGCGAAAATGCTCGAGGAGGTCATTGTCGAGGTCAACCGGGCGCGCGAATTTGGCTTTTCGGAGGCGGAGATGACCCTGGCCCGGAAGGACATTCTGGCGGACGCCGAGCGCGCCGTTCGCACCGAGCCGAGCCGGAACGCGCGGGATCTCATCAGCAGCATGGCCGCGCGGGTGAACCAGCGGGAGCCGATCCTGTCCGCCGCCCAACGGCTCGAACTGTACAAAGGGCTCCTGCCTGGGGTGGGCGCCAGTGAGGTGAGCGCGGCCTTCAAGAAAAACTTCATCCCAGGAACCTTCGCCTATGTGGTGACCAGCGCCGACAAGGCGGGCGTGACTCCGCCGTCTCGGGAACAGGTGCTGGCCAAAGCGAGGGCTGCGTCCGCGATCCGCGTCGAAAAGCTGCCGGAGGAGACGATCCGCGCGAGCCTCCTCCCGAACATTCCCGAGCCCGGCAAAGTCGTCGAACGGACAAAAGACGCCGATTTGGACATCACCAGCGCCTGGTTGGAGAACGGGGTGCGGGTGCATCACCGCTACCTGGACTACAAGAAGGACTCGGTCCTCGTGAGCGTGGCCCTGGCGGGTGGGCCCATTGAGGAGACGGCGGAGAACGCGGGCATCACCGGAGTCGCGACGCTGGCGATCAACGACGCGGCCACCTCGGACATCAGCTCGACGGAAATGCGCGATTTGATGACCGGCAAGAACATCAACGTCGGCGCCAACCCGGCCGGCGACCATCTCTTGATCACGATTACAGGATCACCCCTGGATTTGGAGGCGGGATTGCAAAAAGCGCACCTGCTTTTGAAGGAAGGCAAAATCGAGGAGGCAAGCTTCAAAAACTGGCGCCTGGCCACCCTGCAACAAATCGAGGAGCGGGAGAAGCTGCCGCAGTTCAAAGCGCAGGAAGCCATGGAGGATTTGCTTTCCGGCGGCGACCCGCGCCGGGTCTTCATCGGCCGCAAACAGGTCGAGGCGATCACCTTGGCCAAGGCGCAAGCCTGGTTTGACCGGTTGGCGAAATCGGCACCCATCGAAGTGGCGGTGGTGGGCGACATCAAACTGGAGGACGCATTGCCGTTGGTGCAACGGTACGTGGGATCGCTGCCGAACCGTGGGCGGACGGCGGAGCGGATCGACGCGCTTCGGAAATCGCCCCGGGCGAATGGCCCGCTGGAGCGGAACGTGAAAGTGGACACCGTGACGCCACAGGCGGTCGCGTTGGCGGGGTTCATCGCGGCCGAAGGCCGCAACACCGCCGACAGCCGGGCGCTTGACCTCGCTTCGCTGATCCTGAGCAGCAGGCTGATCAAGCAGGTGAGGGAGGAACTGGCGATTGTTTACTCGATCAGCGCGCACAACGCGCCGTCGTGGATCTATGAGGACGCCGGCCGCATGTTCTCCGGCGCCCCGGCGGACCCAACCAACGCCGTGCGCGTCGTGGCCGAGGTCCACAAGATCTTCCAGGATTTCGCCGAGAAAGGCCCAACCGGGGAGGAGCTCGCGAACAGCAAAAAGCAGATGGCGAACACGCTGGACACAAACATGCGCGAGCCGGGCTACTGGTGGGGAATTCTGCGGAACAAAGAGCTGCGCCGTCGCAACCTCGCCGTCGAGAAAACCGTGAAGGAGGATTACCAAGCCTACACGGCGGAGCAGTTGCAAGGCGCTTTCAAGAAATATTACGTGCCGGAGCGGCAATTCCGGGTCACCGCCGCGCCGAGCGGGTTGAAGCCGGAGGAAAAGCCGCTGCAGTAAACCTACGGCGGGAAGCCGATGGACAGTTTCACCGCGGAATATTCCGGGTGGACCGAGCCGTCGCGGGCGCGGATGGTCAGCGCCGGCTCCACCCAAGTTTGCTGTCGGAACGGCTCCGGGAGATCGGCGCCTTGGACCATGGCGAAAAGATTCAGGAGCGGTGGCTCGCCCTCGCGAAGGATGATCGGTCGGCGGCGGACGATCGCGAGTTCGGACGCTTGCGCGGCGGATTCAACCCTCGCAAGTTGCTCCGTCGGAAAAACGCACGCAAACCATCCTCCCGGCTCGAGGGCGCGGGCTGCGGCGGCGCAATAATCGCGGATGTCCCCGCGGACCTCAAAGCGGCACGCAATCTTTTGGGGATGGTCGCCTTCCACGCCGGATCCCAGGGGAAAATAAGGGGGACTGCCCAAGACCAAGCTGAACTTTCCGGCGTCCGCGAGCAGTGCTTCATCGCGAAAATCTCCCAGGCGGATTTCGTAGCGTTCCAGCAGCCCATTGAACGCCGCGCTTTTGCGGGCCAGTCGGACCGATTCCTCCTGGGCCTCGACCGTCACGAAACGCGCGCCCGGAAGGCGCCACGCGGCGATCATCCCCACGGAACCGACTCCACTGCCCAGATCGAGGACGCGGTCCGCTCGCGGGCACCAACTGGTCCCGTACCAGGCCGTCAGCAGGTCGTCCGTGGAGAATCGGTGGCCTTTCTTGAGCTGAAACAGACGGAACCATCCACTGATCGCGTCGCAGGTTTCGCCGGTGTTGACCTGGCCGGCCAACTGCGGGGCGACGACGGGGCCGGGCTTGGTCCAGCCTTTGAACTGGGGCTCGGAAAACGTGTCTTTCAAGCCGCCGCGAATTTGGCGCGAAGGGCGCGGAGAAGTCCGATCAACCGCAGAATGCGTCCGCGTTCCCGGAAGCCAAGGGTGCCAAGCAGGAGCGCGCCAAACGCGATGGTGGCGGGCTCGGGCACCGGGACGATCTCGCCATTGGCCAGAATCCGCGCGGGGAACGTGCCGGAGACACCATTGGGGTTCAGAAATTGAATCTGGTTGACCTGGCTTGCCGTCAGCGAATTGATGGCGCTGCCGAAAATGAGCTGGTCGGTTCCGCCACCCCCGGCGGGGCCGTTCCAATTTGCGATTGTGAGCGCTGTCGCGCCGGTCCACGCCACTCCCGAGCTGTCGGCAAAATTCAAGATGCTCGAGCCACTGCCCAAATCGATGGTGGAGTTGGCGGTGAGCGTCAGCGTTCCGACAGTGTCGCTCAAGCCGCCGCTGGCGAATGTTCCCCCGCTGAGCTTGATGGGAGTGGAGTCGCCGATCAAGTTGTTGGCGCCCAGCAACAACGTGCCGGCCTGGATGTCGATGACCGAAGCGGTGAGGCCGGTTTGGACGGTGACCGTCGAGGCTCCGGCCTTGGCGAAGGTCCCAACCCCGGTGAGGGACGTCCCGGAAACCGTGGCCGGGGTGGCGGCGGTCATCGTGATGTTCGGGCTGTTCACGAGGGTCGCCGCGCCGTTGACCAAGCTGCCCCCAAGGGCGAGGGTGCCCGCGCTCGCGCCGCCGTCGAGTGTCCCGGCGGTCAGGTTGGCGCCGCCCTCCAGCGTGAGCGTGCGGGCGCCACCGCCGCTGTTGAGAATGAGGCTGCCGCCGAGCAGGTCCAAGGTCGTGGTCGTCGCGACCGAGCCGACCAAGGATTGGTTGTAGAGCAGGCGCACCGTTCCATCCTTCACCACAAGGCCGCCCCAATTCGCGAGGTCGTTCGCCACCGCGCCAAGTTGGTATGTCGGGGCGCTTCCGCCGACAGAATCAAAGCCGAGGCGGACGTTGCTTCCGAGCGTCGGTGCGGTCGAAAACGTGCCCGTCATGCTGTCGCTGTAGGCGACCGTAAGCGTGCCCCCCGAACCGGTGATATCCTGCACACGCTGGCTCGTCAGCAGATTGTCGATCCGGGTTTTTGTGCCTTCCACCCGCAACCCGCCCACGCCGGTGCCATTGACAATCAGGTCGGATCCGGCTGTGCCCGCGCCGGCGGTGAAGTTCGCGCCACCCGCGCCCGCGCCAACATTCAACGCGACCGTCGATTCTTTCGCCGCGGTGCCCTGCCCGGTGATGTCGCTGTTCACTGTGATCGCGGCGACGCTTTCACCACCGACCGTGGCGCTCTTGGAAAACGCGAGCGACCCGCCCGCCTCCAAGACCACATTCGCGTTGAGAGTGATGCCTCCAATGTAATTGAAACTGGCCTCGTCCCGGAAGCGGGCGTCCATGACGGCGGTGGCGCCGTCCTTGACCGTCAGCGTGCGCCCGCCCATGACCGCTCCGAGAATCAGCCCGCCCGGCGCCGGAGCGCTGCGGCTCGGGCCTTGAAACGCGGTGGTCCCGGAATTGATGGTGAGATTCGCGTCGAGCGTGCGGGCGCCGACCGTGGTGACCTGCATGGCGTTCTCGAAGAAAATGCCGCCGTTCACCGTGACGGTGCTCGCCGCGTTCAGCAGCATTCGGCCAACGGCTGTGCTGGCCGAACCCCCGCCCGCGTTTCCGCCGGGGACGCCGCTGAACAATAGGCTCCCACCAAACGAAGTTTGCTGGTACTGCGCGAGGGCGCCGGCGGTCAGCTCAAATTTCAGCCGTCCCGTGCCGGTCAAGTTGCCATTTTCGATGGTCAGTTCCCGCTTCCCAGTGGCCCAGCCGAACGGGGAGGAGGTGTCTGAAATGTATCCGTACGAAATGATGCCAGGCGTCAGGGCGTTCGCGTTGACGACGACCGCTCCCAATGGCACTCCATTCAGAAGGGAGCCCGCCAAGTCCAGCGTGCCGCCGGACGCTTCAAATGTGAGCAACCCGCTGCCGATGACCAAGTCTTCGATGTTGTCCGACGGGGCGATTCGAACCGTTCCCCCGTTGATCGTCAGCTCTCGGCGGAACCCGGTGAAATCGTCTCCCGGGAGGATCTCAAGGACTCCTCCATCCACTGAAATGGTGCCCCGGCCCAAGTGGTCATTCGATCCATCGTTGGCGATGTTGATGTCCCCGGCGGCCGTGATTCGAAGCGTGCCGGATTGGATGGTGAGGCCGCCGTCAAAGCTGTTGTTCGCCTTGGTCAACGTGAGGATTCCGGAGCCCTGCTTGACCAGGGATCCATTGCCCGTGATCCGGCCATCCACCTGCGAGTCGTGCGCGCCCGTGAACGTGAGTTGCCTCGAATCGGTGTCAATGTCGCCAGCAATCGTGAATCCGCCTGCCGCGGCGTTCCAGCTTTGGTTCGACGTCAGCGAAAAATCAGAATTGAAAACTTGGCTCTGCGCGTCATTGTTCACCAGCCCGCTCGCGCCGATGGAAAACGTGTTGCCGCTGAACGTGAAGACGTTCGTGCC
>CAZSXX010000147.1:0-10218 GCA_964611245.1 uncultured Verrucomicrobiota bacterium | reverse complement strand
GGCCGATCACCGAGGCGATGGCGGAGCGCCTGACGGCCCTCGGGGCGGGCGACCCGCGCGGGCCGTTTTACCATGGGGGCGGCTGCGAGGATTGCCGGGGCACCGGCTACAAAGGGCGGGTGGGCGTGTTTGAGCTGCTGGTCATCACGCCGGAGCTGCGGGAGTTGATCCTGCAACGCCGCTCCAGCGCCGCGATCAAGGACGCCGCCCGCGAACACATCGTGACGATGCAGCAGGACGCGCTGCGCAAGGCCCAATCGGGCCAGACGTCGGTCGAGGAGATTGTGCGCGTCTGTTCGGGGGATTGAGAAGATGGGCGCGTTCCGTTACCAGGCGGTTGAGGCAAGCGGGCAGTTGGTGACCGGCACGGTCGAGGCGGAGGACCGGCGGACCGCGCTGCGGCTGCTTTCGACGCGCGGCATCTTCGCGAGCGAAATCGAGGCGTGCGCCAACGGGGCGGCGCCCGCCGAGGCCGCGCCGGTCCAGGCGAAGGCCGGATTTCAATTTGGCGGGCGGATCCGGCGCAAGGAAATCACGGCGTTCACGCGGCAGATGGCGGCGCTCCTCGGCGCGTCGATCCCAATCCCGCAGGCGTTGGAGGGGCTGGGCGATGAGGAGGAGAACCCCGCGCTCAAGGGGATGATTCTGGGCCTCGCGCAGTCGGTCCGGAAGGGCGTGTCCCTCTCCGCCGCGATGGAGGAGCATCCGCGCCAGTTCAACAAACTGTTCGTGAGCATGGTGCGGGTGGGCGAGGAGGCGGGGGCGCTGCCGCTGGTGATGAACGATTTGGCGGACTTGCTGGAGCACGAGGAGGAGGTGCGGGGCGAGGTTGTGGCGGCGGTGTCTTACCCGGCGTTCGTGCTGGGCTTTGGCATTTTCACTGTGGCCATCCTGCTGACCGTGGTCCTGCCCAAATTGTTCGGCATGCTGCAGGAGATGCTGAGCGTGCTGCCGCTTCCGACATTGATCCTGCTGCGCGTCAGCTCGGTGTTGAACCAATATTGGTTCATCGCCCTCGCGCTCGTGATCGCCGCCGCGGCCCTGGCCCGCTGGTATTTCCGCACGCCGATGGGCGCGCTGCGGCTGGACCGGGCGAAGCTGCGGACGCCGCTGCTGGGGCCGGTGTTCCTCTCCTCGGCGCTGAGCCGGTTCGCCCGCACGCTGGGGACGTTGACGAAGAGCGGGGTGTCTCTGCTGCCCGCGCTCAAGATTGTGGAGAACACGATCGGCAACCTGGCGCTGGCCCGCTTCATCGCGCAGGTGTCGGAGGAGACGCGCGGGGGCGATTCGCTGGCGGGGCCGCTGCGGAAGATCGGGATTTTTCCAAAGACGGTGATCCAAATGATCGATGTGGGCGAGGAGAGCGGCAAGCTGCCGGAGATGCTTTTGAAGATTTCGGAGATCCAGGAGCGCGAGATGCGGGGCCGGACCAAGACGCTGGTTTCGCTGCTGGCGCCGGCGCTGATCCTCATTGTGGGCGCCGTGGTCGGCTTCATGGTCATCGCCCTGCTGCTGCCGATTTTCCGCATGAGCCGCGCGCTCCATTGAAAGTTTTCTCAGACATGAAAATTCAAACGAAACAGGCCAAACAGGCCGCCTTCACACTGGTCGAGATCATGGTCGTGGTGGTCATCCTCGGCATCCTGGCGGCGACCATCATCCCGCAATTCATCAACACCACGCAGGACGCGAAGGTCAGCGCGGCCAAGAGCGACATCGCGCAACTGGAGTCCGCCATCGAGCGGTTTTACATCAACATGGACCGCTATCCCACCACGGAGGAAGGCTTGAAGGCGCTCGCGGACGCGCCCTCCGGCGACGAAAAAAAATGGCGCGGGCCCTACATCAAGCAGGTGCGCCCGGATCCGTGGAAGAACCCGTATCAATACCGCGCGCCCGGCACGCACGGCAAAAACCGCTTCGACGTCTGGACGTTCGGGGCGGACGGGGCGGAGGGCGGCGAGGATGAGGCGGCGGACATAGGAAACTGGTAAAATGCGACTGCGCGGCGCCGGACGCGGCCTCCATGCGTTCACGTTGGTGGAATTGATGGTCGTGCTCGTGATCATCGCCGTGCTCTCGGGAGTGATGGTCGGGGAGATGCGCGGCACGTTCGAGGACGCCTTGCTGCGGTCCAACGCGCGCAAGCTGGTCGATGTTTGCGACGCGGCCAGCAACCGCGCCATCGCGGTCCACCAAGCGCAGGTGTTGCGGATCGACCCGAAGACTGGCCGATTTGTGGTGCGGTCCAAGGGGACCGCGCTTTCCGGCGAGGAGGAGTCGGCCGGCGCCCCCGAAATTCCGCTGGCCACGGGCGAACTGGACAGCCGGGTCACGCTCGAAATCCGGCATCCGCAGCGGCAGGAAATCGACGAGGCAGCCGAAGATGACCGCCGGCAGGAACTGGACGCCATCACCTTTTTTCCGGATGGCAGCGCCGAGGCGCGCGAATTCCTTTTCCGCGACCGCGCGGGCGTCGAACTGGTGATGAGGCTGAGCCCCGCCACCGGACGCCTGCGAATCATGGAACCGAACCGCCCATGATCCGCCCGCGCCAATCCGCGTTTTCGCTGATCGAGGTGATGGTCGCCATCATGATCCTCGGCATTGGGCTGGCCGGGCTGGTGCATGGCATCACCACGGCGCTGGTGTCGAGCAAGGAGGCGGAAACGCAGAGCGTCGCGGCGCACCTGGCCGCCGGGCAGATCGAGCTGCTGCGCGCGGATGGTTACATTCTTGAGGGCGAGACGAGCGGCCAATTTGACGGCGACCTGGCGGTTTATTCGTGGCGTCAGGAGGTGACGCAGACGGTCCCAGAGGGCCTGTATGAAGTGACCGTGACCATCGAGCGGACGGAGTCCGGGGAGGAACTTTTTGAACTGAGGACCATGCTTTTTGACCCGCCCGTCACGCGCGATCCCGAAGAGGAGACTGAGCGGGAGAAGGCACGCCGGAAAGGGAACTCATGAGGTTGACCGGCCCGCGACGCCAATCCGGGTTCACGCTGGTCGAACTGGTGATCAGCGCGGGCCTGATGTCCATCGTGCTGGCCAGCAGCTACCTTTGCCTGAGCGCGGGGGTGGCCGGAAAAAAACTGATCGACGGGCGCGCGGACGCGGCGCAGAGCGGGCGCACCGCACTGGCGGCCATGGCGGCGGACATCCGCGCGGCGGTTCCCCTGCCCGGCCAAACGGAGATGGTGGGATTGCGGCGGACGCTCGGCGGCGCCAACGCGGACAACCTGGATTTCGCCACGCGCAATTACACCCCTCGCCAGCCGCGTGAGGCCGACCAAATCGAGATCAGCTACTTCCTGACGCGCGATCCGCAGTCGGATTCCTTCATCCTGGCCCGGCGGAGGGATCCCACGCCCGATCCCGAACCGCTGGAGGGCGGGGCGCGCGAGGAGATCGCGCGGGGGGTGCATGGGCTGCTGTTTGAATATTACGACGGCTTCGAGTGGTATGAGGAATGGGGCGATCCGGACGGGAAAACGAGGGGGATGCTCTTTCCGCCGTCGAATTCCTATGGGCTGCCGGAGGCGGTCCGCATCACGATCGCGTTCGATCCTGAGGACCTAAAAGCGCAGAGGGCCGGCGACGGCGGCGAGTCCGAAGCGCCGAAAAAATCGCCGATCACTTTTCAAACCACCGTCCGCTTGGACCTCGCGCCGACGTTCAATCGCCAGGCGGTTTCGCAACGGAACTCCAGCGCCGGCGCGCAGCCCGCGCCGCCCGAAGGAGGCCAGCAATGAGACGGCAACGCGGATCGGTGCTGGTGGGCGTGCTTTGGTGCCTGGCGCTGCTGGCGGTGATTGTGGTGGGATCGCTGTATTCCAGCCGCATGACGCTGGGGGCGGCCAAGAATTTCGAGGACAAGGCGCAGGCCCATTACCTCGCGCTGGCGGGGGTCGAGAAAGCGAAAGCCCTGCTATTTCACGAGGCGGCGGCGCGGAAGAAAGCGGCCCGCAACCACAGCGGCGATTTGTACAACGCGCCGGAGTCGTTTCGCGACATTCCTTTTGGGCGGGGCCATTTTCGGGTGATCCGGCAGGGGTCCAGCGAGGAGGGCGGACAGCTCATTTATGGCGTCCGCGACGAGGAGAGCCGGTTGAACATCAACTCGGTGGGACTGGAGGGCCTCACACGGCTGAGGGACATGCCGCCCGAAACGGCGGCCGCGATCATCGATTGGCGCGACGGGGACAACGCCGCCAACCCGGGGGGGGCGGAGCAGGATTATTACCTGACGCTCAAGCCGCCCTACCTGCCGCGCAACAAAGACATCCAAACGATGCGGGAAATGCTGCTGATCCGGGGAGTGACGCCGGCGCTGTTGCTCGGCGAGGACCTGAACGCCAACGGGCTGCTGGATCCGGAGGAGAACGATGGCGACCAATCGGCGCCGCCGGACAACCGCAATGGCCAACTGGAGGCCGGGTGGTCCGGAATTTTCACCGTTGATTCCGGTGTCGCGAACCGGCGCGCAAACGGCGAGGAGCGCGTCAATGTGCAGACGGCAAGCGAAGCGGAACTGACGTCGGTCAGCGGCATCACGGTTGAGATCGCCAAGGCCATTGTGGCGTTCCGGGGCAAGCAAAAGCTGGAGAACATCGCGGACCTGCTGGACGTCGCGGCCCTCGCCCCCGAACGCCCCGGCCAGGCCAACCGCAGCCAGCCCGGCGCGCCAAATCCGGGCCAGCCCGCGCCGCAGAACTCCGGCCCTCCCCAGACCGTGGGGCCAAAATTGATCAGCCAGGATTTGCTGCAAACGATTTGCGACGACGTGACCGCGCAGGAGGAATCGACCATCAAGGGGGCGGTCAACATCAACACGGCCTCCGCGGCGGCGCTTTTCTGCCTGGGTGGAATGACGGAGGAGCTCGCGCAGGCGATTGTGTCGCACCGGCAGTCCGCCGGTTACTTTGCGAACATCGCGGGCCTGCTGGGCGTCCCGGGGATGACGCCCGAGATTTTCAAGCAGCTTGCGCCGCGAATCTCCGCGCGCTCGGAGACCTTCCGCATCGTCGCCGAGGGCCGCGTCACCTCAACGGGGGCGCGCGAGCGCATTGAAGTGGTCGTCCGCTTCTCGGGCAAATACCTGGAAACAATCTCGTCCCGCGAAAACCTGTGAGCCCATTATTCAACCGCCCGACGGCCTCTGTCTTCATCGAGTTCACCGACAGCGCGGTCCACATCGCGAGCGACGCGCGGTCCCTGGACCTGCCGATCGAGCGCACGGCGGGCGGCGCGCTGACCCCGGCTTCCGCCGACTCGGTCCGCGAGGCGCTGAGGCCCTTCGCGGGCAAACCCGGGGCGGAGCAGGCGTTTTGCCTGCTGCCCGCCCGCGGGGTGTCCCTCCGGCGGATCATGCTGCCGGCCGCCACCGCCGAGGAGATTGACCGGCTGCTGCCCTTGCAGATCGACGCGCATTTCCCGCTGCCCTCCGAGGAGCTGTCATGGGGTTGCACGCTGCTGCCGGGAGGGGGGGCCGCGCCCAATGGGAGGCCCCTGCAGGAATTGCTGGTGGCCGCGGTGAAAAAGGAGGCGGTGGAGCAAGTCCGGCAAATCCTGGCCGGCGCCGGGTTCCATCCGCTGTTCGGCATCGCCGCGCTGGCCCGCGAGGGGGCCTGGACCCACCGACCGACCAAGGCGGCGCTGCTGGAAATCGGCGGCGTGAGCTCGGAATTGCTGACTTTCGACGAGCGGGGACCCTCGGCGCTGCGCGTCATCGCGTTGGGATCGGAGTCCAGCCCGTCGGCGGACCCTTTGCTCAACGCGCTCAAATCCAATGGCGCGGTGGAGAAGGTGCTCGTCTCCGGGAAGAGCTCCTCCGTTTGGTCCGCGCGGATCGCGCCGCACCTCATGGCCGAGCCGCTGCCACTTCCGGCCGGGCAGTCCGCGGCGATCACCGGGCTGCGGGAGAGCTTGCGGCGGGGGCATGAGCCGTTGTTGGTGCACGCCGCGCGGGAGTCGGTGGTGGTCCAGCGTGCGCCCACCCCCTGGCGATGGGCCGCGGCCGCGGTCTTCCTGCTGCTCGTTTGGATTGGGCTGCGGTATGCGGAGCCGATCATCCGCAACGCGCGCCTCACCGCCGCGATCGCCGAGTTGCGGGCGGCGCGGGACAAACTGCCGCGCGTGGACCTCGAAGCGGCCTTTCTGCAATACATCCACACGAACCAGCCGGGCTACCTCGACGCGGTGGCGGCGATCGCGGGGGCGGCCCAGCCGGGAACCAAGCTCGACAACCTTTCCATCGCCCGCAAAGGGGACATTTCGATGCGCGGCACGGCCCAGAACGGGCAGGCCGCCGCGACATTGCGGTCGAAAATGATCGAGTCCGGCCTCTTCTCGAATGTTGTGCTGGACGAACAGACGCCGGGGCAAAATCAGCAGGTCACCTTCCGCATGACCGCGCAACTGCGGCCCGAAGCGGACCGCCAGCCGCCGGCCGGCCCGGCCACCGCCGCCGCAACCAACAAAGCCGCCGCCAAGCCGGCGGCGGCCAGGACGAATTCGCCGCCCGCCCCGCCAACCGTCCCCACGCCCTCACCCTCAACCACCACGCCCGAGCAATGACGAACCGCGACAAAAAAACCATCCGAATCGCCGCCATTGTGATCGTGGTCTATCTGGCGGCGTTCGCGGGAATCAAACTTTGGAAAAAGGGCGGCTCCGGCCGCGATAACCACCAAAAACTGGCGCGGCGGGCGGCGGAGCTGCAGGCGGAGTTGCGCGCGCAGGAGAACAAAGTCCTCCTATATGAAAAACTTTCGGACATCTACCAGCTCGACCTCGGAAAACTGAAAAAGGACAGCCTTGCCGCCGACGCGAGCGCGGCCATCCAAAAAACGGCGCAGCAGGGCGGCATCCAACTGGGGCCGTTGCGGGAAACGCCGGGCCGCCCCAAGGGCCGGGAATTGACGACGATCCAGGTGGAGGGCACCGGCCCGGTGCCAGCCGCGCTGGGGTTGATCCATCGATTGCAAACACTCGGTTTTCCGCTGGTGATCGACCAGGTCCAGTTTTCGGCGGCGCCCAACCGGCCGGGCCAGCTCAAGGTGAGCCTGACGGTCATCATCCTCAATTATGACCAATGGAAGGAGGGGCCCAGTGCTTGAACGGTTCAATCCGCTGCTCCGGCTCGCCTGTGCCGCACTGGCTGGCCTCGTGATTTACCAGGCGTCCCGGCTCGCGTTCCAACCCGAAGCGGTGGCGCGGAGCAGTTTCGAGTCCCCGGCGGCGGCGGCCAAAAAGCCCGCGACGAATGCCCCGGCGACCAACGCCCCGCCCGCCAAGCCGGGGCCACCCACGCTCCCGCCGCAGGTCCAGGCCACCATCGACAAGATCAAGCAAAGCCAATTGCTGGGGCCGGACATCAAGCCGCCGCCGATGGCCTTGCTGGGCATCGCCGGCAAGGATGTCTTCCTGCGCGGGCCGAACGGCCAAACGGGAATGATCCGCGAGGGCGAGGAGCTCGACGGCGTGAAGCTCATCCGCGTCGGCACCAACCGCGTGGTTGTTGAGCACGACAAGCAGCAGAAAGAATTGATGATTTTCTCCGGATTCGGCAGCGAAACGCTCCTGTCCCCCCAAACGAAGGAACCCCGTGAACCCCTCCCCTGAAAGCAACTCTCGAATGAAACTGCTCGTCGCCCTGATATGCGCAGCCGGTGTTTGGCTGGCCCTCGCCCAAGATTCCGCCCCTCCCGCCGCCGCCGCAGGGCCCGCTGGAGCGCCGCCGCCCGCGGCCACGAATGCGCCGGCCGGAGTGCCCGCGCCGGCGGCCACGATCACGCCACCGTCAACCAACGCGCCCGCCACGACGAACGCGGCGCCCCCAACGGGAGCCCCCGCCACGACCAATGCGCCCACGGCGGCCAAGCCACCCTCCGCGCAGCCGGAGAGCGACGACTCGCAGCTCAGTTTCCAGGGCGCCAACATCGACATGGTGGTGCAGTGGCTGGCCAAGGCCACGGGCAAAAGCGTCGTCAAGCACCCGCGCGTCCAATGCCAGTTGACCATCGTCAGCTCCAAGGGGCTCAAGCCGCGCGAGGCGATCAACCTGGTTTACCGCGCCCTGGCCCTGGAGGGGTTCTCGGCGATTGAGTCGAGCAAATCGATCCTGATCGTGCCCGAGGGGTCAGAGCCGAAAAGCACGCCGGAGTTCCTCGACAGCGACAATGTGCCGGAGGGGCGGCAGCGGCTGGTCCGCATTTTCCAGCTTCGGCATGTGGGGCCGAACGACGTGAAGGAAAAGATCAAGACGGCGCTTTCGGAAAAAGCCTCGGTGGAAATCGATGAACGCGGCAGCCAACTGATCATCACTGATTACACGGACAACATGCGTTTGGTGGGCGAGCTGATCAAGGAGCTGGATGTCACGTCCACGTCGGACGTGGGAGTCGAGTTTTTCGCGCTGAAGCATGGCGACGCCGAGGATGTGGCGGGCCTGCTGGGGCAAATCCTGAACGCGCAGGTGACGACCATGCCTGGGGCCCCCAGCTCCAGCTCCAGTTCTTCGTCGCGCTCCTCCAGCCGCAGCATGCCGCCCGGGATGTCGATGTCCCCGGGGGGGGATTCCTCGCCGCAACCCCAGGCGTCGCCCGGTGGCACGACCGGCAACGCCGCCAGCGCGATCAAGATTTGGCCCGACCGCACGGCCAACCAACTGATCGTGGTGGCGCCCCGGGCGAAGATGGCGGAGATCAAGGCGCTGCTCGAGGTGCTGGACACCTCCAAGCCGCAGGACGTGACGATCCGCATCCTCACCCTGCGCAATGTCAGCGCGGAGGATCTGGTGCGGGAGATCGCGCCGCTCCTGCAAAAGATGACGGGCAAGTCCGCGCGCGACCGCATGGAAGTGACGGCGAACATCCGCTCCAATTCGTTGATCGTCCTGTCGAGCGAGGAAAACTTCAAAAACCTGGAGAGCCTGATTTCAAACCTCGACCGCGAGGAGGCGCAGGAAAAGGCGGTGCGCGCCTTCCAGTTGCACAATGCGGACGCCGAGGATGTGGCCAAGCAGCTCCAGGATTTGAACCAGGACCAGAGCGGCAACTCCCGGTTTCCCTATTACGTTTTTGGCTACGGAGGCAGCCGCGACACCAAGAAGGTGAACGTGGTGGCCGACCGCCGGCGCAACACGGTGATCGTGCAGGGCCCGCCCGGCGGGATGGAGGACATCGAGCGCCTGATCAAGACCTTGGACGAGCCGGTCAGCGACGCGGCGCTGGCCCCGAAAATCTACCGCATGAAATACGTCAGCGCGGCGGACATCGCGGAGGTGCTCAACGAGCTGTTCCTCAAAAAAACGCAGCAGCGCAGCTTTTGGGATCCGTTCGGCTTCCCTTCGATGGACAACAGCGACCGCGATGGCCGGGGCGGCAGCAAGCTCTTCGGCAAGGTCCGCATCACGAGCGAGCCCTACTCCAATTCAATCATCATCACCTCGAACTCGGCGGAGAACCTGGCCGCGATCGAGGAGGTGCTGCGCGAGCTCGACAGCCCATCCCAAGCGGGGGAAACGACGATGCGGATCACGCTCAACTTCGCCAAGGCGACCACGCTGGCCAGCGGGCTGAACATCCTCTTCGCCAAGGGCGGCTCCCCGCCGCTGCGGCCGGTGGCGCAGAACCCGCAGCCAAACGAGGGGCGGAATCCGCAGCAGAACAACCCCAACGCCTCGCAGAACAATTTCGGGCTGGAGCAGGAAGCCAAGGAGGACGCCTATTTTCCGTGGCTCGGCGGGCAGCAGGAGAACGCGTTTGGCCGCCCGGGCGAAACAACCGCCACCCGGCCGGTGAGCGACCTGGTGGGGCGCGTGCGCGTCGTCCCGGACCGCCGCAGCAACTCCATCCTGCTCACGAGCAACCTCCATTTCTTCCCGCAAATCCTGAAGCTGATCGCCGACCTGGACGCGCCGACGCCGCAGGTGTTGATCGAGGCCCGCATTGTCGAAGTCTCCAGCGATTTCCGGGACAAGCTCGGTGTGCGCTGGTCCCCGGACGGGCGGACCTTCACCGGCGACGACCTGGACGGCTCGATGAAGGTGCAGACGAGCACCGCGTTCAAGCAGATGTTCGGCGGCGCGCTTGGGAACGCGGGACTGCGGAGCGGCGTGTTCGACTCCTCGCTCAACGTCGATTTCCTCGTGCAGTTCCTGCGCAAAAACGCCAACGCGAAAGTGTTGGCGGAGCCGCAGCTCAACATCGCCGAC
>CAZSXX010000146.1:5663-10249 GCA_964611245.1 uncultured Verrucomicrobiota bacterium | reverse complement strand
CATGGCTCTGCGCCGCCGTTCTTTGGACGGCTTCCCTCCACGGCGCCGCCACCAATGCCCCCGCGAGATTTGAGGCGGAGATCAGGAAATTCGAGGCGGAGGACCGCGCGCAAATGCCGCCTTCCAACGGCGTCGTTTTTGTCGGAAGCTCATCCATCCGCCTATGGACCAACCTCGCCGCCGCCTTTCCCAACCAGCCTGTGATTCGGCGCGGGTTTGGCGGATCCACCATGCGGGATGCGCTTCATTTCGCGGACCGCATCGTCCTTCCCTATCGGCCCAGGCAGGTTTTTGTTTACGAAGGCGACAACGACCTCGCGGCGGGGGCCACACCCGAAGAGGTGGCGCACGCCTTCAAAATGCTGGCCGCCATGATCCACCGCGACCTGCCGCACACCACGGTTCATTTCATTTCGGTCAAGCCCAGCCCCAGCCGCTGGAAACTCCAGGCCAAGGCGCAGGAACTGAACCGGCAAATTCAGAAGTGGGCGCGCGGACGGAAAAACGTGCGCTATGTCGATGTCTGGACGCCCATGATCGGCGCGGACGGAATGCCGCGCCCCGAATTGTTTGTGGCCGACAAGCTGCACATGACCGCCGCCGGCTACAAGGTCTGGGAGGACGCCATCGGAAAGGAGCTTCAATAAAGAGTATGTTCAGCCTGCAAAACAAAACCGCCCTCGTCACCGGCGCCGGATCCGGCATCGGCGCCGCCATCGCCGAAACGTTCGCCGCCGCCGGGGCCCGCGTCATTGTCGCCGACCGCGACCGCGCCGCCGGGGAATCAACCGTTTCTAAGATTGGCGCCTCGGCCCAATTCCTCGCCCTCGATGTCTCCGACGGCGAGGCCTGTGAAAGGGCCGCGCGGGAGGCGGATGGCGTTGGCATCCTCGTCAACAACGCCGGCATCGGCCATGTCGGCACCATCCTCCAGACCACCGCGGCGGATCTGGACCGCCTTTACAGCGTGAATGTGCGCGGCGTCTTCAACCTCTCGAAAGCGTTCCTCCCCGCCATGATCGCGCGGAAATCGGGCGTCATCATCAACATGGCCTCCATCGGCGGGGTGGTCGGCATCCGCGACCGCCTGGCCTATTGCGCCACCAAATTCGCGGTCGTCGGCCTCACCAAATCGATGGCACTGGACCACGCCCGCGACGGCGTCCGCGTCAATTGCGTCTGCCCTGGGCGGGTCGAAACCCCGTTCGTCAGCGCGCGGCTCAAGGAGTATCCGGACCCGCAGAAGGCCTACGAGGAAATGGCCGCCACCCAGGCCCTCGGGCGCATGGGGCGTCCCAACGAGATCGCGGCGGCGGCCCTCTACCTGGCCAGCGACGAGGCCGCGTTCGTGACGGGGACCGCTTTCTTAATTGACGGGGGCTGGAGCGCGGGGAAATAGTCGCGCTAGAACATGTGTTAGTCCATGGCTCGGCTAATTTTTAAGAACGGCCCGCATCCCGGCATGTCCATCGACCTGAGGCAGGGTCTGAACCGGATTGGGCGCAACCCGGCCAACGATTTCCAGATCATTGACCCCTCGATCTCCGGGTTCCATTGCGAGCTGCAGGTCTCGGAGTTCGGCGTGGCCTTCCGCGATGTCGGCTCGACCAACGGCAGCTTTGTCAATGGCCGCCGCGTCTCCAAGGAATTGCTGAGTTCGGGGATCATCCTGACCTTGGGCTCCATCGATTTCCAGGTGGACGCGCCGCTCGCCACGGTCGCCATCCCGGAACGCCCGAAGGTGGAGGAGGTCTTCGCCAACTTCCTGCCGGACGGCACCGCCGCGTGCCAAAAGCACGCGGAGGTCGCCGCCACGCAAAAATGCGCCAAATGCGAGAAATCATGGTGCGACGCGTGTGTCCGACGCACGGGCTTGGTCGGCTCAACCCACGCCACCATCTCCTGCCTGGAATGCGGCGGCCCCTGCGTCTCGATCGTTTACAGCGCGCCGAAGAAGAAAACGTTCTTCGACCGCATCGGCGACACCATCCGGATGATCAAGCCAAAGTGATCACCGCGGCTCCGCCTCGATGTTGAGCTCGCCGGCGTCCTGCAGCCGCTTGATCTCGGCGGTGTACCCCTGCCGGAACGTCGGGTATTTCAGCGCCGCGCCCAGCTCGATTTTCATCTTCCGGTTCTGCACTTTCTTGCTTGTCACGCCGCGCTTGCGCTCCCCGGCCTCCTCCTCCGCGACAAAGGGCGGCATCCATTTTCCAAGCGTCTCCGCCAGCCAGCGGTAAAAGTGGATCAGCGCCACCGGCTCGTCGTCCACCGCGTTGTAAATCTCCCCGGCTTTTCCATTCTTCAACGCCGCGACGATGGCCTCGACCAAGTCATCCCGGTGGATCATGTTGATGATCCGCTCCCCCTTCCCGGGAATCCGGGCCTCGTTTTTCAGGTACTGCTTGAACAGGTGCCCGCGCTCCGGGCCGTAGATGCCCGCGACACGCAGCACGACCGCCGGGACGCCCGCCCCCGCATCCAACAGCGCCCGTTCCGCCTCCACCAAGATTCGGCTGGTTTCCCCCAGCGGCTCAGCCGGGCTCGACTCCTTGACCGCCGATCCGTCGTTCTGCCCGTAAACACTGGTGCTGCTGGTGTAGACCAATTTCTTGACCGACCGCCCGCGCGCCCATGCCGCCAAGTTCTGGTTTCCCCGCAGGTAAACCGCCCGGTATTCCTCCTCCCCTCCCCTGCTGGACGAAACCAAATTGACCACCAAATCAAACGGGCCCTCCAACCGGTCCAGGAAGCCCTCCTCGCGGATATCCCCGGCAAACGGCTTCGCTCCAAAGGATTCAACCCGGCTCAAGGATTCCGCCGTGCGGCTCACTCCCCACACCTCGTGGCCCAGTTCCACCAACCGCCGCGCGAGCGGGGCCCCCACATACCCGCATCCAATCACCAGCGCCCGCATTTAGCCCTCCTTCTTTGCCCGCCGCCCCGCCACGATGGAGATGGCGACGGACCCCAAAATGATCCCCGCGACCAGCGCCAGCGAAAGCATGGTCGGCATGTGCCACCATTTCGCCACCAGCATTTTGGCCCCAATCAGGCACAGGACCAACGAGAGGCCCACTTTCAGGTAACGGAAATATCCAATCGCCCCGGCCAGAACGAAGTAGAGGGAGCGCAACCCAAGGATCGCGAACACGTTCGAGGTGAAAACAATGAATGGATCCCGCGTGACGGCGAAGATGGCCGGGATCGAGTCCACCGCGAAGATCACATCGGTCGTCTCCACCATCACCAACACCAGCGCCATCGGCGTCAGCATCTTGCGGCCGTTCTGGAGCGTGGTGAATTTCGAGCCGTCGAACTTGTCGCTGACCGGGAAAAAGCGCCGGGTCAACCGGACCGCCGGGTTTTTCTCGGGCTCCACCTCGTCGTCGCTGCTGGTCGCCAGCATTTTGATCCCGGTGAACACCAGGAACCCGCCGAAAAAATAGAGCATCCAATTGAAGCGCGCGATCAGCTCCGCCCCAAGCCAGATCATCAGCCCGCGCATCAGCAGCGCCCCCAAAATTCCCCAAAAAAGGACGCGGTGCTGGTACTGCAAGCCAACGCCGAAGTAACCGAAGATCATCGCGATGACGAAGACGTTGTCCATCGAGAGGCTCAGCTCGATGATGTAACCGGTGATGAACTCCGCCTTTTGCTGACGGCCCCACTGCTCCACGAAACTCGGGGCGATGAACAGCCCAAAGCAGATCGCCAACGTGAACCAGATGGCCGTCCACGTGGACGCCTCCTTGAATCCCACCACGTGGGCGCTCCGGTGGAAAACCCCGAGGTCGAGCGCCAAAAAGATGAGGACCGCCGCGACGAAAATCGCCCAATGCCAAGCCGATATTTCGAGTGCAGCAAGCATCAACAGGCCGCCATCTCGCTAAACGCGGGCGGTGACGGCGTTGTCCACCGCCACTTGCGGGCTGGACATCTTCGGGCGTTCGCCTTTGTGCCACCAAAGGACAATCGAGCCGGCGATGTAAATCGACGAATAGGTCCCAGTCAGGATGCCCACCAGGAAGGTGAACGCGAAATCGTTGATGACGCCGCCGCCGAACAGGAACAGCGACAGCGTGGCCAAAAACACCGTTCCCGAGGTGATGATCGTCCGGCTCAGCGTTTGGTTCAGCGCCTTGTTCATTATCTCCCGGAACGTGCCGCGGATGCCCAGCTTCAGGTCTTCCCGGATTCGGTCAAAAATCACGATGGTGTCGTTGATCGAGAATCCGATGATGGTCAACGCCGCCGCCACGATGGGCGCGCTAAACTCCCGGCCCGACAACGCGAACCACCCCAGCGTCATGAGCAAATCGTGGATGACCGCCACCACCGCCCCCACCGCGAACGAGAATTCATAACGCATCGCCACGTAGACCAGGATTCCGAACATGGCCAGAATCGCCGACACCATGGCGGTCCTCATGATCTCCGCGCCGACCGCCGGGCCCACCTTGTCGAACGCCAGCCGCTCAAATTTCGCCTCAGGGAAAGCGGTCTTCAATGTCTCCTCAACTTTCAGCCCGGTGTCATACGGCGAGGTGACCTGGATTCCGTTCACCGCCCCCTCGGTCGTGCCT
>CAZSXX010000146.1:0-5653 GCA_964611245.1 uncultured Verrucomicrobiota bacterium | reverse complement strand
ACGGGGTGATGGCAACCTCCCCGACTTTCGCCTGCTCGAGGGCCGTGCGCAACTTGCCGATCTCCACAGGCTGGCCCTGCCGCAGCGTCAATTGGTCGCCGCCCGCGAAATCAACGCCCAACATTTCGTGCCCGCGGGAGATTCCGTAGCCCACGCCGACGATGATCAACACCCATGAAGCCGCGAACGCAGGCTTGGCCCATTTCATGAAGTCCAAGTGCGAGCCTTTGACCAATTGCAGCATCGGGAGGCTCTTGAGGATGTTCCGCGAAATCATCCAGTCGAAAATCAACCGGGTCACCACCAAGGCGGTGAACATGCTCACGCACACGCCGATGGTCAGCGTGACGCCGAAGCCCTTGACGGGGCCGGTTCCCATGAAAATCAGGATCGTTGAGGCGATCAGGGTCGTCAGGTTGGAGTCAAAAATTGTCCCGAACGCCTTGCCGTAGCCCGCCGCCAGAGCCCCGCGCAGGGATTTGTTGGCCGCCAATTCCTCTCGGATTCGTTCGTAGATCAGCACGTTCGCGTCCACGGCCATGCCGATCGTCAGCACGATGCCCGCGATGCCCGGAAGCGTGAGCGTCGTTCCCACCGAGCAAAGAACCCCGAGCAGGACGATGATGTTCAAGATCAGCGCGACGTTCGCCACCAATCCTGCCCACAGGTAATAAACCAGCATGAAGCCCGCGACGGCGATGACGCCATAGATCGCGCTTCTCACTCCGCTGCGGATTGAGTCCGCGCCCAACGAGGGGCCCACCCCCCGCTGCTCCTCGATCTTGACCGGCGCCTCCAGCGGGTTTTCGAGCACATTCGCCAGCTCAAAGGCCTCCTTGATGTCGAAGCTTCCCGAAATCTGCGCGCTGCCGCCCATGATCGGCTCATTGATCACCGGGGCGCTGTAAAGGACGCCATCCAGCACAATCGCGAGATGCCGCCCCACGGCCGCCTTGGTGATCTGCCCAAACAAATCCGACCCCTCGTTGTCAAAGGTCAGGATGATCTGCGGCTGGTTGGACACCGGGTGCCGGGTCACATTCGCGCGCGACACATATTTCCCCGTCAAACCCTTCTCGGACCCCCGCTTAACCAGCCAGGGAATCGCCTCCTCCTGGCCGTTCTTGCTTTTCCGTCGCTCATACAGCTTCTCGTAGCCCGGCGCGCCAATGCCTTGGGAGACCAATTGCTGGCTCTCCGGATGGACCAAGCGGAACTCGAGAAACGCCGCTTTTTCAATCGTCGAACGCGCGGACTCGATGTCCGCCTCGGAAAGCCCGGGCAACTGGATCAAAATCCGGTTCTCGCCCTGGGGTTGGAGGATCGGCTCCGCCACGCCAAATTTATCCACCCGTTTGCGCAGGACTTCGACCGCCTGCTCCAGGATCGCCTGCTTGTCCACCACGATGTCGTTGGTGCTCGCCTTGGTTGTGTCCACCCCGACCAGGAACGACGTGCCGCCCTGCAGGTCCAAGCCCAGCTTGACCTTGCCAGCCGCGTTCTTTTGCAGTTGGTTGAGGATTGCCCGGCCTTGATCGGCCCCGGCGGGAACCTTGACCCCGGGAAAATACTTGGTGATGTCGTTGGTTCCGACCGCAACCAGGAGGTTCTGGAACAGGTTGGGCCCCTTCTCCTGCCGCGCCCGCTCCACAATCGCCGTGAAATTCGTGTCTTTGTTCGCGCCCGTGTTTTGGAACTCTTCAATCAGGTTCCGCCCCGCCGGGGGATAGAATGAATAGATCGCCCACGCGGTGATGAAAACGACGGCGAACCATTTGTATTTATTGTTTCTCATTGAGGGGAAAGCTTAAGAGGCGGACGCGCCGGCCCTTTCCGTCACATCGGAAACGGCCGATTTAAGGACTTCGATCTTTGTGTCGCCCGAACGCACCGTCACCGACCTGTCTTTCACGGAGACCACGACACCCAGGATGCCGCCCGAGGTCACAACTTTGTCCCCGGACTTCAATGTCTTCAACAATTCCGCGTGCGCTTTGGCCTTCTTCTGCTGCGGGCGGATCATAATCACATACATGATCACGATCATAAAGGCAAGCGGGCCAAGGAATTGCAAAGCGCTGGCGCGCGGATCGGGAACGGTGGCCGGAGCCTCCGCCAACATCAGCGTCGCAAATATCCCAACAAATGTCATACTTTCCAGTTTTAGAGCGGACAAATTTATGCGGCGCCTACCGTTTGGCAAGGTTTAACTCCCGCAATTTTTGCGCGGACAGCCACGCCCAAACGCTTTGGACACCCCCGCTCCCGCCGGATTCACCGGCCACAGCGGTCAGAACCTGAGCAGATGGAACGGCATCTGAAACCAAAGGCCATTGAGGTCAAACTGAATTTCCGGCTCATTGTCGGCCGGGAGGTTGTCCGCCCCCGGGGTCCCGGCTGGCTCAAGGGTCGTCTTGTACCAAGTGAGGTGGTTGCGGCTGCCGATTTGCCCAACGGCCTCCTCGAACATCGTCTGGTCAAACGCCAGCAGGAAGTAGCGGTTTTTCCGCAACTCATCCCGCGCCATCGCCCGCAAAAGGTCATGCGCCGCCGCCAACGACGGCTTGACCACCCAAATTTCGGCCTCCGGCGCCTTGACCGCCAGTTTGTTCAATTTGCTGACGCCGCACTCCCCGCATTCAATCCACAGGCTTGGCCGCAGTTCGTAGTCCAGTTGCGCCAAATCGGGCACAAACGGGATGTTGTCGTTCCCCAGCGCGGGCTGGATTTCCAGCCGGTCCCGAAAAAAGTAGCAGTACGAAATGATCCTCAGCGCCACGCTGGCCACCGTTTCAAGGTCCTGCCGGCCAATGATCATCTTCGGCGGCAAGGGGCGACGCCGGTCCTCCGATTTCAAGTTGAAGCTGTATTTCGAGGACATTTTGGCCGCTTGGTTCAATCCCACATCCCTCAGGGCTCCACATGGACGGGCATGCCCGCCCACACCAGTTTCAAAAGGAACTCCGCGTTCCAATTCGCCAGGCGAAAGCACCCATGCGATTCCGTGCGCCCGACCTGGTCAGGCCGCGGCGTCCCATGAATCCCATACCCCGGCTTGTCCAAGCTGATCCACGCGGCCCCCACCGGGTTGTTCGGCCCGGGCGGGATGATCAGCTTGCGGTCGATCCGCCTCGCCTCCTCCGATTCCGGGAAGATCTCCGGGTTGAACGTGTAGTTTGGATTCTCCGCGGAGGTCACCACCGTCAGGACCCCCACCGGCCGCTTTTCCACCCGCGACGCGATGCTGCACGGAAAATGGGCCAGCAGATTCGAGCTCGAATCATAGGCCTGCAGGGTCTTGGCGCCGAGCTGGATGCGGATGAAGGCGGCGCGGGGGACCACCGCGGGGCGCGGTAAATTGGGGACTCTGACCAGCGTGTTGGCGGGCAGGCTGCTGAAATTGAGGGTTGGATTCAGCCGACGGATCATTTCGTGGCTCGCCTGGTGCCGCTCCGCCACCATTTCGAGCGCCGTCTCGTAGGACAGCGCCTCCACGCTTGCTTTCCCCAGCCAACTGTCCGGCACGGACTGCAACTGGGCCAAGTCGAACGCCGTGACCAGATAAGTGGTGAACACCGGCTCCGCGATCCGCAAGGTGTTCCGCGTCGCGGCGTCAAGTTCGCCGGTGGGCGGGAGATGGTTCTGTTTTTGGAATGCGCGGAGGGCCGCGCGGGTTTGCGACCCGGGTATCCCGTCGATCGGGCCGCTGGAGATGGCCTGCCGCGCCAAAGCGATTTGCGCCTCAACCAGGTCGCGCACTGGCCGGTCCACCGGGGCGGGAAGCGACGCCACCACAGCCACTTGCGTCTTGACGGTCGTCGGCGCGGGCGGCGGGATGACGACCAGATTCGACCGAATGACCAAACGGTTCGTCAGCACGGGGGGCGGAGGGTTGCTCATAACCACCGGCGCCAGCGCCGCCGAAGTGGAAATCGAGCTCAAGTTCGTGGCCACCCAATGGAGGAGGTTCGTCGCCCGCGCGAAGTCGATCCGGTTCGTGGGGGTGGCGGAAGCCGGGCCGCCATCCGCCGGTGCCTTCCCGGAATTCCAGAGCAGCCAGCCCAGCAACCCCGCGGCGGCAACAACGAGCGCCCACCATCCAGTGGAGACCGTTCGTTGGGGGCGCTTTTTGGCCATGTCCCAGCGTGGCGGAAAAATCGCGCCCCCCGCAAGACCGCGTTGCGCGCCGACCGCCGATTGACCAGAGCCGGTTTGACGCCTACAGTCCCTTTGGAATCCAAAAGCGACATTGAAATCACTCATCGACACGGCCACGCGGAAAACGGAACGAATCTTCATGGTCGGCGTGGAACTCAAGGACCGCTCGCGCCTGGATGTCCACGAATCGCTCGAGGAATTGAGGGAATTGGCCGCCACCGCGGGTGGCCAAATCGCCGGCGAGGGCATCCAAAAGCTGGAAAAACCGGTCGCCGCCACCTTCATCGGCCCCGGCAAAGCGGCGGAGTTCGCCAGTTTCTGCAGGGAACAGGGCATCGACACCGTCATTTTCGACGACGAGCTTTCCCCCGCCCAAAACCGGAACCTGGAAAAAATCTTCGAAATCAAGGTCCTCGACCGCACCGCCCTGATCCTCGACATTTTCGCGCAACGCGCCCGCACCCGCGAAGGCAAGCTGCAGATCGAGCTCGCCCAGCTCCAGCGGCTGCTCCCCCGCCTCACCCGTTTCTGGACCCATTTGTCCCGCCAAAAGGGCGGCATCGGCATGCGCGGCGGCGAGGGCGAATCGCAGTTGGAGGCCGACCGCCGCAAAGTCCAGGAGCGAATCGACAAATTGGCCGAGGAATTGGAGGTCGTCCGCCGCCAGCGCTCCACCCAACGCCAGGGGCGCCAGCGCAACCTCTGGCCGCTCGCCTCAATTGTCGGTTACACCAACGCCGGCAAATCAACGCTCCTGAACAAGCTGACGGGCTCCACGGTCCTGGCGGAGGACAAGCTCTTCGCCACGCTCGACCCCACCACCCGGCGCCTTCGGCTGCCCACCAACCAAAACGTCCTCCTCTCCGACACCGTCGGATTCATCCGCAAGCTCCCCCACGGCCTGGTCGAGGCCTTCAAGGCCACGCTCGAGGAAGTCGTCCAAGCCGACCTCCTGCTCCACGTCGTCGACATCAGCCATCCCCACGCCACCGAGCAGATCAATTCGGTCAATGCGGTCCTCGATGAAATCGGCGCGCGCGGCAAGCCCACCCTCATGGTCTTCAACAAAGTGGACCGCCTGGGCAGCGCCGAGATCGTCGCCCGTTACCGCGAGTTTTTTCCCCACGCCGTGTCGGTCTCCGCCAAAACCGGCGAGGGCATCCCCGACCTGCTCGCCGAACTCGGCACGAGCCTCCGACCCATCCGCGAGTTCGTGGAGTTGAAGGTGCCGCATGAAGAGTCGGCGGTGATCGCCCGGCTGCACGAGACAGCCCAGGTGGTGGAACGGGATTATGAGGGCGAGGCGGCGCGTTTCAAGGCCCGGATTCCGCCGCATCTCCACGCGGAGTTTTCCCGGTTCATTGTGGCCGACTTGAATGGGGCCAACTCCCGCCCCTCGGAAGAATCGATGCCAGGGTGACCACGGCAAATGTGGAGCAAACTACCGTTGCTGCATTCCTGCCCTGGCGGGGTTCGTAAGTCCGCACTCCGTGGG
>CAZSXX010000145.1:5652-10320 GCA_964611245.1 uncultured Verrucomicrobiota bacterium | reverse complement strand
GACCCCGCCCCCATCACCCACCTTCTCACCACCATCGCCAGCGACCTCTGGAAAACCGACACCACGCGCCAGCTCGCCATCCAGCTCGTCACCGCCTTCCGCCTCACGGATTTCCAGGTCGAACTGGTGGACGCCCTCCAGAAACCCGGCGCGCCCGTCTCCGTTCAAGCCAACGCGCTCCGCGCCCTCCGTGAAATCGGCTCGGACCACGACACCCTCTTCGCCTCCCTCGCCAGGTCATCCCCCGACCGCGCCGTCAAACAGGAGGCGATCCTCGCCCTCGCCGCCTCCAAAAGCGCCCAAGCCCCGGGCTTGATTGTCAGCCTCTGGCCCAACCTCAACTCCCTGCAACGCCGCCTCTCCCTCGAACGCGTCTCCAGCACAAAGGCCGGCGCCTCCGCGCTCCTCCAGTCCGTCCTCTCCGGCGCCTTTCCCAAAGCCGACCTCGACAAACCCTCCCTCGACCGCATGCGCGCGCTCCTCCCCGACGACCCCAGCCTGAACGCCCTCCTCGCCGAGTTGACCGGCCACTTCCAGGACGTCGTCCGCCTCACCGGCGCCGACGACAGTTATCTCGACACCGACATCACCCTCGACGGCCCCTTCACCGTCGAAACATGGGTCAAGCTCAGCCCAGGGATCGACAACAACGACAGCATCCTCGGCGCGGCCGGCGTCCTCGACCTCAATTTCTACAACGCCCAATTCCGCGTCTGGGCCGGCCCCGCGGGCGATGTCGTCGCCGCCAAAAAGAAAATGGCCCCCGACGTCTGGACCCACCTCGCCGTCACCCGCGATCCCTCTGGCAAATTCTCCATCTACATCAACGGCGAGCTCGACAACGCCGACACCAGGCCCGCCGCCCCAAGGTTTGAACACCTGAAAATCGGCTGGTCCGGTCCCTCCAAAGGCACCGACGGCTGGCTCACGGAGTTCCGCGTCTGGAACCTCGCCCGCTCCGCCGCCGAAATTCGCGCCAACTTCGACCGCCGTTTCAATCTCCCCGCCGAGCTCCCGCCCGGCCTCGCCATTTGCCTCTCCGGAAAACAGTTCCATTCCTCCGGCGGCAAGGGCGGGCAACCCAATTTCCGCGCCGCCCGCGTCGACAAAACCGACGACCTCCCCAACCTCCTGACCTCCGCCGAGGCCACCGCCATCTCGCAAAAATTCGCGAAGTTCCACGCCCTCACCCAAGGCAAAGGCGACGCCACGAACGGCAAATCCCTCTTCGCCGCCACCTGCGCCTCCTGCCACACCGTCGCCGGCCAGGGCGGCCAGATCGGCCCCGTCCTCAACGGCGCCGCCGCCACCGGCGTCGATTCGCTCCTCCGCGCCCTCCTCACCCCCAACGCCGCCATGGAGGCCGGTTACCGCACCTTCCGCGTCGAGCTCAAGGATGGCGACATCCTCGACGGCTTCCTCGTTTCCCAAAACGACGAGGCCATCCTCCTCCGCCAGCCCAACGCCCAGGACCGCCGCATCCCCCAGGACGACATCCGCCGCGCGGGCTTCACCCGCATGAGCCTCATGCCCGAGGGCCTCCTCGAAGCCCTTCCCGAGTCGGACGCCACCGACCTCCTCGCCTATCTGCAAACGCTCAAGTGATCCCCCGGCGCCCCAATTTCACTCTGGCCCCGGCCCTCCCGCCGCCTACAATCCCCCCATGAGACCCGGCCTTTTGGCGTCCCTGCTTTTTTTCCTGGCGTGTCAACCGAATCCCCACGCCGCCGCCCGCCCCAACGTCCTCGTCGTCATCGCCGACCAATGGCGCGCCCAGGCCTTCGGTTTCGCGGGCGACCCCAACGCCCGCACCCCCAATTTCGACCGCCTCGCCGCCCAGAGCGCCCGCTTCGTCAACGCCGTCTCCGGCATGCCCGTCTGCTCCCCCATGCGCGCCTCCTTCCTCACCGGCCAACGCCCCTTGACCCACGGCGTCTTCCTCAACGACGTCCCCCTCAACACCAACGCTATCACCCTCGCCAAAGTCTTTGCCGGCGCCGGCTACGACACCGGCATGATCGGCAAATGGCACGTCGATGGCCATGGCCGCTCCAGCTACATCCCCCCCGAACGCCGCCAAGGCTTCGACTACTGGAAAGTCCTCGAATGCACCCACCAATACACCAACTCCGCCTACTACGCGCAAACTCCCGAGCGCCTCAAATGGCCCGACTACGACGCCTTCTCCCAGACCCAGGATGCCCAGCAATTCCTCCGCGCCCGCGCCGCCACCTCCAAGCCCTTCGCCCTCGTCATGGCCTGGGGCCCTCCCCACGACCCCTATTTCTCCGCCCCGCCCAAATACCGCGCCATGTTTGACCCCGCCAAAATCCAGCTCCGCCCCAACGTCCCCCCGGCCTTCCACGAAATCGCCCGCAAAAACCTCGCCGGTTACTACGCCCACTGCGCCGCCCTCGACGACTCCATCGGCGCCCTCCTCGAAACGCTCCGCGAAACCGGCCTCGACCAAAACACCATCGTCCTCTTCACCTCCGACCACGGCGACATGCTCGGCTCCCATGGCATGGCCAAAAAACAGAAGCCCTTCGACGAATCAGTCCGCGTCCCCCTCCTCGTCCGCTGCCCCCCTCGCCTCGGCGTCAAACCAGCCTCCCTCCGCGCCCCCATCAACACCGAGGACCTTATGCCGACCCTCCTCGGCCTCTGCGGAATCCCCATCCCCCCTTCCGTTGAGGGCCTCGACTTCAGCGCGCACCTCCGCGGTTCCCCTCCCCCGGGCGACGGCGCCGCCCTCATCCTCTGCGTGACCCCCTTCGGTGAGTGGGAACGCCGCGTTGGCGGCCGTGAATACCGCGGCATCCGCACCGAACGCCACACGTTCACCCGCGATCTCTCCGGCCCCTGGCTCCTCTTCGACAACGAGCTCGACCCCCACCAAATGACCAACCTCGTCTGCGTCGCCGCCCACGCCGGGCTCCAGCAATCCCTCGACTCCGCCCTCGCGCGCAGCCTCGCCGCCCGGAAAGACGAATTCCGGCCCGGCCCCGACTACATCCGCCAATGGGGCTACCGCGTCGACCCCAACGGCACCGTCCCGTACCGCAACTGACGAAAACCGACGGCGGAAAATCTCGACTTCCCCCGCCCTTTTGCTATTGTATTCGGGAGGGGCCATGGATTCCAATTCAGTCATCCTTCTCGTCGAAGATGATGCCAACGACGCGTTCTTTTTGGAGCGGGCGCTGCGTGAGATCGGCTATCCCGGCTCGCTCCGCCACCTCACCGACACCGCCGCCGCCCGCGCCTACCTCGCCGGCGCCGGCCCCTTCTCCGACCGCGCCCAAAATCCCCTACCCGCCCTGCTCATCGCCGATTCCGCCATCTCCGGCGCGGGCGGCGGGGTCGAACTTATCGAATGGATGCGCGCCTCCGGCCTCTCCCCAAACATCCCCTGCGTCATCCTCAGCGGCGGCCTCAATCCCGAAACCCGTTCCCGCGCCCAGTCCGCCGGCGTCCATCGCATCCTCACCAAAGCGGGCGACTTCAAGGAAACCGCCAAATATTTCCGCGCCCTCTTCCAGGAATTGCCCCCCGCCCAGCGCCACTGGCTCCGCTAGCGCCCCACTTTAAGGTTGTTCTCGGCCTATTTTTCGTTTCTAACAAGCGGCCATGTCGCAGCTCCCTGAATGGGCCGTGGTCGTGATCCTCGGTTTGATCGAAGGATTCACCGAGTTCCTCCCGATCTCCTCCACCGGCCACATGCTCCTCGCCCAGCACTGGCTCCCCTTTCCCCAATCCGAGGTCTTCCTCGCCGTCGTCCAGAGCGGCGCCGTCCTCGCCGTCCTCACCGTCTTCGCCACCAGGGTCAAAACCCTCGTCACCCGCTGGCACGAGCCCGCCAACCGCGACTTCATCCTCAAGCTCGGCGTCGCCTTCATGCTCACGGTCATCGGCGGCCTCATCCTCAAAAAACTCCATTTCCGCCTCGAAAAAAACGTCCATCCCATCGCCTGGGCCACCTTCGTCGGCGGCGTCTTGATCCTCGCCATCGAGTGGGCCCTCCGCGGTAAAAAACTCCGCGACCAAATCACTTGGCCCGTGGCCATCGCCATCGGCGTCGGCCAATTGCTCGCCGTTGTTTTCCCCGGCTTGTCCCGCTCCGGCGCCACCATCCTCATGGCCCTCGCCATGGGCGTCAGCCGCCCCAAAGGCGCCGAATTCTCTTTCCTCCTCGGCATCCCCACCCTCCTCGCCGCCGCCGCCCTCGAAATGGTCGGCGCCCTCAAGGACCCCGAGGCCAACCCCGTCAACTGGCCCCTCCTCGCCCTCGGCACGGCCGTCGCCGCCGTCACCGCCTTCGCCACCGTCAAATGGCTCCTCCGCTACGTGCAGACCCACACCTTCGTCGTCTTCGGCTGGTACCGCATCGCCCTCGGCGCCCTGATTCTGCTGCTCGCCGTCCCAAAATGATCCCTCTTCTCGCTTGGCCCTCCGGGCTCGGCCATCTATCCTGCCGATCATGATTTTTCTCCGGGGACTCCTGCTGTTCATCCTCTGCGCGGCCTCCTTTTCCGCCGAGCCCGCGTTGACCAACAGCGCCCCCGGCGCCCTCACCGTCTACCCCGACCTCTCGGGCAAAACCGATTTCACCGCCACCCCGGAAATCCAGACGGCGATGAAAAAGCTTCGCCTCCAACCCGGCTTTTA
>CAZSXX010000145.1:0-5642 GCA_964611245.1 uncultured Verrucomicrobiota bacterium | reverse complement strand
ATCCCGTCAGCTTTGCCTTCGACGAGCTCGGCCGCTGTTACGTCGTCGAAACCCACCGCCGCCGCACCTCCGTTTTCGACATCCGCAACCACCCCGACTGGGTCGACAACGATTTCTCCCTCCGCACCACCCAGGACCGCGCCAACTTCCTCAAGCAAGTCCTCCATCCCACCAATTCCGCCCTTCCAAAATCCATCATCGCCGACCGCAACGGCGACGGAAAATTCGACTGGCATGACCTCGAGGTCGAATCCGAGCGCATTCGCCTCCTGGAGGACCGCGATTTCAACGGCGTCGTTGACGCCGCCACCACCTACGCCGACGACTTCCGCACCCTCATTTCCGGCGTCGCCGCCGGCATCGCCACCCGCAAAAACTACGTCTGGTTCACCTGCATCCCCGACCTCTGGCGCATGCGCGACGCCGACAAAAACGGCAAGGCCGAATTTCGCGACCAGTTGCTCACCGGCTTCGGCGTCCACATCGCCTACGGCGGCCACGACATGCATGGCCTCAAGTTCGGGCCGGACGGCAAACTTTATTTCACCGTCGCCGACCGTGGCTTCACCGTCACCAATGGCACAACGGTCATCTCCAACCCCGACTCCGGCGCCGTCATGCGCTGCAATCCGGATGGCACCGATTTCGAGGTCGTCCACACCGGCCTCCGCAACCCCCAGGAGCTCGCCTTCGACCAATTCGGCAACCTCTTCACCGGCGACAACAACGCCGACGGCGGCGACAAGGCCCGCTGGGTCCAGGTTGTCGAGGGCGGCGACAGCGGCTGGCACATGGGCTGGCAGCACCTCCCAAAGCTCGGCGCATGGAACTCCGAACTGCTCTGGAGCCTCGATCCCACCAACACCGCCGCTTACATCGTCCCCCCCGTCGCCCACATCGGCCACGGCCCCGCCGGCGTCTCCTATTATCCCGGCGTCGGCCTCCCCGCCCGCTACACCAACCACTTCTTCATGGCCGATTTCCCCGGCGGCGTCCGTTCCTTCGCCCTCACCCCCAAAGGCGCCACCTTCGAGGTCACCGACCTCCACGATTTCCTCTGGGAGCTCTATCCAGTGGATGTCGAATTCGGGCCCCGCGGCGGGCTCTACGTGCTCGACTGGGTCCAGGGCTGGGAAAAAACCGGCAAAGGCCGCATCTACCGCATCTACGAACCCGTCGCCGCCGCCGACCCCATCGTCGAGGACTCCCGCAAAATCTTCGCCACCGGCGTCGCCAACCGCCCACTCCGCGATTTCACCCGCCTCCTCGGCCACCCGGACATGCGCGTCCGCCTCGAGGCCCAATTCACCTTCGTCGAGGTCGGCCCCATCGCCACCAACCAGCTCATCGACGTCGTCCGCAAGGAAAAGAACGAGCTCGCCCGCCTCCACGCGCTTTGGGCCCTTGGCCAACTCGGCCGCCAGGGCGCCGACGCCGCCCTGCACCTGCGCGGCTTCCTCGCCGATCCCGCGCCCGAAATCCGCGGCCAGGCCGCCAAGCTCGCCGGTGACCTCAAGCTCTCCTCCGCGTTTGAGGGCGTGGCCGCGCTCATCCGCGACCCCTCCCCGTCCGTCCGCTATCATGCCCTCCTGGCCCTCGGCAAAATCGGCGGCCCGGAGGCCGCCCCCCACATCCTTGCCGCCATCGAGGCCAACGGCGACCGCGACGCCTACCTCCGCCATGCCGGCGTCATGGCCTTGGTCAAGCTCGACGACCTCACCGCCGTCGCCTCCGCCGCCCGCGATTCCTCCCCTCCCCTCCGCATGGCCGCCGTCCTCGCTCTCCGCCGCATGGCCCGCCCGGAGATCGCCCTCATGCTCTTCGACGAGGATCCCGCCATCGCCCTCGAGGCCGCCCGCGCCATCCACGATGTCCCCATCGAATCCGCCATGGCCCAACTCGCCTCCACCATCTCCCGGGCCAACCTCCCCGAGCCTTTCCTGCGTCGCTCCTTGAACGCCAATTTTCGCCTCGGCAAAATGGAGAACGGCATTGCCCTTTCCGAGTTCGCCGCCCGGCCCACCGCCCCGGAAAACCTCCGCGCCGAGGCGGTCCGCTATCTGAGCCTCTGGGCCCAGCCCCCGGCCCGCGACGCCGTCCTCGGTCTCTGGCGCCCCTTGCCTCCCCGCGACGCCCGCGGCGCAAGCCTCGCCCTCCGCGGCGAGCTCGAGGACCTCCTCCTCGCCGGTCCGGAACCTGTCCGCCTCGCCGCCATCGAGGCCGCCACCCGCCTCCAAACCACCGAATTCGGCGGCGCCCTCTTCGCCATCGTCACCAACTCCCAGTCCTCCAGCCCCCTCCGCGTCGCCTCCCTCCGCGCCCTCCGGGATTTCAAGGATTCCCGCCTCAACGAAGCCCTCCGGATTTCCTCCGGCTCCACCAACGAAGCCTTGCGCAAGGAATCCTCGCAAATCACCGCCCTCGGCAAGCCCGCCAACGCCGCCGCCCAAATCCACTCCATGCTCGACAAGGGCACCCTCGCCGAAAAGCAGATCGCCTTCGCCGCCCTCGGCAACCTCCCCGGCCAAGGCGCCGACGCCATGTTCATCATGTGGCTCGACAAGCTCCAGACCGGCAAGCTCGACCCCGCCCTCCGGCTCGACCTCATCGAAGCCGCCTCCAAGCGCAACGACTCCGGCATCAAGGCCGCCCTCGACAAATACGAGGCCTCCCGCATCAAGGAGGACCCCCTCGCCCACTTCCGCGAAACCCTTTACGGCGGCGACCCCGACGCGGGACGGAAAATCTTCCTCGAGCGCGCCGACCTCGCCTGCCTCCGCTGCCACAAAATCAACGCCGAAGGCGGCGACGTCGGGCCTGACCTCACCCATGTCGGCAAAAACCCCCGCGACTTTCTCCTCGAGTCAATCCTCCTTCCCAACAACCGCATCACCCAGGGCTTCGAAAGCGTTCTGGTTAAGCTCAAGGACGGCAACGCCGTCGCCGGCATCGTCAAAACCGACACCGACACCACCCTCGAAATCAACTCGCCCGAGGACGGCGTCGTCAAAATCGAAAAATCAAAAATCGAAAGCCGCAGCCCCGGCCTCTCCCCCATGCCCCCCGAAATCGCCTCCATGATGACCAAGCGCGAGCTGCGCGATTTGATCGAGTTTCTCGCCAGCCTCAAATGACCCAACCAACCTTTCCCCGGCGCCCGCTTCAGGCCACCCGGCGCTTGCCCCCTCCGAAATCCGTCCATTACCCTCCATCCCCATGAACGTTTTTGTCACCGGCGGCGCGGGCTACATCGGCTCCGTCTGCGTCGAGGAGCTCTTGAACGCGGGCCATCAAGTGACGGTCCTCGACAGCTTGGTTGAGGGCCACCGCTCCGCCGTCGACCCCCGCGCGCGCTTTGTCCAGGGCGACCTCGGAGATCCCGCCGTCGTCGGCCCCGCCCTGCGCGAAGCCCGCGCCGAGGCCGTCATCCATTTCGCCGCCCACGCCCTCGTCGGCGAATCCATGGTCAACCCCGCCAAATATTTCCGCAACAACGTCGCCAAGGGCCTCGAGCTCCTCGAAGCCTCCGTCCAGGCCGGCGTCAAAAAATTCGTTTTCAGCTCCACCTGCGCCACCTACGGCCCCCCCGACCGCGTCCCCATGACCGAGGATCTCCCCCAGCGCCCCATCAACCCCTACGGCGAGTCAAAATTGATGTTCGAGAAAATGCTGAACTGGTGCCGCCAGATTCACGGCCTCGAATTCGTCGCCTTCCGCTATTTCAACGCCGCCGGCGCCAGCGAACGCTTCGGCGAGCATCACCGCGTCGAGACTCACCTCATCCCCAACGTCCTCAAGGTCGCCCTCGGCCAGGCAACCCACTGCGAAATTTACGGAACCGATTACCCAACCCCCGACGGCACCTGCATCCGCGATTACATCCACATCGCGGACCTCTCCCAAGCCCACATCCTCGCGCTCTCTCCCGGCCCCCAGGGCTTCTTCAACCTCGGCAACGGCGAAGGCTATTCCGTCCGACAGGTCATCGAAATGTGCGAAAAGGTCTCCGGCCGCAAAATCCCCGCCATCGAAAAGCCCCGCCGCCCGGGCGACCCCCCGCGCCTCGTCGCCTCGGCCGACCGCGCGTTCACCGAACTCGGCTGGAAGCCCAAGTTCCCCAGGCTCGAGGACATTGTCTCCACCGCCTGGGCATGGCATCAGAAGAATCCTGCCGGTTACAAAGATTGAAATGGCTGGCCTCGACCTTCATTCCCCGGACCATCCCCCATTCCCCGGCAACGCCGAGTTGCTCCGGAATCCCAACCGCCCGCCTTCCGGGCACGAGCGCTACATCGCCGAAGTCTTCTCCCGCTTCCAGTCCCTCCCCGATTTCCCTTCCCTGCCACCGCCAACCCCGGCCCAGCTCGCCGCCGCCCTCGACCGCCTCCAGGAACTCGTCGACCTTCCCCCGGAAATCATCCAGGACCAGGACGACCGCGTCATCGCCATGTGCGCCACCGTCTCCGAAAACCCCGCCGTTTTCGGCGAAACCGGGTTTTACCTCGCCTCCGAAATCATGCGCGCCTGCAACACCATCGAAACCAGCGAATTCCGCCGCGCCTTCATGCTCGAGTACGAACCCGCCGCCCCTCGCGTGCGCTCTTTCCTCCGCGGCCTCGCCGGCCTCCGCCGCCGCGCCCTCCGCGCTCAATACGACCCAAAAAATGTCCCGCCCGGCCGCTGGGGCAACCCGGAGCGCCGCGCCGCCGCCCGCGAGCAAATGGAATTGGTCCAGGCCCTGCCCGACCATTCCGTCATGGAAAAATACTGGCGCACCCTCGAAATCGTCTGCCAGTTCCCCGACCTCTTCTCCCGGGAACAATTCGACAAACTGAGGCAAAGTTCCGGCGTGGAAAAAACCTGGCAGGCCCATCTCGCCAAGGCCCGCGACGACCTGAATTTCTTCCGGGCCGTGACCCTCAGCGGCCAGGCCCTGCGGGAAGTCGTCCAATCCTCCGTCAAAGTCCTCAAGGAGCTTGCCCAAACCCGCGCCCGCTCCGGCCAGCCCTGACCCCCGCCCCCCGGCTCAGGCCATCAACCGGCCCTTGTTCACCTTCATCGCCTCCGCGAAATTCGGGATCGATTTCATCTCCAGCGCCCCCCGCACCATTCCCGTCTTCAAAAACCGGTATTGCACCAGCGTCTTCCCAACATGGATGATCTCCGCGTGCCCCGTCGGCAACTGCCACTTCTGCCCCCGCGCAAACGGCCCCGGCTTGCTGGCGGCGGGCGCTGCCGCCACAACTGTTTCCTTCTTCTTCACGCTCTTGATTTTCGTCGCCATCCCCCCATCCTAGCAGACCCCCGCCGGAACGAAAGAAATACCCGCGATCATTTCATTCGAGCCGAACCGCCCGCTTTTTGCTACCTTGTCCGGCCAATGTCACTCGACCCTGCCATCGCTTCCGAAGTCGAAAGCCTCTATTTCCACATCCCCTTCTGCGCCCACAAATGTGAATACTGCGCCTTCTACTCCCACGCCCCCGGCGAGGGCCTCGTCGACCGCTTCGTCTCCGCCCTCGTCGCCGAACTTGACATGGTCCGCCCCTCCCCTCCCAGAACCATCTTCTTCGGCGGCGGCACCCCCTCCATCCTCAACCTCCGCCAATGGACCCAACTCCTCTCCGCCATGGACCGCCTCG
>CAZSXX010000144.1:9373-10378 GCA_964611245.1 uncultured Verrucomicrobiota bacterium | reverse complement strand
CAGGTAGGTGATAATGCCCTCGCGGAGTTTTTCGAACGCCGGCTTGTTTTCGGGCGCGATCATGTGTTCGATGAACGGCCCAAGGATAACGAGCGTGTCGTTCTGCTTGCGAAGCGCATCGAGGGTTCGCGCGAACGCCGCCCATTGGAGTGAGTTTTCGGTGGTGAGCCATTCGAAAGTTGTGGGGCCGGCCCCGCTTTGAGTCCACGGTTTGTGCCGCGGACTCGCTGGGCCGCGTTCTGGATCGCCAGCCGAAGCTTCGGGAACGCGCAACGTAATTTGAGCAAGGGGATTCTTGTAGGAATTTGAGTAGCGATCGCTGTCGTCGCTTTGCAGGGTCCACGCGGGGATGCTTTGGTCGTCGAAATAGGCGGCTTGCAGATGGGTAACCCACGACATGAACTGAACATTCCTTTCGACCAGCACGCTCAAGCGTTCGCTGGCCTCGGCTTTGTAGCTTGGGATTTTTTTGAATTGCGGAAGGAGTCGCGAGTGATTGATCGACTGCGGCTTGGGATCCTGCAGATCTGCTTTGGGGCTGCTCATCCAAAGCACATTGCAATGAAGAATGATTTTTCGGCCGCGAAGGTCGGCGTGGCGTTTGACCAGCCCTTCAATGGCGAGGGGGTAGAGGCCGTTGACACCGGCGTTGACGAAGGCATCCGGCGCGGTTTGGGCGTTGAGAAAATGGGAGAGAGTCCCCTCGGGACGAACGTATTCGCCCCAGATCACCGAGTCGCCAAGGAGCAGAATGTTGGTGGCGGTTTGATCCAGGCGGCGTTGGTACAGCCAGTAGTCTTTGCTGAGGGTGTAGGGAATCCGGTAATCAGAGCCGATTTCAAAACGTTCAATCCGTTTCCAGATCCTGGGCGTGAGGAATATGATCGCGAACAGCAACCCTAAAAAGAGAATCCAGTGCCGCGCGTTCAAACGCATTTCGTTCACGAACGGGACGTCTGGCATGGGCGGCGTGGGTTGCATCAGAATTGAAAGTAGATAAACGAG
>CAZSXX010000144.1:0-9363 GCA_964611245.1 uncultured Verrucomicrobiota bacterium | reverse complement strand
AGAGGAAAATGTAAACGACCATGGCCACGGCAATGCCAACGCGGACGGGAGCGAGTTTGAGGACTTCACGCGCGCGGGATTCGTAGGCGAATTGATAAAGCCAGACCGCGAAAACCAACAAAAGCATGAGGGCCGGAACCTGTGGATCGGTCCAGGCGCCTTTGAAAATGCGTCCGCAAATCAAGAGAGCATCCTGCAGGCTGGTGGCGCGAAAGAAAATCCAGGTAAAACAAACAAAAATGAAAACGGCGAGCTGCTTGGCGATTTTTGGAACGCGCTCGCGATAGAATGCGGAGCGTTCGAGTTCTCGTGTAATCATCACACCGACGGCGTGGAGAATTCCCCAAATCACGAATGTCCAGGCCGCGCCGTGCCAGATGCCCGAAATAAGAAAAGTGATGAAAAGATTGCGATAGGTGATGAGTTCGCCGCGCCGATTGCCGCCCAGCGGAATGTAAACATAATCGCGGAACCAGCTCGAAAGGCTGATGTGCCAGCGCGACCAAAAATCCCCCAGCCCCGTCGCCAGGTACGGATTGTTGAAATTCAGGATCAGCCGGAAGCCCATCACCTGCGCCAGCCCCCGCGCCATGTCGGTGTAGCCGCTGAAATCGAAAAATATCTGCCACGCGAACGCGAACGTCGCCGCCGCGAGTTCCGAGGCGCTGTGGCTGCCAGGGTTGTCGTAGATGCGCTCCACGTAAAACGACAGGTAATTCGCCAGGGCCAGCTTTTTGAAAAGCCCCACCAGGAACAGCGAGGCGCCGTCGGTGAAGTTCTGCAGCCGGATCGTCGGAAAAGCCGTGAACTGCGGCAGCAGATGCTTGGCCCGCTCGATCGGCCCCGCCATCAATTGCGGAAAAAAGCAGACGAACGTGGCGAAGCGCAGGAAGTTCCGCTCCCGGTGCACTTTCCCAAAGTAATAATCAATCGTGTAACTGAGCGACTGGAACGTGAAAAACGAAATCCCCACCGGCAGCAGATACGGAAAGTTGAACGGCATCAGCGTGGACGGGTCGGGCAGGCGGTAGCCCCAGCTCATCCGCTCGAACAGCACGTTCAAATTCTCGATCCCAAAACCGGCGTACTTGAAGAACACCAGCAGGGCCAGGTTGTTGATGATGCTCACCGCCAGCCACGCCCGGCGGCTCCGGCGCAGCGCCCCGAACGCCATCAACCCGCACAATCCCGTGAACAAAATCAACGTCGGCCGCAATGTGGCCGGCCCCGCGAAGGCCGCCGCCACGCACCCCAACGTCAGCGCCGAGGCGGCCAGAAACGCGGCTTGGAGCACGGGATCCTTTTTGGGCCGGTCCGCCGCGTCCATTGGGCAGTGGTCCATCAACGCCACCAGCGTGTAGTCCAGCGCCGTCGAGTAAACCACCAGCAGCAGGTAATACGGGTTCCACCACCCGTAGAAAAAATAGGACGCCACCATCAGCCACGGAATCCAGAGGCGCGTCTTCCGCAGCGCGAAGAACACCGGCAGGACGATCAGGATGAAAACGAGGAACGGCCAGGTGTGGAAAAGCATCGCCGCTATTTCGTCTTAAGTTTGGCCAACTCCTCCGGAGAAATCCGCCGCACGCAGCGGAACCCGCAGTAGTCCGTGAAAAAGCATGCGTCCGTGTCCCCCGTCTTTTGCCCCTGCCGGAATGTCGACCGGGCCATCTCCGGCGTCGATTTCCACGATCCCCCGCGCATCACCCGCAGCACATCCTTCCCCGGGCTCGTCGGCCCGGGAGGATTCACCGCCGGGCTTTTTTGGTAATACTCCGGGCTGTACACATCCTCGCACCACTCGGACACATTCCCGTACAAATCGTGGATCCCCCAGCGGTTCGGCTTTTTCTGCCCCACCACATGCGTCTTTTCATCCGCGTTCCCCGCCACCCATCCAAACTGCCGCAGCTTGTCCGCCCCTCCAAAATCGTAGTCCCCCTCCGTTCCCGCCTTGCACGCGTACTCCCACTCCGCCTCGGTCGGCAGCCGGTATCCGCTCGCGCTGTAATCGCAGTCCCAATCCGCCGTCTTCTCGTTGTAGCACGGTTGGAGGCCCTCCAAGAGCGACCGCTCGTTGCAATACTGCTTGGCGTCGCGCCACCGCACCCGCTCCACCGGCCGCTTCGGATTGTCTCCCCACCGCGAGGGGTTCGGCATTTGCGCCTTCGCGAACATCTCTCCGGTGACCTCGAATTTGTCCATCGCGAAGGCCGTCAGCGTGACCCGATGCGGAGGCGCTTCATCCGCCCCGCCTTGGCTGCTTCCCATGGTGAACTCGCCTCCCGGCAAATAAATCATCGCGACGCCCGACCCAGTGGTGAACTCAGTCACGCTCCCCGCGGCCCGCGGCATGCCCTTGGCGGTCGCCGGTGGGGCAGGGGAGGGGCCGCAACCGGACAGCAACAGCGCCAGGCAGGCCCAAAGGAATCCGGGCAACTTCATGGGCGCGGCATGAACCACGCGGGTTCCTTGTTGCTCAGCCCGTTCGTGGTCAGCGTCGCGTAATCAGCCGCCGTCGCCGCGTTCAAATCCAGGACTCCCTCCCGCTTCGCCGAAACCGCAATCAAGTTCCAATCCTTCGCGTAAATTCCGACAATCTCGCAGGCCGACTGGAACGTCCCCGGCTTGGAAAGGTCCCCCTGTCCCTCGGGCCCCCGGCTGATGCTCAGGAAATCGCTCCCCGGCGACCAATCCGCGTGGTAAATCTTTTTCTTCGCGTCCTTGATCACCACCCGCAACGGCCCAACTTTGGGATTCTCCGCCTCCAAGTCGATTGGAGCCGTCGCGATTTCATGGTCCCCCGGCCCCCATGCAATCTGCTTTCCATCCGGGCTAATCGCCGGCCGGCACCCCGGAATCCCAAGGTTGATGATCCGGTCGCCATGCCGCTCGATCAGCAGGATCGCATGGTCGAACCCCATCCCCGCATGCACCGTCGCCGCGATCCATTTTCCGTTCGGCGCGAAACTCGGGTTGTAAAGGTGGTGCAGCTTCGCGGTGTTCGGGTGCGGCTCAATCTTCCCCGTCTTCAGGTCGTAGAAGCTCATCCCTTTCGTGTAATAATCGATCACGTTGAACTTGGGATATTCCTGCGGCAGGAATCCAATCGTGCTGCTGTCCGGCGCCCAGAACGGCTCGCGCGCCTGCTCCGCCAGCTTCTTCCGGTTCTTCCCATTGCTGTCCATCACCCACAACGAGCGGACCGTCTCGCGCCCCTCGCCGCTGTCCACCGTGTAGCAGATCTTTGAGCCGTCCGGCGACACCTGCGGGTAATGCTCGTGCACCCCGGGCGACTGCGTCAGGTTCACCGGGTTGGACCCGTCGGCGTTCACCACGAAGAGTTCCCAGTTGTTGTCAACGTAGGTCTCGTACGCGATTTTGCCGTGCTGCCGCGTCAATTGGTCGCGCAGTTCGGCGGCGGCGGCGTTCAAGCCCATCACCGTCACCAGAAGAAGTAGGGAGCGTTTCATGTCAATTATTTGGGGGCGGGCAAATTGCGGACACACCGGAACCCATAAATGTCATATCCAAAGCAGACATCCGCGTATCCGGGGCTTTCATTGTACCGGTAGCCGGACCGGCAATTGTCGTCGCTGAACCGCCACGCCCCCCCGCGCACCACCTTGTTCTGGCCGGTCTTCGGCCCCCGAGGATCCTGCTTCGGCGATTCGAGATAATAATCAACCTTGTAAAAATCGTGGCACCATTGCCAGACGTTCCCGGCCATGTCGTGCAACCCCCACGCGTTCGCTTTTTTTTGCCCGACAGGGCGGGGGCGCCCCCCGGAATTCTTGTCGAACCACGCGTGGTCCTTCAGCTTGTCCGGCGTCGGCCCAAAAAAATAATCCGTCGTCGTCCCCGCCCGGCACGCATATTCCCATTCCGCCTCCGTCGGCAGCCGGTAACCATCCGCCGTGAAATCGCACTCCCAAGTCTTCTCGTTGTAGCACGGCTTGAGGCCCTCCATCTCCGACCGCTTGTTGCAAAACCTCACCGCGTCCGACCACCGCACCTGCTCCACCGGGTTTTTGGCGCCCTTCCAACGCGAGGGGTTGGTCCCCATCACCTTCTGGAACAGCTCCTGCGTCACGAGGAATTTGTCCATCAGGAACCCGCTCACCACGACGTCGTGCGGCGTCGCGTCCGCCTCCGCCCGGTCTCCCATTTTGAATTGCTCGCCCTTGATCTCGACCATTTCCGCCAACGGCGCCTCCCCGGCTCCGGCCCGCAGGACCAGGCACAACAGCAGGATTTGGATTAAAAGTCTCATCACGTGAAAACAGCGCGCTCCGAATCTCCTAATAATTCGGCCAGATCTCGTAGCCGTCGGGATTGCGGAGAATCTTCCGGCAGCGCTCCCGGATCTCCGCCGCCACCCCCATGGCCTCCGGCTTCGTCGCGGCGAGGTGTCCCGCCTCCTGGAATAGCTTCCGCGCCAGCACATGGTATTGGGCCACGACATAATCCTGCGCCCCGCCCATCGCCCTCCAGGCCTTCGACAAGTCCATGTAGGCTTCCATGTTTCCCGGGTCAACCTTCGCCGTCAACGCCATCGTTTTTTCCGCCAAGTCCGCCGCGAACGCCAGCGATTTCATGTTCTCCTGCTGGTTCTCAAACTCGTCCGGAATCTGCCGCGCCAGCGGCTCCAGTTCCTCCAAATACTCCGTCAGCCCCGGCTGCGCTCGTTTCTTCGACTCAAAAAACTTCCCCAACTCCGCCGCAAACTCACGGTACTCATCAATCCTCTCCATGTGCCGCTCCACGAAAAAGATCATGTCCTTCACCGATTGGTCGATGTAGCTCCGCTTCGACGCCTCCTGGCCCGCCTTGAACACTTCCTGGATCGCCTCCGTGTAGCCGCACGTGCACGCCCGATGCACCCCGGACCCGCTTTTCCCATGGTGCGTCCGCAACCGCCGTCCCGCCACATCCAGAATCCTCTCCGCTTCCGCCCGCCCCAGCGTCTCCTTCAAAATGTCCACTGGCGTCGCCCCCGGCGTGTCGTGCCCCTCCAAAAAGTAAATGATCGCCTCGCCCTTCGGCGGAACTTTTTTGCTCAAATGAAAACGCGCCTTCCCATCCTCAAACCAGGCCGGATAATTGTACATCCCCGGTACCCCGCGCCAGATCGTCCCCTTGTTTTCACGAAAGGCGAACGCCGTCCTCACGTTCCCTTCCCACAACTGTGTCTGCCATTTGGCGGGGTAGGGGGGGCTCCACTTCAGTTCCACATCTTTCTCCAAAAACGCCGAACTCAGCGGCTCGCGATGCCAGATTCCCGGCGCCGACAAAACGGCCAGGTATGCGCCCTTCCCGTCCGTCTCCAACTCCGCGCCGTCAATGGGCCGTTTCCCATCCTTTTCACCCGCCCGCGTCATCCACAACATCTGCCCGCCCCTCGGCCAGGTCATCACCAAAACATCCTGCTCGCCCGACAAAAGCCCCACAAAAAAGCTGTCGGTCGGCAGCCCAAGCGCCTCCCCGTCGGTCGCTCCATCGAACAAAAGGTCATCCCCCACAAACCCAGGCACAATTCCAACCTCGATCCCCCCCTCCCACCGAATCCCCGCCTGCCGGTCCGAGGGCTTCACCTCAATGACCGCGCCTTTCCCGAACGTGAACCGCGCCGCCCCAGCCGTTTTGCCGTCCACCACATCGACAATCACCTCATCCGCCGCATTGCGGACCAGGTCAAATCCACCGATCGGGCCGCCACCCAGCAGGCTGACTTCCCCGATCCTCCGCAAGTCTTTGCCATGGATGGTCATTCGACCGCTTTTTGCGGAAAACGCGGCGATGAAATGCTTGTTCTCAACGACCGGATCACCAATGAAAAGGTACTCCCGCCCATAATACCCAGGGTCCGACGCCGCTTTGGCAGGATCCTTTTCGAGACTCATCAAATCCGAAGGCACCGCTTTCCACTCCCTCCGGTCCTCCACGCCAACCGCTTTCGCCGAATTCCGGCCCGAGTCCCAGACCACAATGTTCTTCCCACCTTGACCCATTGCTGGACTGGCCAAAGCAAACGCGCAGGCAGCCAATCCCAACAACTTGGCTAACCTCCGGCTTAATTGACTCTCGTTCATCCAATCATTCGCCGCCATCCAATTGGTGACTGCTCGGCGGGAACGCGGGCATCTTACCGGCCACCACCCCAGATGCAAGAACGCGCCACCTCAATCCAGAATCCGAATCCATCCCGGAGCGGGGAAACTCACCGGATCTTAATGAAATATAACATATATTGTGCGAACGGCGCGGGCGCGGGCCCGCCGCCGCCGTTTTCATTGGTTTTCATTGCGCCCGTCCTACCGCCCCCCGGACAAACTGTCAACCCCTGAGTTACACAGCGTAACTCTTCGCCATGCCAAAGAATCTTTGACACATCGAACAATGGCCCGGCCAACGCATTGCCCGAACCCCTTGATGGCAAACGGAAGCCGCCTGAACCCTTCCACGCCCCACCCGGAGCCTTTTAGAGATGAAATTCCCCGGCTTCGATGGAGCCCGGCGGAACGTTCCAGGCCCGGACCCTCAGGACGCCACTGGTCGCTTTCGAGGTGCCTTTTAGTCCTGGCGCGGACGGCGCGTAAAAAAAATTCCCGGAGAGGGAGAATTTTTTTGGGTGCCATTGGAAGCGCAAAACACCGCTTCCGGTGGTCGATCAGGACACCAAAGGCCGTTTGACGCCCCCGCGCTGGGTTCAACGACGCCAAAGGACACCGCTTCCGTTGGTCGCTCAGATCGCACCCCGCATGCGCCCGCCGGGCCCGGCCCATCGGGCCACCCGCCCGCCGCGCTCGCGTTGCTCGCGCGGAACGGGAAATTAGCAATGGTCCAACAACGACCGCTTCCGGCCCGCTTCACCGCAGGATGGCCACGCGGACTCGAAAAGCCCAATTAGCAATGGTTCAATAAGTAAACAAGGATAGGCGGCGCGACGCCCGCTCACGCGGGCGTCCGCGCCGTCTCCCCCTTTTCGCGACCTTTCAACCAGTCGGAAGGCTGACTCAAATCCACAAAGCCCCACCCCATGCAGACGATCTTGCAGACCCGCCCGGAATCCATGAGATGATAGACCCGCTGCCGGGAAACCCCCGCCAACGCGGCGCAAAGCGAAATCGGGACCAAAAGCCGCCCTTGCGCCTCTTTGCGGAACGCGCCGAGCGTTCCCGGCAGCCGGATGATCATTCCGCCATCCCTTCGGCCAAGCCCCAATGCTCCCGGACCGACCGCAACCCCTCCTCTTTGTCCGCCTTCGAGACGCTGAACATGCCCGGCTCCTCGCGCCGCACCACCACCCAAAACGCCCCGCACTGAAACTCAACACTTTCGCCGCTTTTCAAGAGCCGATCATAACAACGCAACCGCCCGATCGGCTTGTCATCCGCCGTCAGGCTGCTTTCCCGCAAATGGGACTCGACGACGCCCCGGAACGCTGTCAGGAACCGGCGCCAAACCCGGAAGGCACGCCCACCACATTGCACACTTTCACGCAGCCGCGCCGCCTTGATGGCCGCCTTAAACCCAATCAGACGCTTGCCAAGGGCCTCAACCACGTCCTGCGGACCCCGCACCACCCGGAAGACTTCGGAAATCCTTTCCTTGCGCATGCCCCCTTTCCGCATCAATTCCCGCGCCGTGTAATCAGTGATCTTGTTTTCCCGGAGGAAACAAACCAACGCATGGTATTTCAAACCAAGCGTTGCCGTTGCCACCTGCAAATCCGCAATCAATTCTTTGAGCTCCGCAACGCTCCGCTCCGCTTGCCTCAAAAGCCCGGCCCGGCCGTCGCACAATGTCAGGCCGTTTGAAATGTCGCAGTTATTTTCCACTGCACCAGCGTTTAGCATATATTGTGCGAAACAGTCCAACCTGCGCCGGACCACCTTCGCCAATCAATTTGCACCTCCCAACGCCCTTACCGGTATCCCCACCCAAACCGCTCCGTGAACGGCCAATAGATGAACCAGCACTTCCCAATCAAATTCCGCGCGTCAAAATCCCCAAACACCCGCCCATCCGCGCTGTTCAGCGTGTTGTCGCCCATCGCCAGCAAATGCTTCGGCCGGATTTGATAAACCGAATTCTCGTCCAGGAACTGCGGCGCCAGCGTCCCGGTGTAGCCATAAACGCTCCGCGCCACCTTGTCGTTCACATGCCCACGGTACGGTGGTTTCCGGTGTGCCGCCGTCAGGATGTCCATCCGTTCGGATGAACTCAACCCCGGCTTGTTGGCCTCAAAGAACGGATCCTGCCGGGCCCGATGGTCAAAGCTGTAAACATACTCAAAACGAGGCTCATTGGCATCGAGACGCCGCCCATCGACAATCAAATGCCGGTCGTTCCCGATCTGGATTTTCTCATCCGGCAATCCCACCAACCGCTTGATGTAGAGCTGGTCCTGAGGCAAACCCTGAATCCCGCGCGTTTTGAAAACAATGATTTCTCCCCGCTCAGGCCGCCGGAAATTGTAAGTGAACCGGTCCACCAACAAATGGTCCCCAGCCACCACTTTCACGTTAAAGACGTATTCTCCCTTCTTGACCACCCCCGACCGAATCACCGCCCGTCCGCCGCCGCGGTAATCCGTCCCTCCAAACAAGCTGTCCGCCGGAAACCAGATCGTGTGCCATTCGCCCGCGAACCGGAAACGCTGCTTCTTCACGAACGGCAGCAACGTCCGGGCCGGCTCGCTCCCCTCGAATTCCCCATCCACCGGCGCGATAAAGTTCTCATACTCAATGCCCCAGACCCAATAATCCTTCAGTCGCCCCAGCAACCCGGGAATCTTCACCTCCGGCTGGTCCAGAAGGTTTTCCTCAGTGATCCCATAAAGCGTTGGCTGCATCGAACCCGTCGGAATTTTGGTCAATTGCAGGAAAAACGTCGTGAACGCCATGATGGTCGTGATCGCGACCATGATTTCCTTCACATTCTCCCGCATCGAAGCCGATGGATACGGCCTAAGATTCGCGTTCGCAATGGTTTCCAACCGTTCCATTTCCGCCGCGACGGCCTTTTTTCCCGGGTTGGCCCGCAAAATTCCGTCCATCGAAACAATTGCCTGTTCGATAGTCGCGATCGCCTCCGGCTTCAGGATGTCCCGCTGCTCATTCAACAGCGATCGGACCTGCCGCTTCATGTCCGACGCCTGTCGAACCGTCTTGGAAAGGAACCAGTGGATGATCACGCTTTTAAGACCTCGATGAACGCTTCCTGCGGGATGGAAACGGAGCCGAACTGCTTCATCCGCTTTTTGCCTTCCTTCTGTTTCTCGAGCAACTTGCGTTTCCGGCTGATGTCGCCGCCGTAACACTTGGCCGTCACGTCCTTGCGCATCGCGCTCACCGTTTC